>DASWVJ010000026.1:0-7912 GCA_036406295.1 Bradyrhizobium sp.
CGCAACCCGCGCCGACCTTCCGTGACGATCGCGTAGCGTCCCCTCTTGAGGGCGCGGGATGGCGGGAAAGTAGTTACGATTTACGGAAGTGTCAAGTGAGATTTTTCTGGAAATCGTAGAATGGGCAAAGCGCCAGCGTGCCCACCTCAAGCGCGCCGGACGTGAGGGTGGGCACGGCGCTCACGCGCCTTTGCCCACCCCACGATTCCACTTTTCCTTTAACGCCCCAGGGCTTGCCTGCCCCTACGCGTCACAGCTAAATCCTTCGCCCTGCCCGCTCCCAATAGGGATCGCGCAGGCGGCGCTTGAATATCTTGCCGGAATCCTCGCGCGGCAGATTGGTGGCGATCTCGATATGCTTCGGCACCTTGTAATCGGCGAGCGAAGCTTTCAGCCGGGCGCGGATATCGGCAATGTCGAGCGCCGCACCGACCTGCGGCTCGACCACGGCCATCAGAGCCTCGCCGAACTCGGCGTCGGGAATGCCGAACACAGCGCAATCATGCACGCCGGGCACGGCATGCAGCACCGCCTCGATCTCGGCGGGATAGATGTTAACGCCGCCCGAGATCACCATGTCGCGCTTGCGGTCGCAGATGAAGACGTAGCCGTCCTCGTCGATATAACCGACGTCGCCGGACGTGATGAAACCCTGGCGGTCGATCTCGCTGCGCTTCTCGGGCTTGTTGTGATAGGTGAAGTCTGGATTGCCCGCGATGCGCGAATAGATTTCGCCGACCTGGCCGGGCGGCAGCTCCTGGCCGTCGTCGCCGATGAAGCGCAGCTCCGCGCCGGGCGAGATTTTTCCGACGGTGCCCGGCTTCCTCAGCGCGTCCTCGGACGTGGCGAAGGTGACTGCGCCTGACTCCGTCGAGCCGTAAAATTCGCGGATCACCGGGCCCCACCAGTCGATCATGGCGCGCTTGACGTCGGCAGGACACGGGGCTGCCGCATGGATGACATGGCGCAGCGAGGACACGTCGTATTTCCCTCGCACCTCCTCCGGCAGCTTCATCAGGCGGATGAACATGGTCGGCACCATGAAGATGGTGTCGATCTTCTGCTCGTCGATCAGGCGCAGAAACTCTTCCGCATCGAAGCGCGGCATCAGCACCAGCACGCCGCCGAGCCGGCCGGCGCGCAGGCCGAAGGAATTCGGCGCGGAGTGATAGAGCGGCCCCGGCAGAATGGCACGAGCGTTAGGCTTGAGGCCGTAGATCAGCGCGCGCATGCGTTCGGCATTGGCCGTCTGCTCGGGCGTCGGTGCATTGCGACGAACGCCCTTGGGATGGCCTGTCGTGCCCGAGGTATAGATCATGTTGGCGGGCTGCGGCACCGCCGGACCATCGTAGCGCGGGAATTGCGTCAGCCAGGATTCCAGGTCGATCGCGAAGTCCGGCACCGCCAGATGATCGGGATCGATCTTGTAGCTGGAAAGGATTTCGGACGGCGTCGGCACGGCGAGCACGGTGACGCCTTGCGGGATCGCATCCCGCAACTGGTGCAGCATGTCGGCATGCGCGATCAGCACGCGCGTGCCCGAGTCCTTCAGAACGTAGTTGATCTCTTCCGGCTTGAAGTGCCAGTTGATCGGCACGCCATAGGCCCCCAGCCGCATCGCCGCATAGGCCGCCTCGATGAAGGCGATGTCGTTGCGCAAGAGCATGCAGACGCTGTCGCCCTGCGCGACACCGAGCGATTGCAGGCCCGTTGCGATCCGCTCGGTTCGCTCGGCAACCTCATCATGGCTGCGCCGGCGCTGCCCGCTGATAATGCCGTGGAAGAGAGAGGGCGTTGTCATTGTCGTGTTCCGATCTGGTGTCGGGTTTTTGCGGCACCGTCATTCCGGGGCGATGCGCAGCATCGAACCTCAGATGCGCAATTGCGCATCGGGGAATCTCGAGGTTCCGGGCTCTCGCTTCGCGAGCCCCGGAACGACGGAGGGCGCTACCCCGCCTCCGCAAACCTCGGCGCGCGTTTTTCCATATTGGCGCGGACGGCTTCGGTCTGGTTGGGGCTGCCGATCAGCTTCTGCTGCTCGACGGACTCTGCCAGCAGCGCAGGGCCCGGATCGACCGAGAGATTGTTCATCATGCGCTTGGCGGCGCGGATGGCGTGCGGGTTCTTGCCGGCGATATCGCGCGCCATCTCGAGCGCGGCGGCGCGCGGGTCGTCCACGACGCGGGTGGCGAGGCCGTAGCCAAGCGCTTCCTGCGCCGAGAAGATACGGCCGGTATAGGTCAGCTCGCGCAGGATATCGTCGCGCACGAGGCTGGCCAGGATAGGCGTGCCCGCCATGTCGGGCACGAGGCCCCATTTGATTTCCATGATCGACATGCGCGCATCCGGCGCCATCAGGCGGATATCGGCCCCGAGCGCAAGCTGGAAGCCGCCGCCGAAGGCGACGCCCGTGATTGCGGCGATAACCGGCACCGGCAATTGCCGCCAGCCCCATACCGCCTGCTGCGCGAAGTTGGCCTGCCCATGGGTGCGCCTGGTGAGGTCGCGGCTCTCGCCGCCGGGCACTCCGTTACCGCCCTTCTCCTTCATGGCGGCAAAGCGGTCCATGTCGAGACCGGCGCAGAAGGCGCGACCCTCGCCGGACAATACTACCACCCGGACGGCTTTTTCCCTTGAAAGCCGGTCGGTGGCGGCCACCAGCGCCTCGAACATCGCCTGATCCAGCGCGTTCATCTTGTCCGCGCGCACCAGGCGGACGTCGGCGATACCGTCCGCGATCGATATCGAGACGCGATCTTCCATGAGCAAATCTCCTCACCTGATTTTCTTGTGGCGGCTTTACAGAAAGGCCGTCATTCGGGTTTAGTCAATCGACCAATTAACAACAATCCTTTTGGGTAGAAACGATGTTCAACGATCAGCTTCTCACCGGACGGCGCATCCTCGTCACTGGAGGCGGCACGGGCCTGGGCAAGGCCATGGCCGCGAAATTCCTGCAACTCGGGGCGGAGGTGCATATCTGCGGCCGCCGCAAGATCGTGTGCGACGAGACCGCCACCGAGCTGATGGACCTGCACGGCGGGCGCGTCATCAGCCACGGAGTCGACATCCGCAATGCGATGGCGGTCGACGAGATGATCGAGCAGATCTGGACCGGGGGCCCCCTCACCGACCTCATCAACAACGCCGCCGGCAATTTCGTCTCGCGCACGCAGGACCTTTCGCCGCGGGGTTTCGACGCCGTGGCCAATATCGTGATGCACGGCACGTTCTACGTGACGCATGCCGTTGGCCGGCGCTGGATCGCGGGCAAGCAGCGCGGCAACGTCGTGTCGATCACCGTGACATGGGTGCGCAACGGCAGCCCGTTCGTGGTGCCGTCGGCGATGAGCAAATCGGCGGTGCATGCCATGACGATGTCGCTGGCGATGGAATGGGGGCGCTACGGCATCCGTCTCAACACCATCGCGCCCGGCGAGATCCCCACCGAGGGCATGAGCAAGCGCCTCAACCCCAATGACGAGCCGGGCGCGCGAACCATCGCGCGAAATCCGATGGGCCGCGTCGGCAAGATGGAGGAGCTGCAGAATCTGGCCGTGTTCCTGATCTCAGGCGGCTGCGACTGGATCAACGGCGAGACCATCGCCATGGACGGGGCGCAGGCGCTCGCCACCGGCGGGAACTTCTACGAGCTGCGCGCATGGTCCGACGCCGACTGGCAGCACGCCCGCGATGCGATCACGGCACAGAACGAAAAGGATCGCGCTGCAAGGGGCTAGTCCCCACCGTCGTTTCAACAAGAAACAACAAAACATCACGGGGGGAACATGTCCGCTACGGCTATTCCGGCAAACCTTGCCGACATGGTGCGCGCCCAAGCGAAAAATCGCGGCGACGCTCCGGCCTACGAGTTTGAGGGACGGCAGACCAGCTTTGCCGAGTTCGACGTCAAGACCAACCGCGTCGCCAACGCCCTGATTGCCATGGGCCTGAAGAAAGGCGAGCGCATCGCCTATCTCGGCAAGAACAGCGACATCTATTTCGAGCTGTTGATGGGCGCGATGAAAGCGGGCGTCGTGATGGCGCCGGTGAACTGGCGCCTCGCTGGACCAGAGGTCGCCTTCATCGTTGGGGATTGCAAGGCACCGGTGTTGTTCGTCGGCCCTGAATTCATCACGCTAGTGCATAACATCAAGGCCGATCTGCCCGATGTGAAGCACATCATCACGACCGAGGGCGGCGCTCCCGAATGGCAGGATTTTACGGCCTGGCGCGACGCGCAGAGCGGCGACGATCCGAAGGTGAAGATCGAACCCAAGGACGTTGCGATCCAGCTCTACACCTCAGGCACGACGGGCAAACCCAAAGGTGCGATGCTCTCGCACGCCAACTTCCTCAACCTCGTGCAGACCGGCAACGAGGCCGAGAAACCGGAATGGAACAAGTGGTCGACCGACGACGTGTCGCTGGTGGCGATGCCGATCTTCCATATCGGCGGCTCCGGCTGGGGCGTGATGGGACTGTATCACGGCGCCAAGGGCGTGATCGCGCGCGAGTTCGATCCGACCAAGGTGCTGGATTTCTTCGAGCAATCCGGCATCACAAAGCTGTTCATGGTGCCGGCGGCGATGCAGTTCGTGGTGCGCCAGCCGCGTGCACGGACGATGGATTTCTCGCGGCTGAAATACATGCTGTACGGCGCCTCCCCCATCCCTGCAGCGCTCCTCAAGGAATGTATCGAGGTCTTCAAGTGCGGCTTCGTTCAGATGTACGGCATGACCGAGACCACCGGCACCATCGTGGCGCTGCCGCCGGAAGACCATGTCGAGGGGCTGGAGCGCATGCGCTCGGCCGGCAAGGCCCTGCCCGGCATCGAGCTGGCGATCCTCGATCCCGATGGAAAAAGGCTTCCGCCGGGTGAAGTGGGCGAAATCGCGACGCGCTCCGGGTCCAACATGGTCGGCTACTGGAATTTGCCGGAGGCAACCGTCAGGACGCTCAGCTCCGACGGCTGGCTGCGCACGGGCGATGCCGGCTACCTGGACAAGGACGGCTATCTCTACATCCACGACCGCATCAAGGACATGATCATCTCCGGCGGCGAGAACATCTACCCCGCCGAGGTGGAGAGCGCACTGTGCGACCACCCCGACGTGGCGGAGGCCGCCGTGATCGGCATCCCCGACGACAAATGGGGCGAAGCTGTGAAGGCGGTCGTGGTGATGAAGCCGGGCAAGAGCGCAACCGCCACCGATATCATCAATTTCGCCCGCACGCGGATCGCCGGCTACAAGACGCCGAAGTCGGTGGATTTCATCGAGGCGCTGCCGCGCAATCCGTCGGGGAAGATCCTGCGGCGAAACCTGCGCGATCCCTATTGGGCGGGGAAGGACCGGCAGGTGAATTGAGCCCGTCATTGCAATGACGGTGGGGAAGTGCCTTATTTTTTCATCCGCTCGCGCGCCGCGCGGAAGCGCGCGCGGGCTTCATCCGACCAGACTTCGGCCGGATTATAGAACTCGGCGTAGACCTTCGCGCCCGGCGGCAGCGTCACCCAGGGCTGCTTGGTCGACGTGAAGATATGGACGTCGGGTGGGCATTGGCTCGGATCGTCCATAGTGCCGACGCGCACGAAACGCATCGCCGGGCCGGCGCCGGGATAGTTGCTCCAGATGGCGACCTTGCAAATCGGACAGCGCGCGATGCGCTGGCCCTTTCCGCTGGCCGACGGCGTGTCGATGATCTCCGGCTCGGCCTTGAGGTGCTCGACCCTGTCGAATTCATACACTGCGTTGAGCGCGTGCACGGTGCCGGTCTCGCGTTGGCACCACGTGCAATGGCAGGCGTTGACGACCAGCGGCCTGCCGATAAGGCGATAGCGGATGTTTCCGCAGGCGCAGCCACCTTCCATCGTCGTCTCCTTCAATATTTCCCCGCTCCCATGTAGCCGAACAGGAAGCCGGCGACCTTGCGCTTCTGGATCTCCTCGCTGCCCTCGGTGATGCGGTAGCGGCGGTGGTGGCGGTAGATGTGCTCGAACGGCTTGTGGCGCGAATAGCCCATGCCGCCATGCACCTGCATGGCGCGATCGGCTGCCTCGCAGCATAGCCGGTTTGCCCAGAAGTTGCACATGGAGACGCGGTCGGACAGCGTGTGCTCGACCTGCGCCTGCGTCAGCTGATCCATCTCCCAGGCGGTCTTGCGGATCAGGAGCCGCAGCATCTCGGCCTGCGTGGCGAGTTCGACCAGCGGCCACTGGATGGCCTGGTTCTCGGCCAGCGCCTTGCCGAAGGGCTTGCGCTGGCGCGCGTATTTCACGCTCTCGTTGATGCAGTAGACGGCAGCGCCCAGCGAGCTCGCCGCCTGGCGGATGCGATTCTCGTGCACGAAGCACTGCGCCAGCGACAGGCCACGGCCGATTTCGCCGAACAGCGCGTCTTCAGGCACGAACACATCGGTAAAGCTGACGCGCGGATGGTCGGTCGGCATGTTGAAGGTCCACATGTACTGCTCGACCTTCACGCCGGGCGACTTGGCCGGCACCAGGAAGCAGGTGATGCCGCGCGCATCGCCATCATTGCCGCTCGTGCGCGCGAACAGTGCGCAGTGAGTGGCGACATGCATGCCGGTGGTCCACATTTTCTCGCCGTTGATGATCCAGCCTTTGACATTGTCGCGGGTCGCGGGCGCGGCCCTGGTTTCCATGTGCGTGGCGTCGGAGCCGTGGTCGGGCTCGGTGAGGCCGAAGGTGATGCGGTATTTGCCTGTTATGGAGCCGTCGATCATCGCCTTCTGTTCAGCGCTGCCGTAGCGGTCGAGCATGGTGACGATCGGCAGGTTGCCGACGATGGAATGCTCGTTCTGCAAATCGTTGTGCAGGCCGAGCCCCTTTGATGCAAAGTGCTCGCGGATCACGGCCATCCATAGGTTGGAGCCGTCCTTGCCGCCATAGCGTTTGGGAATCGCGAAGCGCAGATGGCCGGCGGCATCGGCCAGATTCTTGACCTTGCGCAGCAATGCTTCCCATTCATGCCGCGGCAAGCCGCCGTTCTCGAAATCGGTACGCGCCCACTCGCGGCGATGGTCGAAGAAGCGGATATTGTCGTCGGCCTCTTCCAGCGGCTTGATCTCGTGTTCGATGAAGCGGTCGAGTTCGGCGAGGTACGCGACAAGGTCGGCGGGCAGGTTGAAATCCAAGGCGGTCTCTCCCGGAATTGTTCGTTGCTGGCGCTTGCGTCTAGACGCTACGCAGCGCCGCTGTTCGGGGTCGATTTAGCGGAGAAGCCCCTCCCTTCGTCAAGCAGGGGATCAGCCTTGGCACGCGCGGGGCCCCTGCGTAATTGGATGGCAACGCCCGGCGGAGCGGCGCTACACTTGCGGCCGAATTCTTCGCCGCAGAAAATTGAAAGAGGGAGCGGAAATGGACCTGAAATTCTCCAAGGTGACGCGCAAGGGGCCGATCACGATCGTGACGCTGTCGCGCCCGGAAGTTTACAACGCGCTGCATATCGACGCGCATTTCGAGCTCAACAAGGTCTTTGACGATTTCTCCGCCGATCCCGAGCAGTGGGTGGCGATCATCACCGGCGCGGGCGACAAGGCGTTTTGCGCTGGCAACGATCTGAAATGGCAGGCGGCAGGCGGAAAGCGCGGGTGGGACAAGGGCGGCTTTGCGGGGCTGACCTCGCGCTTCGACTGCGACAAGCCGATCATCGCCGCGGTCAACGGCGTCGCCATGGGCGGCGGATTCGAGATCGCGCTGGCCTGTGATCTCATCATCGCCTCCGAAAATGCGACCTTTGCCCTGCCGGAGCCGCGCGTCGGCCTTGCCGCGCTCGCCGGCGGCCTGCAGCGGCTGCCGCGCCAGATCGGGCTGAAGCGCGCCATGGGCATGATCCTCACCGCGCGCCATGTCAGCGCCAAGGAGGGACTGGACCTTGGCTTCGTCAAC
>DASWVJ010000027.1:0-8579 GCA_036406295.1 Bradyrhizobium sp.
CGCCGCGCACTGCAAAAATTCATCGCGGCCGAGATCAACCCTCATGTCGACGAATGGGAAGACAACGACATCTTCCCCGCGCACGAGCTGTTCAAGAAACTCGGCAGTCTCGGCTTCCTCGGTCTCAACAAACCGGTCGAGTTCGGCGGACAGGGGCTGGATTATTCCTATGCGCTGATGATGGCGGAGGAGTTGGGGGCCATCAAATGCGGCGGCGTGCCGATGGCGATCGGCGTGCAGACCGACATGGCGACGCCCGCGCTGGCGCGGTTCGGCTCGGATGAAGTACGCCGCGAATTCCTCGCCCCCGCTATTGCCGGCGACGCCGTCGCCTGCATCGGCGTCTCCGAGCCCGGCGCCGGCTCCGACGTCGCCTCTATCAAGACGCAGGCGCGCTCCGATGGCGAGGACTACGTCATCAACGGCGGCAAGATGTGGATCACCAACGGCACGCAGGCGGACTGGATCTGCCTGCTCGCCAACACTGGTGATGGCCCGGTCCACCGCAACAAATCGCTGATCTGCGTGCCCATGAAGAGCAAGGGCGTGCAGATCGCGCGCAAGCTCGACAAGCTCGGCATGCGCTCATCCGACACCGCGCAAATCTTCTTCGACAACGTCCGGGTTCCCAAGCGCAACCGCATCGGCGAGGAGGGCATGGGCTTCACCTACCAGATGATCCAGTTCCAGGAGGAGCGGCTGTGGGGCGCGGCATCCTGCCTGAAGGCGCTGGAAGTGATCATCGAGGAGACGATCGAGTACACAAGGGGCCGCAAGGCTTTCGGTGGCACCATCCTCGACAACCAGGTGGTGCACTTCAAGCTCGCGGAAATGCAGACCGAGGTCGAACTGCTGCGCTCGCTGATCTATCGCGCCGGTGAGCAGTTGGTCGCGGGCGAGGACGTCACAAAGCTCGCCAGCATGGCCAAGCTGAAGGCCGGGCGGCTCGGCCGCGAGGTCACCGACGCCTGCCTGCAATATTGGGGCGGCATGGGCTTCATGAACGAGACACACGTCAGCCGCGCCTATCGCGACTTCCGCCTGACCTCGATCGGCGGTGGCGCCGACGAGGTGATGCTGATGGTGCTGTGCAAGATGATGGGCATCCTGCCGGGCCTGAAGAAGGGGAACGCCTGATGATCACGCTCTACCACTGCGACGGCGCCCGTTCGTTCCGCCCGCTCTGGATGCTGGAAGAAATGGGCCTTGCTTACGAGTTGAAGATGCTGCCGTTCCCGCCGCGCGTCTTCGCCAAGGAATATCTCGCCATCAACCCGCTGGGCACCATTCCCTTTATGATCGATGGCGAGACCAAAATGACGGAGTCGTCCGGCATTTGTTACTACCTCGGCACCAAATACGGCCCGACACCGCTGGTCGTCGGCCTCGACGATCCTGCCTATGGCGCCTTCCTGAACTGGATGTATTTTTCCGACGCCACGCTCACCTTCCCGCAGACGCTGGTGCTCCGCTACAGTCAGCTCGAGCCGGAAGAGCGCCGCAATCCGCAGGTCGCCGGCGACTATGCAAAATGGTTCCTGGGACGCCTGCGCGCGGTGGAAGCCGCGACCGCCAATTCCGAATGGCTCTGCGCCGGCCGCTTTACCGCTGCCGATATTGTCAACGGCTATGCGCTGCGGCTGGCCGAAAATATCGGGCTTGCCAAGGATTTCGGTCCCAACGTCGCGGCCTATTGGGCCCGGCTGCGCGAGCGCGACGCCTACAAGCGGGCGGTGGCGGCGGAGCGCAAGGCCGGGGTCGAGCAGAACGTAGCGCCGCGAATCAGGGCTTGAAATTCCGCGCGGCGGACAGCCACTTGCCGCACTCTGGTATATATCGGATCTGACGCTCCCTCGGCCGTGACAGGGCGCGATTTTTCGCTATGGTCGTCCCGTCGCAGCGGCCGAAAAAGAGCCGCGCGAGGAGGGATGCACCATGGACGACAAGGGCCGCGAGTCTGGCCATCTCATGCTCATCACGCCGGAGCGGGTGTTCTACGCCGGGCTGGTGGGCCGGCCGCGCGAGCGCTGTCAGGGTGCGTTCAACGTCTATGTCGCGCTCAAGGGTGGCCTCTGGCTCACCACGGCCGACGGCGAGCGCTACGGCGAATTGCTGGTTGCTCCTCCGAACATCCGACACACCATCGCGAGCGATCATCGCTCCGCCATCGCGGTCTTGATCGAACCCGAAAGCCTCCGTCCCGGCGCACTGGATGACCTCACCAGGCGCCTGACCGGACCCGAGCAGGACGCGTTCGTCTCGAAGGTCCGCTCTGCTTACGAGATGTTGCGCAATCGACGCAGCGGCGAAGACATCACCAGCGCCATGTTCGACACCATGTGCTTCGGCGAAGCGCTGCCGCGGCGCGTGCTGGATCCGCGTGTGGCGCGCGCGATCGTCAGAATCGGCAAATTCTCCGGCGAGCCGGTGACGGCGGCAAGCTGTGCCGCGGAAGCGGGCCTGTCGTCCTCGCGCTTCCTCCACCTGTTCAAGGAAGAGACCGGGATCGCCTTCCGCTCCTTCCGCGCCTGGAAGCGCGCGCGGCACCTGCTGCACTTCGCCAACCAGGACATCAATCTGGCCCATCTCGCGCAGGACATCGGCTATCCCGATTCCACGCATTTCAGCCACTCGATCCGCCGTTTCTACGGCTTGAAGCCGCGCGCGATCTTCTCGGGCTCACGGGATCTGGCGATCTACCGTAGCGGGGATGCGACGCTGTCCTGATTGCGGGACAGCTCCCCCGCCAGGGCGTGGCGTAGCGGGTACTTCGAGACCTCCAGCAGCACCAGCGAGACCAGCGCCGCCGCGACCGTGATCGCGAGGTCGTCGAGGTGGAGCGGGCCGAAGCGAAACAGGCTTGCCGCGGCCGGCCAGGTCAGGCTCAGCGCCAGCACTGCCGTCACGAAGAGGATGATCAGAGCCAGCACCCGGTTCGGCCGGGTGAAGGCCTCGACCAGCGAGCTCGTGAACGAGCGGTTGACGAAGATCAGGCTGACGATGACGAGCACCAGGGAGAAGAACGTCAGCGCGCGCACCTCGTTCTCCGGCATGCCCCAGGCATTTGCCGTCACCATCACGCCACCGGTCAGCAGCAGCGCCAGCCCGCCCTGCATCGCCGACCAGATGATGAGGGCTCTCGGCAGCAGTGGCTCCTCCGGCGAACGCGGCGGCCGCCGCATCACGTTGCGCTCTTCGGTTTCCGCCTCGAACGCCAGTGAGCAGACGGGGTCGATGATCATCTCGAGAAAGGCGATGTGCACCGGGCCGAACATCAGCGGCATCCCGGTTATGAGCGGAAGCAGTGCGAGCCCGGCGATCGGCACGTGAACGGCGAGGATAAAGCTCATCGCCTTGCGCAAATTGTCATAGATGCGCCGGCCAAGCCGGATTGCCTTCACGATCGAGCCGAAATCGTCATCGAGCAGCACGATCGAGGAAGCCTCGCGCGCCACGTCGGTGCCGCGCCCGCCCATGGCGATGCCGATATGGGCTGCCTTCAGCGAGGGTGCGTCGTTGACGCCGTCGCCGGTCATGGCGACGATCTCGCCGTCCCGCTTCAGCGCGTTGACGATGCGCAGCTTCTGGTCCGGCGCGATCCGCGCAAAGGCGGTCTGTCCCCGTGCGGAGCCGGCGAGGGCGACATCATCCATGCCCGTGATCTCGGCGCCGGTCAGGATGCGTGCGTAATCGAGCCCGGCTTGCGCCGCGATCGCGGATGCGGTCGCCGGGTAATCGCCGGTGATCATGACCACGCGGATGCCGGCGGAGCGGCATTCGCCGACGGCGTCCTTCACCTCGGGCCGTAGCGGGTCGGCAAAGCCGATCAGCCCGCAAAAACGGAACGCAAAGTCGCGCTGCGATTCCGGGAGGTCGTTTCGATCAGCGGCGGCGCGCGCTACGCCGAGCACGCGCAGGCCTTCGCGGGCGAGCGCATCCACGCGCTGCCGCAATTCGGCCAGCTCGCCCGCTCCCATATGGCAAAGCACGCCGATGGTTTCCGGCGCGCCTTTTGCCGCAACGGTGCATTCGCTGCCGCTCCCGCGCCACGCGTTGGTCATGGCGAGGAGGTCGGGGCGCAGCCCGTAGCTCTGCGCGAGCTGCCGGCCTGCGGCCGCGTCCGGGCCGAGCCCCTGCAGCGCCTTTTCCATGGGGTCGAACGGTTGCGGCGCGCAGGCCAGAACGCCGGTTTCGATCAGCGTGTGAAACACGGACGCTGTGGGTTCGGAAGGGCCTGGCGCGCATTGCGTGCCGTCGGGCAGCACCAGCCGCGCCACGGTCATACGGTTCTGCGTCAGTGTTCCCGTCTTGTCGGTGCAGAGCACGGTTGCCGCACCCAGCGATTCGATGGCGGAGGCGCGCCGCGTCAGCACGCGAGCCTGCGAAATCCGCCAGGCGCCCATGGCGAGGAAGACAGTGAGCACAACAGGGAATTCTTCCGGCAGCATGGACATGCCGAGTGCGATGCCGGCAAGCACGCCCTCGAGCCATCCACCGCGGGTGAGCCCATACAGCAGCACGGTCAGCGTGATGACGATGGCGCTGGCAATCGCGAACATCGTCACCAGGCGGCGGGTCTGCAGCTGCAGCCGCGGCGTTTCCGTCTCCAGCGTACGCAGGGATTGTCCGATCTTGCCGATCTCGGTGCGGATTCCGGTCGATGTGACTTCTGCAATGCCGCTGCCGCGCACCACCAGCGTGCCGGAAAACACGAAGGGCAGGTCGTCGCCGCCGGTATGCGGCGGACCGGCATCGGTATCGGGAATGCTGGCCAGCTTGCGCACCGGAACGGACTCGCCCGTCAGCAGCGACTCATCCAGCAGCAGGTCGTCGCATTGCACGACCGTGGCGTCCGCGGCTACCCGGTCGCCCTCCGAAAGCACGATCAGATCGCCGCGCGCGACGTCGCGGCCCGCGATGCGGACACGCTCGCCGTCGCGGATCACGAGCGCGCGCGGACTGGTGAGATCGCGCAGCGATTCCAGCACGCGCTCGGTGCGCGCCTCCTGCACGATGGTGATGAGAATGGAGATCGACGCAAACACGATGAGCAGAAGAGCCTCGCCGTGATCGCCGAGCGCGAAATAGATCGCGCCTCCGGCCAGCAGCAACAGCAGCATCGGCTCGCGCAGCACGTCGATGATCAGCCGCACGATCGATCGCCTGCCGGCGCGCGGCAGTTCGTTGAAGCCTTCGGCCTTCAGCCGGGACAGCGCCTCGGATGCTGTCAGGCCCTGCATGGCGAAGGCGTCAGTGCGAGAGCAGCACCGGCAGCGGCGGGCGCGCGATCATGCTGCGCGTCGCGCCACCCAGCACGAATTCCCGCAGGCGCGAGTGCCCGTAGGCGCCCATCACCAGCAGGTCGCTGTCGTGCACGTGCGTTGCGGCTTCCAGCGCTTCGTGAATTCTGCGGCCTGCGGCATCGACCGTCTCCAGGATCACGTCGATGCCGTGGCGGGCAAGATGCTTGGCCAGTTCGGGGCCGGAACGCCTGGTATCGATACGCTTCTCGTTGGTCACGGTAACGATATGCACGCGCTTTGCCCTGATCAGCAGCGGCAGCGCATCGCCGACCGCACGCGCGGCTGGGCGGCTGAAATCCCAGGCAACGGTCGCCGTGTTCAGCACAAAGGGCTTGCGCGGTTCGCGCGGAACCATCAGCACCGGGCGCCCTGATTCGAAGATCAGCGCCTCGGCATTGGGCTGATCGGCGAATTCATTGGCTTCGGCGGGTACGATGGTGAGGTCGCGCAGCCGTGCATATTCCACCAGCAGTCCCGGGAGCTCCGGCGCGAGACAGCGGCCGAGAATCCGCTCCTCATACACATCCTTGTTCTCCGCGGCCTTCTGGAACGCGGCGAGCGCCGCCTCGGCCTGCTCCCGCGCCTTCTTGGCTTCCGTTTCGGCCATGGCCGGAACATTGAGGAACGCGGGCGCAATGAAGCTGCCCGGTACCGCGATCTTGATCTCGCAGGCGATCGCCGACAGCTTGGCGCCAATGGCGGCGGCAAAATCCACCGCCACGTCGACAGCCGCTGGAGGCGTGTTGTCGGGATAGTTGGCGAGGCTCAGCAACAGGTCCTTGTAGCTCATTCCGGTCTCCGCAACTCGATTTCGGCAGCAGAAATATCCTGCGTGGTGCCAGACAGCTTGATACAGGACAATGTTCAATGCGCGCTATTGCCGCGGTCGGTCCGAGTTTATGCAAATTCCGCGAATTCCGGCAACACCTTGCTGCGTTGCACCTACAGCGGCTGAACGCAAGAGGCCTGAACCCGAAGTGACCATCATGGCCGCACCGCATATGGAAAGAGTATCATGAGCGACAAGGCCGTCATCACCTGCGCGCTGAACGGCGTGCTGACCGACCCGAAACAGCACAACGTGCCGGTCACGCCGGAAGAGATGGCCCGCGAGGCGAGGTCCGCTTTCGATGCCGGCGCCAGCATCATGCACATCCATCTGCGTCAGCAGGCGCCCGGCAAGGGCCATTTGCCGTCGTGGGAAGTCGGCGTCAGCAGGGAAATCCAGCAGGCGATCCGCGAGGCCTGTCCGGGTGTGATCATCAACCACACGACCGGCACGTCGGGGCCGCATTATGACGGCCCGCTGGCCTGCGTGCGCGAGACAAGGCCCGAGATCGCCGCCTGCAACGCCGGCTCGCTGAATTACCTGAAGGTGAAGGCCGACAACACCTGGGCCTGGCCGCCGATGATGTTCGACAATTCGGTTGAGAAAGTGCAGGATTTTCTCGACGCCATGAAGGATGCCGGCACCATTCCCGAGTTCGAATGTTTCGACGTCGGCATCGTGCGCTCCGTCGGCATGTATGTGCAGACCGGCATGTATACGGGACCGCTGGAGTACAATTTCGTGATGGGAGTTGCCTCCGGCATGCCGGCCGATCCCGACCTGTTGCCGATCCTTCTCAAGCTCAAGCGCCCCGAGGGGCACTGGCAGGTGACCGCCATCGGCCGTGCCGAAATCTGGCCGTTGCACCAGCGCTGCGCCGATCTCGGCGGGCACCTGCGCTCGGGCCTGGAAGACACTTTCTATCTCGGCGACGGCACCAAGGTGACGTCGAACGGGCAACTCGTCGAAGCGCTTGCCGCCTGCGCGCGAAAGGCCGGGCGGGAGATCGCATCACCGGCGGAAGCGCGGAAGATGTTCGGGGTCAGGCATTGAGGGCTGTCGTTCCGGGGCACGCGAAGAACCTCGAGATTCTCAGGAGCGCAAGGGCGCTCCAGAGTTCGATGCTTCGCATCGCCCTGGAATGACGGAGCAAGTTGAGCAATGGCCATCATCGAGAACACCATCGCTGCCGGCAGTGCCGCCTACAAGGCCAATCGCGACGGCATGCTGGCGCTGATCGCGCGGATGCGAGCGCTGGAGGATCGCACCCGCACCGCCTCCGCCGCCGCCAAGGACCGCTTCCACAAGCGCGGGCAGCTTCTGCCGCGTGAGCGCGTTGCGCTGGTGCTCGACCCCGGCTCGCCATTCCTGGAGCTGGCCACGCTCGCGGGCTACAGGTTCGATGTTCCCGACGCCGAGAAGAGCGTTCCCGGCGGCGGCATGATCGCCGGAATCGGCTTCGTCTCCGGCATCCGCTGCATGGTCAGCGCCAATGACGCCGGTATCGACGCCGGCGCGCTGCAGCCCTTCGGCCTCGACAAGACGCTGCGCGTGCAGGAGCTGGCGCTGGAAAACAAGCTGCCTTATGTGCAGCTGGTCGAGAGTGCCGGTGCCAATCTCTTGCGTTACCGCGTCGAGGATTTTATCCGCGGCGGCAACATCTTTCGTAACCTCGCGCGCCTGTCGGCGGCAGGATTGCCTGTCGTCACGGTCACACATGGTTCGTCCACCGCTGGCGGCGCCTACCAGACTGGTCTGTCGGACTACATCGTGATGGTGCGCGGCCGCACCCGCGCGTTCCTGGCGGGTCCGCCGCTCCTGAAAGCCGCGACCGGCGAGATCGCAACCGAGGAAGAGCTCGGCGGCGCCGAGATGCATACCTCGATCTCGGGCCTCGGCGACTATATCGCCGAGGACGACCGCGATGCGCTCCGCATCGCGCGCGAGATCATGGGCAAGCTCGAATGGGACCGGCCGAAGCCGCTGCAGAACAATTTCCGTCCGCCGCGCTATGATGCGGAAGAACTGCTCGGCATCATGCCGATGGATCACAAGCGCCCGGTGGACATGCGCCAGGCGATTGCGCGCTTCATCGACGATTCCGACTTCACCGAATTCTCCCCCGATTACGGCCCCGCCACCGTCTGCGGCCATGCCCGCATCGAGGGTCAGGCGATCGGCATCATCACCAATAACGGTCCGCTCGACGTGCCCGGCGCCAACAAGGCGACGCATTTCATCCAGGCCTGCTGTCAGTCGCGCACGCCGCTGCTCTACATGAACAATACCACCGGCTACATGGTCGGCCGCGACTACGAGGAGGCCGGCATGATCAAGCACGGCTCCAAGATGATCCAGGCTGTGACCTCGGCGAGCGTGCCGCAGATCACCCTCTATTGCGGCGCCTCCTTCGGCGCCGGCAATTACGGCATGTGCGGCCGCGGCTT
>DASWVJ010000028.1:0-6569 GCA_036406295.1 Bradyrhizobium sp.
TGGCACGGCACCACGATCGGGCACGGGTTGCGGCCGAGCGCCTGGCCGACGTCGCGCGACAATTCCAGGCCGCCAAGCTTCCTGGCGATATCGCCATAGGTCAGGGTCTGGCCGGGCGGAATTTTCCGCGCGATGTCGTAGACGCCGCGGTTGAATTCCGGCACGCCGTCGAGATCGAGCACGACTTCCGCAAGGTCGTTCGGCTTGCCTTCGAGCAGTTCCGTCATCGCACCAATGGCGCGCTTCACCTCGGCCGGCGGCTCGCCTTCCGAAATATCGCCGCCACGCTGGTGGATGCGCTTGCGCGTCTTGTCTTCGCTGCCCATCGGCAGCTGCACGCCGGTAATGCCGCGCTCGCCCCAGATCACGCCGCAGGCGCCGATTGGCGTGTCGAAGATCGCAAATTGCTGATGGGTCATGGCTTGCTCCTTCCAAGCTTTCTGACTCTTTTGTTTGAGCATGATCCTCTCCGAAAACCGGTTTCCACTTTTCGGGATCCTGCCATGCTAGCTTGTTGGCATAAATCTAAGCTTGGACATTGTTGCTATCCACCCGAATCCTGAAAGGTTTCCGAGGCATCAACAGGCCTTGTCCGGCGCGAAATTCAGCCCTGCCTCGCTGTTTCGGCGATGGGCACAGGTGCGGTTCCATGGGATGATCGGCCTCCCTCCCACGCATTCCTCTCCAAGCGAGTCCCTCATGCAAACCCTGCGCGTCAACGGATACGACATGGCCTATATCGACGTGGGCCATGCCCAGCCAGGGATGCCGCCGCTGGTCTGCATTCACGGTTCGCTGTGCGACTTCCGCATCTGGTCGGCGGTGCTGGGACCGCTGACACGAAAACACCGCGTGATCGCGGTCAGCCTGCGGCATTTCTTTCCCGATCATTGGGATGGCACAGGCGACACCTATTCGATCGCGCAGCATGTCGACGACGTGATCGCCTTCATCGCGCAGATCGAGCAGAAGCCGGTCGACCTGATGGGGCATTCGCGCGGCGGACATGTCTGCTTCCGCGTCGCGCAGCGGCGGCCCGATCTGCTGCGCAAACTGATCCTGGCGGAGCCCGGCGGCGAGCTCGATGGCACCCTCGACCTGAACTTCAAGCCCGGACCGTCGCCGCTTGCAGCGCGGATCGCGGCCTCCGCCGAGGTCATCGCCAAAGGCGACATCGACGGCGGCTTGCAGATATTCATGGACGCACTGGAAGGCCCGGGTGCCTGGAGGCGGCTGCCGGCAGTACCGAAGCAGTTGCTGCGCGACAATGCGACGACGCTGATAGGCCAGACCCGCGACCAGCGCCCGCCGTTCTCCAAGGCGGATGCCGAGGCGATCAGAACGCCCACGCTGTTCATCGGCGGCGCCAATACCAAGGGCACGCTGCCGCTGGTGCTGCACGCGCTGGCCGCGCATGTGAGGGGCTCGCGCACCGAAATGATTCCCGGCGCGACACATCCGATGTTCGAACAACAGCCGCAGAAATATTGCGAGATCGTGCTGGATTTTCTCGCTACATAGCAGCGCCACCTTCTCCCACAAGGGGAGAAGGTAAGAAGCGCGCCGCTACACCTTCCACGCGCCTACGGGCTGGCGCACGGCTGCGTTGAGACGGTTCCAGACGTTGATATTGGCAATCGCAAGGATGAGCGCGGCCAATTCCGCCTCGTCGAAATGCTTGACCGCCTCTTCCCAGATCGCGTCCGGCACGGCCTCGGTGCGGTCGGCGAGACGGGTCAGCGATTCCGTCAGCGCCAATGCGGCGCGCTCGCCGTCGCTGAAATAGGGTGCATCGTGCCAGGCGGCGACCGCGAACAGCCGCTCGTCGGTCTCACCGGCGCGTTTGGCGAGCTTTGGATGCATGTCGACGCAGACGCTGCAGCCGTTGATCTGGCTGGCGCGCAGATGCACGAGTTCGAGCAGCTTCTCCGGCAGTCCCTGCTTGGTCAACTCACCCAGCGCCTGCAAGTTCTTCATGGCGTCGGGAACGACCATCACGGGGTGTTTCATGCGGGCCTGCAACATATCGGTCTCCATTCTTCCTGATTTGAACCTTTGACGTTCCCGCGCCGTTCTGCTGTCACACGGCGCTGGTTTCGTTCGTCATAGCCATGACGGAGCGCGATCAGGGAATGTGACCGATGAACGAGAAAAATTTCTGGGCCGGGCAGTTCGAGGCCAACCGAGCCCATTTGCGCAAAGTGGCCTACCGGATGCTGGGCTCGGTCGGCGAGGTCGATGACGCCGTGCAGGAGACATGGCTGCGGCTGTCCCGCTCGGACGCTGCCTCCGTGGAGAACCTGCGCGGCTGGCTGACCACGGTCGTTGCACGGGTGTGCCTCGACATGCTGCGGGCACGGAAATCGCGCCGCGAGGAGCCGATGGGGCCGCATGTGCCGGAACCCGCCGCCGACAACGCGCATGAGCGCGAGAGCGAAATGGCCGACAATGTCGGCACCGCGCTGCTCGTGGTGCTGGAGACGCTGGCGCCCGCAGAGCGGCTCGCCTTCGTGCTGCACGACATGTTCGCGGTGCCCTTCGAGGAGATCGCGCCGATCGTCGATCGCACCCCGGCGGCAGCGCGCCAGCTGGCGAGCCGCGCGCGGCGCCGGGTGCAGGGCGCCCCTGCCCCGGACGCGGAGCTCAGCCACAAGCGCAGGATCGTGGATGCGTTCCTGAAGGCGTCACGGGAGGGCGATTTCGAGGGACTGCTCGCGGTGCTCGATCCCGACGTGGCGTTCCACGCCGACGCCGCCGCGCAGCGCCTGGGCTCGCTGCCGGAAATCCGCGGCGCGCACGCAGTCGCCGAAACCTTCAAGGGGCGCGCGCGCGCGGCCAAAACCGCGCTGGTCGATGGCGAGGTGGGGGTTGCGGTCATCCTGGGCGGCGCGCTGCGCATCGCGCTGCGGGTCTCCATCGCCGACGATCGCATCGCTGCAATCGAGGCGGTAGCGGATGCGGCGCGGCTGGCGGAGCTCGATCTCGAAGTCTTGTAACGGCGGCCAATTCCGCCGGTGCTAGGCTCGCCGCAACAACACTCGCGGAGGACGCTCATGAATAGAAGTTGGATCAACCTGCCCCTGTGCGTCCTTGTACTCGCTTGGGCGGCTCCGGCGTTCGCCGCTGCTCCGGACGAAAAGCTACGTGCCATGGCGGACGCCGCAAAACCCGAGCTGATCGACACCTTGCGCGAGATGGTGATGATCGAATCCGGCAGTGCCGATCTCGACGGCCTCCGGAAAATGGCCGATTTCACCGAGACACGGCTGAAGGAGCTTGGCGCGAAGACCGAGCGGCGCAAGACTACGCGCGGCGCCGGCGCCGACATCGTGATCGGCACGTTTGAGGGCAGCGGCACCGCGAGGCTGATGCTGATGGCGCACATGGACACCGTCTATGAACGCGGCATCCTCGCCACCCAGCCCTGGCGGGTTGACGGCGAGCGCATCTACGGGCCCGGCATCGCCGACGACAAGGGCGGAATCGCGCTCGTGCTGCACGCGCTGAAAATCCTGAAAGAGGTGGACTGGCGCAACTACGCAAAGCTCACCGTGCTGTTCAATCCCGACGAGGAAGTCGGCTCGATCGGCTCGGGCGAGCTGATCTCCGAAATAGCCGACCAGCACGATTTCGTGCTGTCCTTCGAGCCGACGGTGGCCGCGCCAGCCGCGAAGAACGACGCGCTGCTGCTCGGGGCGAGCGGTACGGCAACCGGCAGGATGGAAGTAAAGGGACGCGCCGCACATGCCGGCGCAGCGCCGCAGCTCGGCCGCAACGCGCTGATCGAGCTCGCGCATCAATTGCTGCAAACCCGCGAAGTGGCGGAATCCGTTCCCGGCACGCAGCTGAACTGGACCACGGCGCAGGCCGGCACGGTGCGCAACCAGATCCCGGAAAAGGCAGTTGCCGGCGCCGACATCCGCGTCACCGTGCCGGAGGGATTGAAAAAACTGCAGGCCGCGCTCGACGTGAAGGTGAAGAACAAACTCGTCCCCGACACCGAGACGACCGTGACGATCGTGTCGGGCCGCCCGCCCTTCGTGGCGACCGACCGCGGCCGCCTGCTCGCCAGGCAGGGACAGGATATCTACGCCGAGATCGGCCGCACCCTCGACATTACCGAGATGACCGGCGGCGGCACCGATGCCGGTTTCGCCAACCGCAGCGGCAAGGCCGTGGTGGTCGAGAGCTTCGGGCTCGCCGGCTACGGCTATCACGCCCGCGACGAGTACATCGATGCCGGCTCGATCGCGCCGCGGCTCTATCTGGTGACGCGGCTGCTGAAGGAACTCGGCAAGCGGAAGGATTAGCGTTGGCGCAAACGGCAGAGCGGCACCAAACGGCCCGGTCGCCCGGCCGCCGAAGTCCTTGACCCGGTGCCATGGGCAGAGTTAGCTTCTGAACACGGAATTCCGTGTTCCAAGGGACGCCGACCATGATCCCGCTCGACCCGCTCCCCAATCTGATCGATCAGGTCTATGCGCGGATTCTCGAGGCGATCATCGACCGCTCGCTGCCGCCCGGCCAACGCATCCGCCAGAACGAGCTTGCCACCGGGCTTGGCGTGTCGCGCCAGCCGGTATCGCATGCGCTGCATTTGTTGCACCGGCAGGGCCTCGTCGCCGAAAGCGGCCGCCGCGGCTTTGAAGTGATCCAGCTCGATCCCGAGCGGATCCGCCAGCTCTACGAGGTTCGTGGCGCCATTGACGCGCTGGCAGCCAGGTTGGCCGCCGTGCGCGCCAGGACCGACACGGGCGGCCGCGCGCGGCTCGAGGCGGCACTGGTCGCCGGGCGCTCCATCTCCGGCAAGACGCCGCTCGCCGAGCTGATTGCCCGCGATGTCGACTTTCATCGCGCGATCTATGCGCTGTCGGGTAATCCCGCGATCGAGGAGATGATCGCGCCGCGGCTCTATCTGGTGACGCGGCTGCTGAAGGAACTCGGCAAGCGAAAGGATTAGCGTTGGCGCAAACCGCAGAGCCGCCCTGAACGGCCCGATCGCGCAGACGCCGAAGTCCTTGACCCGGTGCCGTGGGCGGAGTTAGCTTCTGAACACGGAATTCCGTGTTCCAGGGACGCCGACCATGATCCCTCTCGACCCGCTCCCCAATCTAATCGATCAGGTCTATGCGCGGATTCTCGAGGCGATCATCGACCGCTCGCTGCCGCCCGGCCAACGCATCCGCCAGAACGAGCTCGCCGCCGGGCTTGGCGTGTCGCGCCAGCCGGTATCTCATGCGCTGCATTTGTTGCACCGGCAGGGCCTCGTCGCCGAAAGCGGCCGCCGCGGCTTTGAAGTGATCCGGCTCGATCCCGAGCGCATCCGCCAGCTCTACGAGGTCCGTGGCGCCATTGACGCGCTGGCAGCCAGGCTGGCCGCCGCGCGCGCCAGGACCGACCCGGGCGGCCGCGCACGGCTCGAGGCGGCGTTGGTCGCCGGGCGTTCCATCTCCGGCAAGACGCCGCTCGCCGAGCTGATCGCCCGCGATGTCGATTTCCATCGCGCGATCTATGCGCTGTCGGGTAATCCCGCGATCGAGGAGATGATCGCGCCGCATTGGCCGCATATGCGCCGATCGATGGCGACGGTGCTCGCCGAGCTCGACTACCGCGAAAGCGCCTGGCACGAGCACGAGACCATCGCCGCGCATGTGTTTTCGGGCAACGCCAAGGCGGCGGAAGCCGCCGCACTCGCGCATGCGCTCGGCGCGGGACGGATGACGGAAGAGAGGTTGAGAGCAAGCGACAAGGCCGCGTAGCCTTCACGCGTCGTTCCGGGGCGCCGCGCCGGCGGCGAACCCGGAATCTGGAGACTACCGAACGAGATTCCGGATTCGCGTCTTCGACGCGCCCCGGAATGACAACAAAAAAACAAGGGAGAGGAAAACATGAAACTGACGCCGCAGCAGATCGAATTTTTCCACCGCGAGGGCTGGCTGTTCCTGCCCGAACTGTTCACGCAGGAAGAGGTCGATTTCCTCGCCCGCGAGGCCGTCAGCATCTATGATGCCAACCGGCCCGAGGTGTGGCGCGAGAAGAGCGGCGCGCCGCGCACCGCCTTTGCCGCGCATCTCTACAACGATGCCTTCGGCATCCTCGGTAAGCACCCGCGCATGATCGAGCCGATCGAGCAGCTGTTCGGCGAAAAAGTCTACATGCACCAGTTCAAGATCAACGCCAAGGCGGCGTTCACCGGCGACGTCTGGCAATGGCACCAGGACTACGGCACGTGGAAGCGCGACGACGGCATGCCGCTGCCGCGCGCCATGAACATCGCGATCTTCCTTGACGAGGTGATGCCGATCAATGGCCCCTTGATGCTGGTGCCGAAGAGCCAGCATGCCGGGGACCTCAAGGCCTCGCATGATCTCAAGACCACGTCCTATCCGCTGTGGACGCTGGACGAGGAAACCGTGACGCGGCTGGTGAAGGAAGGCGGTATCGTAGCCCCCACCGGCAAGGCGGGCGGCATGCTGATGTTCCACGGCAATCTGGTGCACGGATCGAGCGGCAACATCACGCCCTACCCGCGCAAGATCGTGTACCTGACGCTGAACGCGGTCTCGAAC
>DASWVJ010000029.1:0-6682 GCA_036406295.1 Bradyrhizobium sp.
CGAACTGAAGAGCATGCAAGGCATTTTGGGCATCCGCGACGGCGTGTTGAAGGCCTCGGGCAAGAGCAATCCGAGCGCGCGTGATTTTGTCGACTTCTCCGGCCGCGGCCAGGTGCACGATGCCATCGTCGGCGGGCCGAAAGAGGTTGCCGACACACTGGAAGAAATGTTCGTCGAGCGCGGCTGCGACGGCTTTGTCCTCGCGGCAACCATCGTACCCGGCTCCTACGCCGATTTCGTCAAGCACGTGGTGCCGGAACTGCAGCGCCGCGGACTGTTTCACAAGGATTACACCGGCAAAACACTCCGCGAGAACCTGGGTCTCAAGCGTCCTGCGGTCGGCGCATGGAGAACCCAGCCGCGCGACGCGGCTGAATAAGAACAACGGGAACAGGTACATGCGCTGGCTGAAATTCACCGCTGCCGGAAACACCTCCTGGGGCATTGTCGAGGGCGACAAGGTTCTTGCCGTCACCGGCGATCCCTTCGGCCAGTGGCAGAAGACCGACCAGTCGCACGCGCTGAAGGATATCAAGATCGAGCTGCCGCTGATCCCCCGGACCTTCTATTGCGTCGGGTTGAACTATCTCAAGCATCTGAAGGAAGCCGCCGACAAGGCCGGCACCGTGCCCAATGTGCCCGACCGGCCCGAGATCGGCTACCGCGCGCAGAATGCGCTGGTTGCGCATGACGAGGACGTGGTGATCCCGTCCTTTGCCACCGACAAGATCCACTACGAGGGCGAGCTCGTCGTCGTGATCGGCAGAAAGGCAAAGCATCTCACCGAGACGAACGCGATGGATTGCGTGTTCGGCTACACCATCGGCAACGACGTCTCCGAGCGCACGTGGCAGAAGGCCGATCGGGGCTTATGGCGTTCCAAGAACGCCGACACCTTCAAGCCGATGGGGCCATGGATCGAGACCGACGTCGATCTTGACGCGATGGAAACTGTCATCCGCGTCAACGGCAAGGAAACCGGCCGTTTCCGCACCAACGACATGATCTTCGGCATCGTGCCGTTCCTCGTCGAACTGACCAGATACTTCACGCTGTGGCCGGGCGACGTGATCTGGATGGGCACCGACGGCGCCTCACCCAACCTTGGGCATGGCGATGTGGTCGAGATCGACATCACCGGCATCGGCACCTTGCGCAACCGCTTCGTGCGGGAGGGCCGGTAAGGCATGGCTCGCCACAACGTCTATTCGGCCTTGATGCCGGCGTCCTGGATCACCTTGCGCCAGCGTTCCTCCTCGCCGCGAAAGTAGCGGGAAAACTCCTCCGGCGGCGCCGGGACCATGACCAGCCCCTCGTTCGCCGCGATCTTGCGAAACGCCTCCGACTGGAAGGCCTTGCCCGCCGCGTGGTTCAGCCGGTCGATCACCTCGCGCGGCGTCTTGCCTGGCGCGAACAAGCCGTACCAGTTCTCCAGCACATAGCCGGGTACGCCTGCCTCGGCGACCGTCGGCAATTGCGGAAAGGCCGGCGAGCGCTCGGCCGAAGTCACGGCCAGCGCACGCAACTGCCCGGCCTCGATCAGCGCGGCCGCGCTCGACACCGTCGTGAACATCACCTGGATCTGCCCGCCAAGCAGGTCGGTGATCGCCGGTGCCGATCCCTTGTAGGGCACCGCCGTCATATCGACGCCGGCGAGGCGCTTGAACAGCTCTCCGCCGAGATGCGCCGAAGTGCCGGTGCCGTAGGTGCCGAACGACAGTTTCCCTGGATCGGCCTTTGCCGCCGCGATCAGGTCGGGGATCGATTTCAGCGGCGATTTCGGGTTGACCACCACGATGTTGAAGGCGCGCGCCACCAGCGCGACCGGGGCAAGATCGCGCCGCACGTCGTAGGGCAGTTTCGCGACCAGGCTGGAATTGACGGCGCTGGCGAACGTTCCCATCAGCAAAGTGTGGCCGTCAGGATCGCTTGTCACCACCGCCTGCGTGCCGACAATGGTGCCGGCACCCGCCTTGTTCTCGACGATGACAGTGCCGCCGAGTTCCTTTGCCATTTCCTGCGCCAACACCCGCGCAATCGCATCGGTGCCGCCGCCAGGCGCCTGTGGCACGATGATCCTGATGATACGCTCTGGAAAAGCCCCTTCGGCCTGCTGTCCGGCGAGCAATCCGGCCGCAAGCAGAAGGCACCAGGCGAAGCTGCGAAATTTCGAAGACATGACCATCAGACCCATTGCAGACGGCGCGAACTTTATTGATCGCGACCCATCGAGGCAACGCAGCTCAGGAATAGGGGTTGATGCGCTTCTGCTGCTCGGACGCGTGATGCACCAACATGTCGATGAAGGTCCGCACCTTGGCCGAGAGATGATGGCGGTGCGGATAGACGGCATTCATTGAAAACTCGACCGGCCGGTATTCCGGCAACAGGCGCACCAGCCGGCCGGATTCGAGATCGTCATGCACCAGGAAGCCGGGAGCGAGACAGACTGCCGTTCCGTCCAGCGCCACCGTCCTGATTGTTTCGCCGCTATTGGTGATCAGGCTGCCGCTCACCCGCACCGCTGCCGGAATGCCCTTGCGGTCCATGAAACGCCATTCGTCGCCGAAAGGATAGTTCACGTGGCGCAGGCAATTGTGGCCGGCGAGCTCTGCCAGTTGCCGCGGCCGGTCGAATTTTTCCAGATAGGCATGCGAGCAGCACAACACGTGCCGCCAGGTCGCGAGATTGCGCACGATCAGCGATGAATCCGGCGGGGGCGTCAGTCGCACCGCGATGTCAAACCCCTCGTCGATCATGTCGATATTGCGCTCGCCCATGGTGAGGTCGACCTTCACCTCCGGATATCGGGAGAGGAACCGGGCCACGACAGGGGCAATGAACTGTACGATGTGGGTCGCGGTGTAGATGCGCAGCGTACCGCGCGGCGTTGATTGCAGCGCGCCCGCGATATCGTCAGCCTGGGCGATGTCGGCAAGGATCTGCACGGCCCGGTCGTAATAGGCCCGTCCCACTTCGGTGAGGCTGACCTTCCGCGTGGTGCGGTTGAGCAGCCGCGCCCCCAGCCGGTCTTCCAGCGACTGCACGTGGTTGCTCACCATGGTCGTGGACATGCTGAGCTTGCGGCCGGCGGCGGAGAAGCCGCCGCATTCGACGACCTGGCTGAAAACCTCGAGGCTGGTGAGCCGATCCATAGGGCTATCCATTTCTTCCGGCGCCACACTTGGCAGCAATCGCCCTGCAAGTACGGCAATCGCTCTCGGGCAGTCGCAGGCTTGGTTCGCTAGACGGCTACGGTCGGCGGACGCCTGCCCGGCGGTCGCCCCTCCAAGGTGACTTATTATCCATCATGAAGGGACAATCCTTCCATTTTTTATCTGATTATCATTCCAAACGCAAAGCTTCATCTTTCCACGCAAGAGGACAGGAGGACCACCATGTCTGAGATGCCCCGCAGCGAAAGCTTTCGAGAAGCCGCTGAAATCGCGCCCGAAGCCGCTCCGGCTGCGACCGCCACCGGCAAACGCGACATTCTCAGGCGCACCGCCCTTGTACTGGCGCTGCTGGCGACCACCGCCGCCGCCGGTTATTTCGGCCACCACTACTTCACCGTCGGCCGCTACCTGGAAACGACCGACGATGCCTACGTGAAGGCGGACTCCACGATCGTCGCGCCAAAGGTTTCCGGCTACATCGCGCAAGTCCTGGTCGGCGACAATGAGCGCGTGAAGCCCGGCCAGTTGCTGGCCCGGATCGACGACCGCGACTACAAGGCGGCACTGAGCCAGGCTCATGCCGATGTCGCCGCCGCCGATGCGACGGTGCGCAATCTCAATGCGCAGATCGAATTGCAACAGCCGCTGATCCGGCAGCAGGCTGCCGCGGTCGAGGCGGCCGAAGCAGCGCTGAAGTTCGCGCAGGAAGAACAGGCCCGCTACGACGGGCTGATGAAGACCGGTTCCGGCACGATCCAGCGGGCGCAACAAACCGACGCCGCGCTGCGTGAAAAGACCGCGCAGTTGCAGCAGGAGAAGTCGGGCCTTAACGCCGCCCACATGAAGGTCGAGGTGCTCACGACCGAGCGCGCCAAGGCGGTCGCTCAGCTCGAACGCGCCCGCGCCGTCGAGCAGCAGGCAACCCTCAATCTCTCCTACACCGAGATCAGGGCGCCGGTCGGCGGGACAGTCGGCGCGCGATCGCTGCGCGTCGGCCAATTCGTGCAGGCGGGCACGCAGCTGATGGCGGTGGTCCCGCTCGATGCGGTCTATGTGGTCGCCAACTTCAAGGAGACCCAGCTCACGTTTATGCGCGACGGTCAGCCGGTCGAACTGCGGATCGACGGTTTTCGCTCCACGAAGTTGAAGGGTCATGTCGACAGCCTGTCACCGGCGAGCGGGCTGGAGTTCGCGCTGCTACCGCCCGACAACGCCACCGGCAACTTCACCAAGATCGTGCAGCGCGTGCCGGTGAAGATCGTGCTCGACGACAACAGGCTGAAGGGCCTGCTGCGGCCGGGCATGTCGGCCGAGCCGGCCGTCAACACAAAGTCCGCCGTGATCGCCCAACGCGAGGCGGCGGGCAAGATCGCGTCGAACGCTCCCGCCGACGGCGACTGATCGTCATCCCAATGCACTCCGCCTCCGCCTGAGAGGAGACCGCCATGACCGCACTCCAGCCCGCTCTCAACGCCGCTTCATCTGTCTCTTACGATGGCCGGCGCGCCGCGGCCCCGGCCGAACCCACGGTGTCGGCAAAGACCTGGATGGCAGTGACCGGCGCGACGCTCGGCGCGTTCATGGCGGTGCTCAATATCCAGATCGTCAACGCCTCGCTCGCGGACATCCAGGGAGCGATCGGCGCCGGTATCGATGACGGCGGCTGGATCTCGACCTCCTATCTGATCGCCGAGATCGTGGTGATCCCGCTGAGCGGCTGGCTTGCGCAGGTATTCTCGATCCGCAAGTACCTGCTGGCCAACGCCATGCTGTTCCTGTTGCTGTCGATTGCCTGCGCCTTTGCGCAAAACCTGCCGCAGATGATCGTGCTCCGCGCGGTACAGGGATTCGCCGGCGGCACACTGATCCCGCTGGCCTTCACGCTCATCATCACGCTGCTGCCGAAGGCCAGGCAGCCCGTAGGGCTTGCCTTGTTCGCGCTGTCGGCCACCTTCGCGCCCGCGATTGGCCCGACCATCGGCGGCTATCTCACCGAGAACTGGGGCTGGGAGTACATCTTCTATGTCAATCTCGTGCCGGGCACGCTGATGCTTGCGATGCTCTGGCTCTCGCTGGAGCCGAAGCCCATGAAGCTTGCGCTGCTGCGTGAGGGCGACTGGTTCGGCATCGTCACCATGGCGATCGGCCTGTCGGCGCTGCAGACGGTGCTGGAAGAAGGCAACAAGGACGACTGGTTCGGCTCGCCCTTCATCGTCAAGTTGTCGATCGTCGCGGCGGTCGCGCTGACCCTGTTCGTCTGGATCGAATGGACCAGCAAGAAGCCGCTGCTCAATCTGCGTCTCCTGTTCCGGCGCAATTTCGGCTTCGGCGTCCTCGCCAACTTCCTGCTCGGCATCGCGCTCTACGGCTCTGTCTTCATCCTGCCGGTCTATCTGGCGCGCATTCAGGGCTACAATGCCGAGCAGATCGGCATGGTGCTGGCATGGACCGGGCTGCCGCAGCTCCTGCTGATCCCGCTGGTGCCGCGGCTGATGCAGAAACTCGACGCCCGGATCATCATCGGCGTCGGCTTCGCCCTGTTCGCGGCCTCGAACTTCATGAACGTGCACATGACCAACGACTATGCGGCCGACCAGTTGCTCTGGCCCAACATCGTCCGTGCCGTCGGCCAGGCCTTGGTATTCGCGCCGCTGTCGGCGGTCGCCACCGCCGGCATCGAGGCGGAGAATGCGGGCTCGGCCTCCGGCCTGTTCAACATGACGCGCAATCTCGGCGGCGCTGTCGGCATTGCGCTATTGCAGACGCTGCTGACCAAGCGCGAGCAGTATCATTCCAACGTGCTGATGCCGTCGGTATCGCTGTTCGAGCAGGCGACGCGAACCAAGATCGAGAAGCTGACGCAATACTTCATGGCCCATGGCGTGACGGACCCGATCGATGCGTCCCACCGCGCTTTCGTGGCTATCGGAAAAATCGTGCAGAAGCAGGCGTTCATCCTCGCCTTCAGCGATATGTTCTTCCTGCTCGGCGTGGCGCTGATCGTCGCACTCGCTGCTTCTTTACTGCTCAAGAAGCCTAACCGCCTTGAAAGTGGCGGCGCACATTAGAATATACCTTCAAACGAAGAGGAGAAGCACCATGAAGCCCCGGATGAACTACTACCAGGCCGCCCCCGATACCATCAAGGCGCTGGTTGGCGTCGAAGACGTGATCAAGGCCTCTGGCCTCGATCAATCGCTGATCGAGCTGGTCAAGACCCGCGCTTCGCAGATCAACGGCTGCGCTTACTGCATCCACATGCACACCGCGGATGCCCGCAAGTATGGCGAGACCGAGCAGCGGCTCTATCTGCTCAGCGCCTGGCGCGAGTCGCCGCTCTATACGGATCGCGAACGTGCCGCGCTGGCCTGGACCGAGGCATTGACGCTGATATCCGAGACACACGCGCCGGACGCCGACTATGAGGCGATGCGGGCGCAGTTCTCGGAATCAGAGGCCGTCAACCTCACCATGCTGATCGGCGCCATCAACGCATGGAATCGCGT
>DASWVJ010000030.1:0-45766 GCA_036406295.1 Bradyrhizobium sp.
AGCGCCACCCTTGCCACCTTCAGATGGTCGCGGAGCATGCGATAGTTCGCCTGCACCATGTCCATATAGGTGTATTGCGGAAACTTGATCCCGAGCCCGTCGGAGGGCTTGCTGGCTCCCCAGGTGCCGAGCGGATCGACCATCACGACATAGTAACGGTCGGTGTCGATCGGGCGGCCCGGTCCGATGATGGGCACACCGCCGGAGAGCGCGGCACCCTTCACCCACTGCTCATACATGTCGGTGGAGTCGCCGGAGTAGTAGGAATTGATCACTACCGCATTGGTGATCTCGCCCGCGGCGTTGCGCCGCGGCGTGCCGACTGCGATGTACGCCGTGCGCAGCTTGCCGCCGCCGAGCGATTCCAGGGTGACGCCGCCCTCGCCGCCATTCTCCCATTTCGAGGGATTGGCGAGATCGTATTTGCCGCCGAGCTTGAAATTGGCGATTTCATAATACTGCTTCAGGCCGTCGTGCTGCACCTGCGACGAGCGGCGCGTGAACGGCTGGGCGGTCGCGACCGACACGCTCACCGCGAGAAACACGAAACCGACGAGGAGTCGCTTCATGGAAAACCTCCCTGAGCAGATATTGGAGAAATTTCCGTGCAGCGGCCTCACCCGGCATTGATCTATCTCAAGGGAGCGACGGACGGCCCATCCCAGGGTTGAGCCTTCAAAGCATCACCAAGTAAAATCGAATGCCATTCCTGGCGCATGGCTCGCACCGCATCCGTTATGAGCTGGATGGCCCGACAGGCGCCCCCGCCTACGTGCTAGTCAACGGGCTTACTCAATATTCGGAGCTGTGGGCGACCTATCGCGAAGCGCTGACCGGCAGAGGATTTCGCATTGCAACGTTCGATCTTCTTGGTCAGGGCGCCTCGGACAAGCCGGAGTTGTTCATCAGCCAGGGCGACCAGGTCGAGGCGCTGCGGCTCCTGATCGATGAACTCGGCGACGCCCCGGTCTTCCTGAGCGGCATCAGCTTTGGCGCCCTGATTGCGCTGCGCTATGCGATCGAGCACGGCCGGCGGCTTGCGGGACTGGTGCCGATGAGCGCTTTCGCCGAGTTATCGCCGCAACTGCTTCTGCTCGGAAATGCGCTGCGAACAGGCCTCATCCTCGGCGGCACAAGCTATCTGCAGGACCTGCTGCTACCGATGAATCTCTCGGATTCATGGCTGAAGCCGCTGCTCGACAACCTCAATGCGGTGAAGCGGCAGGGCTGGCTTATCAACGACGTCTACGCACTGCAGAACCTGATGGAGTCTTTTCTCGACTTTCGTCCGCTGACGCCGCTGCTTCCTTTGATCAAGACGCCGACCATGATCCTGAACGGCGAGTTCGATTTCCTCACTCCAAGGTCCTTGCACGAAACCCTGCGTATCGGCATTCCCGACAGTTCTCTGGTCATCATCCAGAACGCCTATCATGCCTTTACGCTGGAAAAGGCGGCGCTGACCGCAGACTTGCTGGCGCGCTTCGCCGAAGACGTCCTGGCGAAGCGCTGGCAGGGCAACAAGGCGGTCTGGATCGCGCCCGAAGAGCCGGGTGGCGAGATGATTCCGTTTCCCGCCGGCTACGACCATTTGCGCGCTATCCCGGTGCAGAAGGCATCACCATGAACCAGTTCCTGGGTCCGCTCGACTCTGACGGGCGTGTTCCGCCGCTGCAGCAGACGCGTGTCGCCTCGTTCCTGATCTCGGCGCATGGTGCATTGGCGAGGCAGCTCGCCATGTCCCTGCCCGGCCGGCTCAAGGCCGGCTGGCAAACCGAACTGAACGCGCAGCTCCATCGAGAGACAGAGATTGTCTCGCTGTTGACGCGCGCGACGGCCTGGGTGCCAGATTTCACGCTGCCCTACCATGCGCTGATATGGGAAGCGGCCTGGTTGCCCAAGCCGGTCACTGGTGTTGCCGACCAGACGCTGGGGATGACGATCGACATCGCCGCGCTTGGGCACGCAGTGCATGGTGCGATCCGCGCCGCCGCGCTGTTACCGGTCGAGGCGTCCGCGGAGGATGCCTTCGTGGTCGCATTGCGCCGCATCGAATTCGAAAGCAGCCGAATGATCCAAGCACAAATTCAATTCCTCAAGGGCGATGACCTCAAACCGATTCGCGATGCTGTAAGTAGTGCCGTCGAAGTCCGGCATCGGCAGGTCCGAAAATTGTGGGCAGAGCTGCTCGACGGGATTGGCATCAAGGCCGACGCCGACAGCAAATGACCGGAGCCTTGACCCAGATCAATGGTCACCATTCGGCCCGGCGGCAACATTTTTCGACAAACACCCTCTCCGATTGACGCCGGAGTCCACGATGAAGGCCGTTTCCGCCGAAGAAGCCGTAGCGATGATCCCCAACGGCGCGAGCATCATGGTCGGTGGCTTCATGGGCGTCGGCACGCCGGAACGCCTGCTCGATGAACTGGTCCGGCAGAAGAAATCGGGACTTTCCCTGATCAGCAATGACGCGGCCACGCCCGGCAAGGGCGTCGGCAAGCTGTTCGAAGGCGGACAGGTGTTGAGCATGATCGGCACCCACATTGGCCTGAACCCAAAAGCGCAGCAGCAGATGCTGGGCAAGCAGGTCACCGTCGACTTGATCCCGCAGGGCACCTTCGTTGAACGCATCCGAGCCGGCGGCTGTGGACTCGGCGGTGTGCTGACGCCAACCGGGGTCGGCACCCTGGTCGAGGAGGGCAAGCAGAAGATCGAGGTTAACGGCAAGGCGTATCTACTCGAAACCGCACTGCGCGCTGATTTCGCGCTGGTGCATGCGTTCCTCGCCGATTATGCCGGCAACCTTTCCTATGCCCTCACCGCGCGCAACTTCAATCCGGTGATGGCGATGGCCGCCGACACCGTGATCGTCACCGCCGAGCATATCGTTCCGGTGGGCGTCATCGCCCCCGATCACGTTGTCACGCCTGGGCCGCTGGTTGATTATATCGTCGGAAACTGACCCATGGATGCACAAACCATCATCGCCCGGCGCGTGGCGAAGGAGCTTCGCTCCGGCAATCTCGTCAATCTCGGCATCGGCATTCCAACGCTGGTCGCCAATTACCTGCCTGAAGGGCTGAAGATTTTCTTCCAGTCCGAGAACGGCCTGATCGGTACCGGGCCCATCCCCGAGCAAGGCCTGGCACACCCACTCCTGACCGACGCGGGCGGCAGGCCGATCAGTGCCCTGCCCGGCGCGGCCACCTTCGACAGCGCAATGTCGTTCGGACTGATCCGCGGCGGCCATGTCGACATCACCGTGCTCGGCGGCCTGCAGGTCGACGCCGGCGGCCGCCTCGCCAACTGGATGATCCCGGGCAAGATGGTACCGGGCATGGGCGGCGCGATGGACCTTGTGAGCGGCGCCAAGCGCGTCATCGTCGCCATGCAGCATGCAGCCAAGGGCAAGTCGAAGATCGTGGCCAAATGCAATCTGCCCCTGACCTCGGCCCGGCCGGTCGACCTGGTCGTGACCGACATGGCGGTGATCGCCTTTCCGGACGGCAAGGCGACGCTCCTGGAAACGGCACCGGGCCTGAAGATTGCCGAGGTGTTGGCGGTGACGGAAGCCGAACTCGTCGTTCCAGACAAGGTCGCGGAAATGAAGCTCTGAAGCAGGTGCGGATGAACGCAATGCGGGTATTCAATGGTTTCGACGAACTGAAGGCCGCCGTGGGCACCGAGATCGGCGTCAGCGACTGGACCGAGGTGACCCAGGACCGCATTGACAAGTTTGCCGAGGCGACCTGTGACGAGCAGTGGATTCATGTCGATCAGGAACGCGCAAAGGCTGAGATGCCTGGCGGCAAGACCATTGCGCACGGCCTGCTGTCACTCAGTCTGACGCCGATGTTCATTCGTTCGGTAATGGGACTGAAGGGATTGAAGAACACGCTGAACTATGGCGCCGACCGCATCCGTTATCTTTCGCCGGTGCCGGCCGGGTCAAAGCTGCGCGGCCGCATCAGCGTTGCCGAAGCCGAGGATGTGCCACCGAACGGATTGCGCGTGCATTATCGCGTGGTGATCGAGATCGAGGGCGGCCAGCGCCCAGCCTGCGTCGCCGAGGTGATCGGCCTGCACTACAGCTAAGACCGCAGCTACGTATCTCAATCGATGATGTGGTAGCCGCCATCGATATAGAGCACGGTGCCGGTGATCAGCTTGGCTCCGTCGAGCGCCAGGAACGCGGTGGCGTTGCCGACATCGTCGATGCTGACCAGGCTGCGCGCCGGCGCCTCCGACTGCGCCTTGTCCATCAGCTCGTCGAACTCGGGAATGCCCGACGCCGCGCGGGTCGCGAGCGGCCCCGGAGAAATAGCGTGGACGCGAATGCCCTTCGGGCCAAGTTCGGCCGCGACGTAGCGCACTGCGGCCTCGAGCGCCGCCTTCGCTACGCCCATGATATTGTAGTTCTTCACCACCATCTGGCTGCCGTAGTAGGTCATGGTGAAGATGGTGCCGCCGTCCTTCATCAGCGGCTCGGCCAGGTGCGCCATCCGCAGGAACGACCAGCAGGAGACGTCCATGGTCTTCTGGAAACCTTCGCGGTCGACGTCGACCACGCGGCCATGCAGTGCTCCCTTCGGTGAAAAGGCGATGGAATGCAGCAAGAAGTCGAGCCGGCCCCACTCCTTCTCAATCCGTTCGAACACTTGTTCCATCTCGCCTTCCACCATGACGTCCAACGGCATGAAGATCGGCGATTCCAGTGCTTTCACCAGTGGTTCGACGTGCTTCTTGGCTTTCTCGTTGAGGTAGGTAACGGCAAGGTCTGCCCCCAGCGCACGAAACGCCTTGGCGCAGCCCCATGCGATGGATTGGTCGTTGGCGATGCCGACGACCAGCCCCTTCTTGCCCTTGAGCGCGACCTTGGTCTCGGGAAACACCGGGATGTTCATGACACTCTCTCGCGTTTTGCATTTGGTGATTGCCGTTTCATGAGCAGCGCGAGGGTATGCTGCGCAATCATCAGCTCTTCGTCGGTGGGGACGACATAGACGGGAATGCGGCTGTCTGATTGCGATATTTTCGTGGCCTGCCTGGCGTTCTCCGCCGCATCGAGTGCAACACCGAGCCAAGCCAGCCTCTCGGCAATGCGGGCGCGGATCGTGACCGAATTCTCGCCGATCCCGGCGGTGAATACGAAGGCATCGAGGCCCTGCAGCGCCGCCGCCAGCATGCCGGCATTGAGGCCGATCCGATACACGAAATAGTCGATCGCAAATGCCGCACGTGGGTCCGCGCTGGTCTCGAGCTCGCGCATGTCATTGCTGACGCCGGACAGGCCCTTCAGGCCGCAATCGCGGTACAGGAAATTCTGCACGTTCGACGCCGACATGCCCTTTTCCGCGATGAGATAGAGCACAACGCCGGGATCGAGTTGGCCCGGCCGCGTTCCCATCGCAAGCCCGTCGAGCGCGGTAAAGCCCATTGTGCTCTCCACGCTCTTTCCGCCTTTCATTGCGCACATGGAGGCGCCACTGCCGAGATGGGCGACGATCACGCGGCCTCCGGCGATGTCGGGCGCGACCTGCGGCAGGCGTTTCGCAATGTACTCGTAGGACAGGCCATGGAAGCCGTAACGCCTGATGCCTTCGGCATGGAGCTGGTGCGGGATCGCGTAGTGATCGGCCAGCGCATCGTGGTCGCGATGGAAGGCCGTATCGAAGCAGGCGACTTGCGGCAGTGTCGGGAAATTGTTCAGCAGCGTCCTGATTGGCGCAAGGTTATGCGGCTGGTGCAGCGGCGCCAGCGAAACATAACGCTCCAGCCGGGTCACAATAGCATGATCGATCATGACGGGCCGCGCATGATCCGGGCCGCCATGCACGACGCGGTGGCCGACCGCAATCGGGTTGATATTAAGCTCGTCACGCAGCCAGGCGCCTGCGACGGCCATTGCCGCCGGAACGTCGGTAACCGACTCGATCGGATAAGCCCGGTCTGCCAGCGGATCGCCGGTCGGGCCGCTGGCGCGCAACCGCGGACGGCTGCCGATGCCGTCCATTTGTCCCTTGATCTGCCGCCGCAGCCCACCCTCGCCTTCCACCGAGAAGACCTGGAATTTCACACTGGATGAACCGGCATTGACGACGAGGATCGTATCCATGACGCTCACGCGGCGGCGATTGGAGAGCTCTTGCGACGCGAATCGGCCTGAAGCGCGGCAACCGCGGCGGACGCCATGCGCGACCGCGGCGAATCCGCGCGCGATGTCAACACGACCGGCACGCGCGCCCCAAGCACGACGCCGGCACCGTCAGCCTTGGCGAAATAGGCGAGGTTCTTCGCCAGCATGTTGCCGGACTCCAGGTCCGGCACGACCAGAATCTGCGCCCTGCCAGCGACTTCCGACTTGATGCCCTTGATGCGTGCCGCTTCGAGATCGATCGCATTGTCGAAGGCCAGCGGTCCGTCGAGCAGCGCACCGGTGATCTGCTTGCGGTCCGCCATCTTGCACAGCGCGGCGGCCTCGATGGTGGAAGGTATCTTCGAAGTGACCGTCTCTACCGCCGAGAGGATCGCGACCCGTGGCGTCGTGCCGAAGCCTGCCTGGTTGAAGAGGTCGACTGCGTTCTGGATGATGTCTCTCTTGGCATCGAGATCGGGAGCGATGTTGATCGCAGCGTCGGTGACGAACACTGTGTCGTCATAGGCCGGAACGTCCATGACAAAGACGTGACTGATGCGGCGGGCGGTTCGCAGTCCGCCATCCTTTGCGGTAACGGCTCGCATGATCTCGTCGGTATGCAGGCTGCCCTTCATCAGGACCTCGCCCTTGCCTTCGTGGATCAGCTGCACACCGCGAGCAGCAGCGGCCGCTTCCGTGGGCGCTGTGTCGACGATCTCGTAGCCGGAGATGTTCAGGCCGTGCCTGGCGGCGACGTCCTTGATCCTCGCCGCAGGCCCGACAAGGATCGCCTTGATGATCCCGGCCTCCGCAGATTCGGTTGCACCACGCAACGAACTCTCATCGCACGGATGCACAACGACCGTCGCTACCGAGGGAACGCCCTTGGCGGCAGCGATCAGGCGGTCATATTTCGCCCCTGGTTGCTTCGCGACGGCTTCGGCTGGAATGGCGCTCATGGTTTCACTCCGAATTGCTGCACGGGGACCTATGACGCTCGCGCCTTCGGATCGAGAGGGACGGCGTTGCCCTGATCGTCAAGCCCGAACAGACCGGCCACCTGCTTCAGGCGCCTTGCTACCTCGCCGGATATTTCGGCACTGGCCGACAATACTTCCTGGATGACCGCAAATGCCTTGCGACGCTCATCTCTGCTGTCGGGCAGCAGCTTTGGGATTGCTGCCAGCGCCGCCTCACGGTCGAGCAGCAGCATGAAGAACTGCTCGCGCACCAGCATCTTGAACTCGGCCAAAGTCATTCTTGCCGACTCGTCAGCCTGGCGCAGGCGCCGCAGCGCTTCCAGACTGCGCTCGTCCACCATGCCGCGGGCTGACCCGACGTAGAGCAGCGCGCGGATGCCGGCTTCGCGCACTCCGCCGGAACCGATCCTTGACTTCAGCTCGGCGATTCGCCTCTGCAGGAGTTCCCGATGCGTCGGATCCATCTCGCGAGGACCCGACGGCGTCGACTTTGGATCAACCCCGACTGCAGCCTGCAAGGCAGGCGAGCCATAGATGGCGAGGAACATCGCCTCGCTGAGCGCTTCCGTCGAGTCACGCCATTGGTCGAGCGAACTGACGATCTGCTTCGACATCCTCTCCTGAAACCCCAGGAAGGGATTGTCCTTGGGGACGGGCTTGCGGTTCTCGCGCGCCTTGTCAGCCGCATCTTCCACCCCCTTCATGAAAGGATTCTGGCTGCTGAACGCCTCATATTGCAGCCGCAGCGGATGCCAGTTGCGCATCATCTCGGCCATCTGCGGCGTCACCATCGACTTGATCCAGGGCTGCAGGTATTTCTGGTAAGCAGCCAGATTCATTTCAGAAATCCGCTTGGCCGTCTCGAACCGCCGTTCGTCCTCCGGCGAATTGCCGCCCATGGCGCGGATGTCCTCCAGCGTGCGTGCCTCGCAGCGCATCACCCACTGCCCCACCGCAAGCTCCTCGCTAAGCGTGTCGGCGCCTCTCGCCTCGAAGGTCGCCTCGTAGAGGCCGGGCGGCAGCACGTCGATCAGGTCGATGTTGCTGGAGAACTCGGCATGCTCCTTCTTGGCGACGCCGCCGGAGACGAAGATGCCGAGATGGCCGATCGTCTCGTGCACGGTATAGACAATGGTCTGCCCGTAAGCCCTGATCTCGTCGACGTCGGCGTAAAGTTCGAGAATCCAGTGCAGCGCCTGCTGCGGCGGGGTGACGTTGTCGCCTTTGGAACAGAACACCACGATCGGCGAGCGGATATTGCGCAGGTCGACCGCGCTGCCATCGGACATCTTCACTCGGCCAGCAGCGAGATTGTTGCCGATAAAGAGTTCATCGACGATGAACTGGATCTCCTCGGCGTTCAGATTCACGTGCCCGCCCCACCACTTCTCGAATTCGAGATAGCGGTCGGCTTCGGTATCGACCTTGGAATAGACGTTGTACTGCTTGGTCCACAGCGTGTTGGAAGGATTCTGGTTCTCGAAGTTCTGCACCAGCCAGGCGCCGTCGAACTTGCCGGCGCCGAGGTCGCTTGACAGCGCCGTCAACCAGCTTCCACCGAGCAGCCCTCCCGAATAGCGCATCGGGTATTTGCCGTGCACGCCCGCCCAATAGGCGAGCGGTGCACCCGCAATGATCAGAGGACCGAACAGTTCCGGCCGTAAGGAGGCGAGGATCATGACCGCCCAGCCAGCCTGGCAATTGCCTATCACGCACGGCTTGCCGTCGGCCTCCGGATGCCGCGCGATTACCTTCTCAATGAATGTCGCCTCGGCGCGCGCAATACGCTCGATGGTCTGGCCCGGCATCGGTTCCGGCAGGAAGCCGATGAAATAGCAGGGATGTCCTGCCTTCATGGCCACGCCAATCTCGCTGTCCGCCTTGAAGCCGCCGATGCCCGGGCCATGGCCGGCACGCGGGTCGACCACGACGAACGGCCGACGCTTCATGTCGATCTCGACGCCCTTGGGCGGGATAATGCGGACCAGCGCATAGTTGACCGGCTGCTCCAGCTTGCGGCCGTCGATGATCAATTCGGCGGCATAGCTCAAGACGTGGGGCGCGGTCTGGGCGACGTGCTCGCGGTACTGGTCGCCGCGCTGGCGCATGATGTCGAGGAACAGCACGCTGCGCTGCCCGGCATCGAGCATGTATTCTACGGCGCTGGCAACCAGCCCTGACATCGGGCCGCCTGGCAGTTCGGGCCTATCAAGAGACATCGTTCCGATCCTTCTAGCCGGCAACCCGGATAGAAGGCGCCTCGAACCTGGCGGACTTTGATTTAGGTCAATCCCGCGCCGGCGTTCATCGTCCCTGCTTGAGCGGGAGGAACATCAATGACGGTGCCGGAAAATTACTCCGTTACCGAACGCCTGCGCGATGGCCGCCCGGTCGAAATCCGCGCGCTTCGGCCAGACGACAAGGATGACATGCTTGCAGCCGTCGGACGTACGGGCATGCAGTCGCTGCACCGCCGCTTCTTCGTGGTGAAGCGTGGTTTTTCGGAGAAGGAGATCACCTTCTTCATGAACATCGACTTCGTGAATCACGTCGCGCTCATCGTGCTCGCCGAAGAGGACAGGCGTAGCGTCATCATCGGCGGTGGGCGTTACGTCGTCACCGAACCCGGCAAGGCCGAGATCGCCTTTGTCGTCATCGATGACTATCAGGGCCAGGGCATCGGCACGCTGTTGATGCGCCACCTCGCCATCGTTGCGCGCAAGGCCGGGTTGAAGGAATTGGTTGCCGAAGTCCTTCCGGAAAACGCCGCCATGCGAAAGGTTTTCAGCAAATTCGGCTTCCAGGCGCGCCGAGGGAGCGACCCGCAAGTGGTTCATCTCACCTTAGTGTTGTGAAGTGACCGGCCGCACATCCGGTGGAGCCAAGACTAGATGCGCTCGATACGTTCTGCCGGCGCCCCAATTATCGCCCCCTGAACTTCGGCTTGCGCCGTTCGAGGAATGCCGCGACGCCTTCCTTGTGGTCCTCGGTTAGGCTTGCCAGCGCGAACTGGTCGACGTCCATGTGGCTGGCGAGATCGTCGAGCGCGTGCGCGAGACGATTGACGGTGAGCTTGGTCATGGCGACCGAGAGCGGCGGTTGGGCGGCGACCTTTGTGGCAAGCGCCATGGCGGCATCGAAGGCCTTGCCGGGATCGGTCACCTGCTCCACCAGGCCCCACTCATAGGCCTCTCCCGCGGAGATGCGCTGGTCAGCCAGGATCACCGCCTGCTTGGTGCGGGCCGGGCCGATCAGATGCAGCATGCGCGGCACGCTTTGCCAACTCATGTTCATGCCGAGGCCGATCTCGGGGACGCGCATATGAGCGTCGCGCCCCATGACGCGGAAATCGAGCGCGACCGCGAGCGCCACGCCGCCGCCGATGCAGAAGCCTTCGATGGCGCCGATGGTGATCTGCTCCATGTCCTGCCAGGCCCGGGTCAGCCGCGGGCCCAGTTTGAGGTGTCGGCGCAGCGTGCCGAGGTCCATGGTCTTACGGGAGCGACCTTCGGGATCCTTGAGGTCGAAGCCGGCGGTGAATGCGTCGGCGCCGCCGGTCAGCACGACCACGGAAGTGGAAGCATCATCCTCAAAGCTTCGCGCCGCGTTGGTTAATTGGCGCATCGCCTCCGGCGATAGCGCATTGATGCCGTCGCCGCGGTCGAACCGCACCACGGCAATGCGGCCTTCGGGGCCTTGGCCCTTCTCGATCCTGACATAGTCGACCAACGCGGCCTCCCTGCTAGCTCTTGCTGTTTATGCCGCCACCGGGACAGCGCATATCGCCCTGTCCCCATGGGTGGAATGTAGCAGATCCCACTCCGACATAGCCCCGCTTTTTGCGGCCCGATCTCTGTCTGAGCATGATCTTTTCGGAAAACCGGCCTCCACTTTTTCGGATCATGCTCTATCCTCATCCCATGTCCGAGAACCACCACGACGATCATCCGCACCATCACCACGATCACGACCATTCCGAGCTGTCGGAAACCGAGCTACGCGTTCGCGCGCTGGAATCGATCCTGACCGAGAAGGGCTATGTCGACCCGACCTCGCTCGACCTCCTGATCGAGCTCTATGAGAAGAAGATCGGCCCCCGTAACGGCATCCGCGCGGTCGCAAAGGCCTGGGCCGATCCGGAGTATCGCGCTCGCCTCTTGCACGATGCGACCGCGGCGCTCGGCGAGCTCGACTACAGCGGCCGGCAGGGCGAGCACATGGTGGTGGTCGAGAACACGCCCGACCAGCACAACATGGTCGTGTGCACGCTATGCTCCTGCTATCCGCATCCGGTGCTGGGCCTGCCGCCGGTCTGGTACAAGTCCGCGCCCTATCGTTCCCGCGCCGTTGCCGATCCGCGCGGTGTGCTCAGGGATTTCGGCGTGACGCTGCCGGAGGCGACCAGGATCCGCGTCTGGGATTCCACCGCGGAAATCCGCTACCTCGTGCTGCCGATGCGTCCCTCGGGCACCGAGGGCTGGAGCGAGCAGCAACTTGCCGAGCTCGTCACCCGCGACAGCATGATCGGCACGGGATTGCCGAAGCAGCCGGGCGAGGCCACTTGATGGACGGCGCGCATGACATGGGCGGCGTCAAGGGCTTTGGGCCCGTCGTGCCCGAGGCCAACGAGCCGGTGTTTCACAGCGAGTGGGAGCGTCGCGCCTTTGCATTGACGGTAGCGATGGCACGCCCCGGCGGCTGGAACATCGACATGTCGCGCTTTGCCCGCGAGAACCGCCCACCGCAGGATTACCTGAGCAAGACCTATTACGAAATCTGGCTGGCGGGCCTCGAGACGCTGATGATCGAGCGTGGCCTCGTGACGCGCGAGGAGATCGAGGCCGGCCGGATGCTCGCCCCGCCCAAGCCGGGCGTGAAGCCAGTTGCGCCGCAAGATGTGACGCCGGCGATCCGGCGCGGTGGACCGACCGAGCGCACGCCGTCCGTGCCAGCGCTGTTCAATATTGGCGACGTCGTGCGGATGAAGGACATCCATCCCGTGACGCATACGCGTCTGCCGCAATATGTCCGCGGCCATCTCGGCACCATCGAACTCAACCACGGCTGTCACGTCTTCCCCGATGTCAATTCGCTGGGCAAGGGCGAAGATCCGCACTGGCTCTACACCGTACGCTTTGACGGACGCGAATTGTGGGGCAAGGAGGGCGATCCCACCCTCTCCGTCTCCGTGGATGCCTGGGAGCCCTATCTGGAGCGCGCGTGATGGAATTGACGCCACAACAGGCCATGCGCGCCGCGGTCGCCGTCCCCGGCGTGCCGCGCGACGAGGATGGCCCGGTGTTCCGCGAGCCCTGGGAGGCACGCGCCTTTGCCATGGCGCTGGCGCTGCATGAGGCCGGCGTCTTCACCTGGAAGGAATGGACCGAGGCGCTCGGCGCCGAAATCAAGCGCGCGCAGGCGGCCGGCGATCCCGATATGGGCGAGACCTATTACCGGCATTGGCTCGCCACGCTGGAACGCCTCGTCGCCGCCAAGGGTGTGGCGACAGCCGAACTGCTGCACCGCTACCGCGATGCCTGGGACCACGCCGCCGACCGCACACCGCATGGCAAGCCGATCGAGCTGACGGCGAGGGATTTTGGGTAGGCTTCGGCGTGCGCCCACAGTCCGGCGTATCGATTGATAGCTCTGGAATACGTCATCGCCCGGTCAAGCCGACCGATGACGTTCGAGAGCCGCATACTCCCGCCAGCCCTTGGCCCGCAGGCTGCAGGCCGGGCATTCGCCGCAGCCATAGCCCCAATCGTGGCGCGCGCCGCGCTCGCCGAGATAGCAGGTGTGGGAGTGCTCGCAGATCAAGTCGACCAGCCCCGCCCCGCCGAGATCGTGCGCGAGCTTCCAGGTCGAGGCCTTGTCGAGCCACATCAGCGGGGTGTGCAGTTCAAAGTTCTTCGCCATGCCGAGATTAAGCGCGGTCTGCAACGCCCTGATGGTCTCGTCGCGACAATCCGGGTAGCCGGAATAGTCGGTCTCGCACATGCCGCCAACGATATGGTGGATACCGCGCCGATAGGCCAGCGCCGCGGCGAAGGTCAGGAACACGAGATTGCGGCCGGGCACGAAGGTGTTGGGCAGGCCGTCCTCGCCCATCTTGATTTCGACATCACGCGTCAGCGCGGTATCGGAGATTTCGGCGAGCGTCGGAATTTCCAGCGTATGGCTCTCGCCGAGTTTTGCGCTCCAATCGGGGCGGGCAGCGCGAATGCCTGCGAGCAGGCGATCCCGGCAATCCAGCTCAATGACGTGGCGCTGGCCGTAGGCAAAGCCGAGCGTTTCGACGTGCGCGAAACGGTCGAGCGCCCAGGCGAGGCAAGTGGTGGAATCCTGCCCGCCGGAAAACAGGACCAGAGCGGTTTCCCGATTATACATGGCCCCGCCCTTAGCATTCTCCGACCGAGAGGCCAATGCGCGGGTTTCGCTGGGATCGCCGGGCGCGATGCGGCATAAGGGGAGAAAATCCGAGAAGCCGGAAAACGACATGAAACCTTCCCGCGATATCTCAGGCCTGATCGAGGTGATGGCGGCGCTGCGCACGCCGGTCACAGGCTGCCCCTGGGACCTCGAACAGGACTTTGCGACCATCGCCCCCTACACCATCGAGGAAGCCTATGAGGTGGCCGACGCGATCGCGCGCGGCGACCTCGACGACCTCAAGGACGAGCTCGGCGACCTGCTGCTGCAGGTGGTCTATCATGCCCGCATGGCGCAGGAGCAGAACGCGTTCGCGTTCGGCGACGTTGTGGAAGCGGTGACGCGAAAGATGATCCGGCGCCATCCGCATGTGTTCGGCGACGAGAACGGCGTCGTCACCTCCGGCCATGTTGCGGAGAACTGGGATCGCATCAAGGCCGAGGAGAAGGCCGAACGGGCCGCGCGGCGGCCGCCGGAAGAGCGCGGGCACACCTCCCTGCTCTCCAGCGTCAAGGCCGGGCTGCCTGCGCTGGCGCGGGCACTGGATTTGCAGCGCAAGGCCTCCACCGTCGGCTTCGACTGGAACGACCCGCGCGCTGTGCTGAACAAGATCCGCGAGGAAGCCGACGAGATCGAGGCCGCACTCGATACCGGCGACAAGGCACAACTAGCGGAAGAGACCGGTGATCTCCTGTTCGCCGTCGTCAACCTCGCCCGTCATGTCGATGCCAATCCCGAGATGGCGCTGCGCGCCACCAACGCAAAATTCGAAAATCGCTTTGCCTATATCGAGCGCGCGCTGGCCGCCAAGGGCCGTTCGCCGCAGGATGCAACGCTCGAAGAGATGGATGCGCTGTGGGATGAGGCGAAGCTGGCCGATCGGCCAGCCTCCGCACCCGCCAGGCGGAGCGAGCGGGGATGAGATGAATTGGGCCGACGCCATCGGTGGTCTGGTCACCGGCGGTGTCGGCGGACTCGCGTCGGGCTTTCTCGGCGTCACTGCGGGCGGCATTCTCGTTCCGCTCCTGATCCTCATCCTCGGCAAGGACCAGCACGTTGCCCAGGGCATCTCGCTGGTGGCGCAGATCGTGCCGACCAGCCTGTCCGGCGTGCGCAATTACAGCCGCGGCGGCCATCGCATCTCAATGCGCTGGCTCATCTGGATCGCGGCCGGCTTCGGGGTGGGCGGCAGCATCGGCGCGCTGCTCGCCGTCCACGTTCCCGATCACGCGCTGCAGTGGTGCTTTGTCGGCTATCTCGCCATCCTGCTCGCGATCATGTTACTGCGCTCACCGCGCAGCAAGAACGAGGGCGCTGACAACGTCCCGGAAGACGTCCCCCTCCACTGGATGACGCTCGGCGCGATCGGTGCCGTCGCCGGTTGGTCATCGGGCTTTCTCGGCATCGGCGGAGGGCTTGCGATCACCGCCCTGATGGTGGGGATCGCGAAAATCTCCCAGCACCGCGCGCAGGCCATGAGCCTCGCCGTCACTGCGCTACCGGTCACGTTGCCCGCAGCGCTGCTCTATGTGCAGCAGGGCACCACATTGCCATGGCTCGCGATCATCGCACTCATCGCGGGCCTGTGGATCGGCACCGATATCGGCGCCCGCCTCGCCAACCGCGTGAGCCCCGACCGGTTACGGCTCTTGATGATCCTCGTCATCTCCGCGATGGCGCTGTTCATGGCGTTCAAGGCGTGGCGATAGTGATGCGTAGGGCAAGCAAAGCATGCCCACCATCCCAACCGCGCTCGTGAAGGTGGATACGGCGCAAGCGTGCCTTTGCCCACCCTGCGGCAGATTGCCTAAACCCCGTGCGGCACGGCCGCAAATCGATTGACGACGATATCGCGCTTGGTCTCGTCAACGCGCACGGTCATGGCAAAGCGGCCGTCGTGCAGTTCCTTGTTCAGCACTTCGGCGTTGCGGTGCAGCCAGCTGATTCCGGCGCCGTCGGCGGCGTCGATGGAGAGATCGAGCGTGGTGCGCCTGGCCGCGAGGCGATCCTCGATCGCGGCGAGCAGTGCGTCGATCCCCTCGCCCGTGTGCGCCGAAACCAGAAAGCATGGCCGCTCCGGCGAACGGCGCGCGGCGATGTTTCTCAGGTTCTCGCGCTCCTCGGGATCGAAGCGGTCGATCTTGTTCCAGACCTCGATGATGCGCTGGCTGGAGCCGGCCTCGGGATCAATGCCGAGCTGACGGAGCACGGCGTCGACGTCGCGCTCCTGCGCTTCAGCGTCTTCGTGCGAAATGTCGCGGACATGCAGGATGATGTCGGCCTCCAGTACCTCCTCCAGCGTGGCGCGGAAGGCGGCGACGAGCTGCGTCGGCAGGTTGGAGATGAAGCCGACCGTGTCCGACAGCATCGCCTTGCCGCCATGCGGCAGATTGAGCGCACGCAGGGTCGGGTCGAGGGTTGCGAACAGCATGTCGGCCGCCTGAACGTCCCCGCGTGTCAAGCGGTTGAACAGCGTGGATTTGCCGGCGTTGGTGTAGCCGACCAGCGCGACCACGCGGTAAGGCACCCGTTGCCGGCCGGCGCGATGCAGCCGCCGCGTCGCCTGCACCTTCTTCAATTCGTTCTCCAGCCGCGTAATGCGCTCGCCGATCAGGCGGCGGTCGGCCTCGATCTGGGTTTCGCCCGGGCCGCCCATGAAGCCAAAGCCGCCGCGCTGCCGCTCGAGGTGCGTCCATGAGCGCACCAGGCGGCTGCGCTGGTAGTTGAGATGGGCGAGCTCGACCTGCAGTGCGCCCTCCTTCGTCTTGGCGCGCCGGCCGAATATCTCGAGGATGAGCCCGGTACGGTCGAGCACCTTGGCACTCCAGGCCTTCTCGAGGTTGCGCTGCTGGATCGGCGACAGCGCGCAATCCATCACCACAAGCTCGATGTCGTTGGCCTTGATGAGGCCGAGCACCTCCTCGACCTTGCCCTTGCCGAGATACGTCGCCGGCCGGATCTGGCCGATCGGCGCAACCAGCGCATCCACCACCGTCAGGTCGATGGCGCGCGCCAGCCCCTTTGCCTCTTCCAGCCGTGCCTCGGAATCGCGGACAGCCGCACCCGTTTGCGCATCGGCCTCGCCGCGGCGCATCCGCATATAGGGGCCGATGACAATCACCCGCCCGGTAGACTTGTCCCCTTCCGACCGTGGACGGTCAGTCCCCCCGGCAACAGTTCGGGGTTCCAATCAGGTCTCTCTCAAGCCGATTCCTCGCCGCCCTCGAACAACTGGATCGGAGCCCCCGGCATGATAGTCGAGATCGCATGCTTGTAGACAAGCTGCGAATGACCGTCGCGCCGGAGCAAAAGGCAGAAATTGTCGAACCAGGTGACAATCCCCTGCAGCTTCACTCCATTGACCAGAAAAATCGTCAGTGGCGTTTTGGTTTTGCGAACGTGATTAAGGAAGGTGTCTTGTAGGTTTTGTGCGCGGTCTGCCGCCATTTTTTATCCCGCAGTCTTGTTGCTTTTATTATTGCACCGGCGGCAACCCTCTTTTGGAGCCGCTCGCCGGGTGCCGCCTTCCCCTTGAGATCCCCCTCCTGAGGTGCGGCGGCGCGATTAGAAGGCAGGTGCAGAAATTAGGCAAGCTAGTTCGCGTTTTTCGGGTGCCGAAGGTGAAGGCACTTCTCGCTAAGGTCCCAAAAAGAGACGAATATTCCCAAGCATCTGCATGGACCGGCGACCACGGCCGGGCACAGGCCCGGCCGGTGCGGCCGGCGAATCTGCGCCGTTAGCCGACGCCCAAGGCCTTCAGCTTGCGATGCAGCGCCGAGCGTTCCATACCGACGAATTCCGCTGTGCGAGAGATGTTTCCGGAGAAGCGGCTAATCTGGGCGATCAGGTAGTCCCGCTCGAACACCTCCCTCGCCTCGCGCAGTGGCAGGCCCATGATGTGCTCGCCGTTGTTGCTGGTGGGCATGGCCGGCACCATCGAGCCGACATCCGGCGGCAGCATGTCGGCGGTGATGATCACTTCGGGGCCGCCGCTGGCCAGAATCATCACGCGCTCCACATTGTTGCGGAGCTGGCGGACGTTCCCCGGCCAGACATGCGACTGCAGCACCGCCATCGCGTCCTGGCCGATCTGCCGCTTTGGCAGGCCGCTGGCCGCCGAAATCTGGTCCATGAAATAGTCGATCAGTTCCGGAATGTCCTCGCGCCGCTCCGACAGCGGCGGCACACGGATCGGCACCACCGAAAGCCGGTGATAGAGGTCCTCGCGGAAACGCCCGGTTGCGATCTCCTCCTCCAGGTTACGTGCGGTGGAGGAAATGATGCGCACGTCCACGCTGACCTTGGACGTGCCGCCCGAGCGCTGGAACGTCTGGTCGACCAGCACGCGCAGGATCTTGTTCTGGGTCTCGCGCGGCATGTCGGCGACCTCGTCGATGAACAAGGTGCCGCCATGGGCCTCTTCCAGCGCGCCGGCCTTGCGCGGCTCGCCGCCATTGGTCTGCTCGACGCCGAACAGCTCGACCTCCATCCGTTCCGGCGTGATGGCGGCGGCATTGATCACGACGAACGGACCGTCGGCGCGGCTCGACATGTTGTGCAGCGTGCGGGCGGCCAGTTCCTTGCCCGCGCCGGAGGGGCCGACGATCATGATGCGGCTGTTGGCCTTGGCGGCGCGGTCGATGGTCTGGCGCAGCTGGTTCATGCAGGCGGAGCGGCCGGTCAGCACGCTGCCGGACGGCGCGAGCTGCTTCAGCTCCTTCACCTCGCGCTTCAGCCGCGAAGTTTCCAGCGCGCGATTGGCCACCAGGATCAGCCGATCGGACTTGAAGGGCTTTTCGATGAAGTCGTAGGCGCCGCGCTTGATCGCCGCGACTGCGGTTTCGATGTTGCCATGGCCGGAAATCATCACGACCGGCAGGTCGGCATTGTCCTTCTTGATCTGCTCCAGCAGTTGCAGGCCGTCGAGCTTGGAGCCCTGCAGCCAGATGTCGAGGAACACCAGATGCGGCCGGCGGTTGGCGATCTCGGCCAGCGCCGAATCGGAGTCGCGCGCGGTGCGCGTCGAAAAACCCTCGTCGTCGAGAATGCCGGCTACGAGATCGCGGATATCGGCTTCGTCATCGACAATCAGAATGTCACTGGCCATAGGTTACACCTGTCTTGTCAGCTGCCGGTTTCGGCTTTGATTTTTTCTTCATCATTGGTCTTCGATGCCGCCGCATTGGTTTCCGGACCTTGCGAATTTGTTTCGTGCTCGTGTTCGCCGGGCTTCTTCGCTTGTCCGGTGACGGCAAAGCGCAGCCGCATCCAGGCCCCGCGCTGGCCGGGCCGAAAGTCGGAAGCGTCCTTCAGTTCGATGCGGCCGCCATGGTCTTCGAGCACGCGGCCGACGATCGCCAGTCCTAAGCCCGTGCCCTTCTGACGGGTTGTCACGTAGGGCTCCAGCAGGCGCTGGCGCGCCACTTTCGGCAGGCCGATACCATTATCGATGACGTCGATCAAAATATCGTCGTTCTCGCGCTGGGCGACGACATCGATGCGCCCCTTGCCGAGTTCTTCCGGCGGGACCTGTTCGACCGCCTCAGTGGCATTCTTGATGATGTTGGTTAGCGCCTGCGAGATCAGGCGGCGGTCGAACTGCGCCGGCATCGGATCCTGCTTGATATCGGCCTCGATATCGAGCTCGGGATGGGCGACCTTCATCAGGAACACCGCCTGGCGGACCACGTCGGCAACGTCCTCGCCTTCCATCACCGGTTTCGGCATGCGGGCAAAACGCGAGAACTCGTCGACCATGCGCCTGATATCGTCAACCTGGCGCACGATGGTGTCAGTGCACTGCTCGAAGATTTGCTTGTCCTTCGCCTCGGTGATCGACCGCCCGAACTTGCGGCGAATGCGTTCGGCCGAAAGCTGGATCGGCGTCAGCGGATTCTTGATCTCGTGCGCGATGCGGCGGGCGACGTCGCCCCAGGCCGAGGTACGCTGCGCACTGACGAGCTCGGTGATGTCGTCGAGCGTGATGATGTAACTGTCCCGCGACTGGCTGGTCTGCTCGGCACTGACGCGGACCGATAGATTGCGCTCGTGGCCGTCGCGGTTGATGGTGATCTGGCCCTGCACCAGCCGCTGTGTGCCCTCACGCGCGGTCTTCATCATGTCGTCGAGCTCGGGCAGCACTTCGGACAGCGGATGGTCCAGCACTTCGGACTCCGCCTGCCCGATCAGTTTCTCCGCGGAGCGGTTGAGGATGCCGATGCTACCCGACGCGTCGACGCCGATGATGCCGGCGCTGGCGGAGGACAGCACCGCCTCGATGAAACGGCGGCGGCTGTCGATCAGCTCGCTGGCATTGACCAGCTCGTCGCGCTGGCTGCGCAGCTCCTGCGTCATCTTGTTGAAGGTCTCGCCCAACTGGGCGAGATCGCCCTCCGATTTCAGCACGGGCACCTGGACGTTGAGGTCGCCGGTCGAGACGATATTGGCCGCGCTCATCAGCCGCCGGATCGGCGCCACCAGGCGGTTGGCGAAGTTGAGCCCGATCAGCACCGAGGCCATCAGGATGGTCAATGCGATCACCGCGAACATCAGCGCAAACGCGACCTGGATGCCGAGCTTGCGCGATTCGAGCGCGGCATATTCGGCGACGCTCGCCTGGGTCTGGCGGAGCTGCGCCACCACCCGCGGATCAAGCACGCGCGCGACATAGAGGAAGGTATCGGTGAATCCGCGCAGGCGAATAACGGCGGCCACGTAATTGGCTTCGATGAAGACGGCGATCTGCGGCTCGTTCTCGTCGACGCCTTTGAGGAATTCGGGCTCCGGGGTCGTGAACTCCTGCTGGATTCCGGTCTGTGCGCTTTCGAGGATGTTGCGATCCTTGTCGATCAGCATCGCGCCCGGCAGGTTGCGCGAGGCGGCACTCGCCGTGAGCATCTGACGGAAGCTCAGGGGGTCGAGTTGAAACAGCGGACGAGCGTGCGAGATGTCGTTGGCCATTCCTATGATGTCGCCGCGGATCAGCTGCGCATGCTCATGCAGATAGGCGTTGGCCACGATCAGCGAGTTCTGGATCACCTCGCGCGTCGGGCCGGAGAACAGCCGGTCGAGGCCGCGGTCGATGGTGACGTTGGCGACAATGGCGACCAGCACCGCCGGCAGCACCGCGATGATGGAGAACAGGCTGACCACCTGAATGTGCAGCCGCGCCGCCGCGCTGCCGCGCCGGCGGGCCTGCACGACCTTCCAGACCTCGCGGACGATGATACCGACCAGGACCAGGATGGTCGCGGCATTGATCAGCAGGAAGCCGTAGACGACATTGCGCTTGGGCTCGATCGGCGTGAGCCCGGTCAGCACGATAAACGTCAGGAAGGCCGAGAACAGCGCCAGCGCCACCGCGACCGGGCCCAGCCAACGCCGGACCGCCCAGCCTTTGGGCCGGGCGAGCGAAGGATCGTCCAATTGAACTGCTGCAGTGTCTGAGCTGGTCATCAAGACAAAAGGGTGAGCCACAGGGTCAGTCCGCCTACCCGCGAACTGATGCAATCTTATCACAACCTGTTGCCGAATTGCGACATTTCCGCGGCGCCCTCTCTCGCGATGTTTGCGTCATCAACAGGGACGGAACCGGGGGTTGTCTAGCCTCCACTCCGGTAGACCTGAATATCCAGGTCCCTGATCTTCTTGCGTAGCGTATTGCGGTTCAGCCCGAGCAGGTCGGCCGCCCGGATCTGGTTGCCGCGGGTCGCCGCCAGCGCCGCCGTGAGCAGCGGCACCTCGATCTCCTTCAGGATACGGTGATAGAGGCCGGGCGGCGGCATGCCGTTGGGGAAGCCGGAGAAGTGCGAGGAGAGATAGGCCTCCACAGCGCCACCCAGATTCTCGACTGCGTGGCTGGAGCCTCCGCTCGCCGAGACGGCCGGCGGCGCGAGCTCGCCGTCGATGACGGAGGACGTGATGACGTCCTGCGGGTAGAGCGCCGCGAGCCGGCGAGCGAGGTTTTCCAGCTCGCGCACGTTACCCGGCCAGCGATGCTGTTTCAGCCGCTCCAGCGCCTGCGCATCGAGCTTCTTCGGCGGCAGTCCGTCCTTCTCCGCGAGCGCGAAGAAATGCCGGATCAGATCGGGCAGATCCTCGATGCGCTCGCGCAGCGGCGGTAGGCGAAGCGGAACCACGTTGAGGCGGAAGAACAGGTCTTCGCGGAACAGGCCCTGCTGGATCAGGATGCGCAGGTCCTTGTTGGACGCGGCGACGATGCGCACGTCGGTCTTGATCGGGGTACGGCCGCCGACAGTAGTGTATTCGCCCTGCTGGAGCACGCGCAGCAGGCGCGTCTGCGCCTCCATCGGCATGTCACCGATCTCGTCGAGGAACAGCGTGCCGCCTTCCGCCTGCTCGAAGCGGCCGGAGGCGCGCGTGTTGGCGCCGGTGAAGGCACCGCGCTCATGACCGAACAGCTCGGATTCAATGAGGTCGCGCGGGATCGCCGCCATGTTGACCGCGACGAACGGGCCGTTGCGGCGCTTGCCGTAGTCGTGCAGCGCGCGTGCCACCAGCTCCTTGCCGGTGCCGGATTCGCCCGAGATCATCACCGTAAGGTCGGTCTGCATCAGACGCGCCAGCACGCGGTAGATTTCCTGCATCGCCGGCGAGCGGCCGACCAGCGGGATCGCATCGAACTCCGATTCGTCTTCCGCGCTCGCCACCCTCTCCTTCGGCTCGGCCAGGGCACGGCCGACGATGGTGATGAGCTCCTTCAGGTCGAACGGCTTCGGCAGATATTCGTAGGCGCCGCGCTCGGAGGCCCGGATCGCGGTCATGAACGTATTCTGCGCGCTCATCACGATGACCGGCAGGTTCGGCCGCATCTTCTTGATGCGCGGCAGGAGGTCGAACGCGTTCTCGTCGGGCATCACGACGTCGGTGATGACGAGGTCGCCCTCGCCCTGGCTGACCCATCGCCACAGCGTTGCGGCGTTGCCGGTCAACCTCACCTCGTATCCGGCGCGGGACAGCGCCTGATTGAGTACCGTGCGGATGGCGGTATCGTCGTCTGCGACTAGGATGCTACCTGCGGGCATTGTCGTTCTTCCTCATCTGGTGTCCTGTGAGGCAGGCGCCGGCGTACCCGGAACGACGTCGCGTTTGCTCTGGTCGGGTTGTGGTTTGGCAGTGCTGTACATCGGCATCAGCACGCGAAAGGTGGTCTTGCGCGGCTGGGACTCGCACTCGATGATGCCCCCGTGATCGCCGACGATCTTGGCGACCAGCGCAAGCCCGAGCCCGCTACCGGTCTGCTTGGTCGTCACGAAGGGATCGAACAGGTTCGGCAAGAGGTCTTCCGGCACGCCGGAGCCGTTATCCTTGACGCAGAACTCCAGCGGCAGCGACACCCGCGTCTTCTTGCCGGGCACCGACAGCCGTACGCCCGGACGGAAGGCCGTGGAAAGCTGGATTTCCGCATCGCTACCGAGATCGGCGACCGCTTCGGCGGCGTTCTTCACGAGGTTGAGGAACACCTGGATCAGCTGGTCCTGGTTGGCCAGCACCGGCGGCAATGACGGATCGTAATCCTCGACAAATTTGACGTTGCGGGCAAAGCCCGACTGCGCCAGCCGTTTGACGTGGTCGAGCACGGAATGGATATTGACGGGACCGCGCGCTACCGGGCGATCATCGCCGAACACTTCCATGCGATCGACCAGGGTGACGATACGGTCGGCCTCATCGCAGATCAGGCGCGTCAGCATGCGGTCTTCGGAAGAAGCCTGCTGTTCGAGCAGCTGTGCGGCGCCGCGGATGCCGGAGAGCGGATTCTTGATTTCATGCGCCAGCATGGCGGCGAGCGCGATTACCGATCGCGCGGCGCTGCGGTGGGTGAGCTGGCGGTCCATCTTGTCGGCGATGGTGCGCTCCTGCAGCATCACGACGATATGGCCCGGCCGTTCCGTTAGCGGCGCGACGTGGAGATCGACCTGGCGGTCCCCGCCGATGCGGGGCGTGCCAAGATCGACCTTGTACTCGTTGACGGGCGAGCCCGAGGCGCGCACCTGCTCGATCAGCGCCAACAGCGGGCTGCCGAACGGCACCAGCTCCTTCAGCGACTGTCGCTTGAGGAACTGGGTCGAGATCTCGAAAAAGGATTCGGCGGCGATATTGGCGTCCACGATCTTGCCGTCGGGCGCAACCAGCAGCACCGGATTGGGCAGCGCGTTGAGAATCGCTTCGCCATCCGACGGCATGGGGGGCCTGCGAAATTCTGCGGCGGAATTCATGCAGCAGCACTCCATGCAAATTCGTCGAAGGCTTCGCCGAGCGCACGATGCACACGGGACGGCTCTTCCGAGGTAAGGATGCGCTGGCGCCAGTCTTTCAGCTTTGCCGTCGGCACGCGGCCGCAATGCGCGGCCACGTCGAGCGCCCAGCCAAGATGCTTTCGCGCGTGACGCAGGCCAACGCGCAGGCCGTAGTGGCAACAGACCTCTTCATAAAGCGCGCGGACATGCTTGAGCTGCTCGGCAAGCGGCGGCGGCGCTTCGCTGACGCCGGTCTCGAGCCGCCGGCCGATCTGGCCCGGCAGCCAGGGTTGGCCTTGCGCGCCGCGGCCGACCATAACCGCATCGGCGCCGGATTTTTCCAGAGCGATGAGCGCTGTCTCGAATGAGGTGATATCGCCGTTGACGACGAGCGGGATCGACACCGCATCTTTCACCGCGCGCACCGCCGACCAGTCCGCCTCGCCCTTGTAGAACTGGCAGCGCGTGCGGCCGTGTACAGTGACCATCTTCACGCCCGCCTCTTCCGCGCGGCGCGCGAGTTCGGGCGCATTGAGCGAACGCTGGTCCCAGCCGAGCCGCATCTTCAGCGTCACCGGTACGTCTACGGCGGAGACGGTCGCCTCCACCAGCTTCATGGCGTGGTCGAGATCACGCATCAGCGCCGATCCGGACTGCCCCCCGGTAACGTGCCGCGCGGGGCAGCCCATGTTGATGTCGATGATGTCGGCGCCAGCGGCCTCCGCGATCCGCGCGCCCTCCGCCATCCAATGCGGCTCGCAGCCGGCAAGCTGAACCACATGCGGGCCGATGCCAGCCGCTTCGCAGCGCAACTTGGACATCGGCTTGCCATTCACGAGGTCGTCGCTGGCAGTCATCTCGGAGACGACAAGGCCAGCCCCAAGACGGGCCGCGAGTCGGCGAAAGGGGGCATCGGTGACGCCGGACATCGGCGCAAGGAGAACACGATTGGCGAGCTCAATGCCGCCTATTTTCAATGGCTTAGGGCCTGCGCAGTCCGGGCCGGTCACGGGTTTCTCATTTCTCTGACGGGCGCGCCATTGCACCAGCCGCCGCCTATTCTGAGCACAAATCTTGTGCAGTCAAGCTTCATGCCTACACTTTAGACAGTTCTGCAATTTTGTGCAAGTGCAGTGCAACAAGAATAGGTTTTCCCACAGACATGGCTATTCCGCTGGCTTTGCAGGCGCGGCATGGTAAGGGCTGTGCGCCCTAGGAAGCCACGCCGGCTCATCCAGCAAACCCGATTCATCCAACAAGTCCTTGAAGACGCATGCCCCGACCTGAGCGCACCGCAGCCATCCTCGTCGCCGCCGGGCGTGGACTTCGCGCCGGCACGGGTGGACCCAAGCAATACCGCATGGTCGGTGGCCAGACCGTGATCTTTCGGGCCATGGCAGCCTTCTGCCGACACCCTGACATCAAGACCGTGCAGCCGGTGGTAAACCCCGACGACATCGCCGTCTTCAACGAGGCCGTAAGCGCACTGAAGCACGCACCGCCCGCCAATGGCGGGGCGACGCGCCAGCAATCGGTGCATGCCGGCCTTGAGGCCCTGGCAAGCACAAAACCCGACATCGTGTTGATTCATGACGCCGCCCGCCCCTTCGTGACGGAAGCGGTGATCTCGCGCGCAATCGACGCTGCGGGGCGCACCGGCGCTGCGGTTCCCGCCGTTGCGGTCACTGACACGATCAAGCTTGTCGGCGCCGCCGGCGATGTCGAGGCGACGCCGGAGCGCGCACGGCTGCGCATCGCGCAGACGCCGCAGGCCTTTCATTACGATGTCATCCTCGAGGCGCACCGTCGCGCCGTGCGCGAAGGCCGCAACGATTTCACCGACGATGCCGCACTCGCCGAATGGGCGGGATTGACGGTAGCGACCTTTGAAGGCGATCCTGCGAACATGAAGCTCACCACCCCTGAAGACTTTGTCCGCGAGGAAGCACGCCTGGCTGCGCAGCTCGGCGACGTCAGGACCGGCACCGGCTACGACGTGCATGCCTTCGGCGAAGGCGATCATGTGATGATCTGCGGCGTGCGCGTGCCTCACAGCAAAGGTTTTCTCGCCCATTCGGACGGCGACGTGGGGCTGCACGCACTGGTCGACGCGATTCTCGGCGCACTGGCCGACGGCGACATCGGCTCGCACTTCCCGCCGAGCGATCCCAAATGGAAGGGCGCATCTTCCGACCGCTTCCTCAAATATGCCATCGACCGCGTCGCTGCCCGCGGCGGCCGCATCGCCAATCTCGAGGTAACGCTGATCTGCGAGCGGCCGAAGATCGGGCCCCTGCGCGACAGCATGCGGGAAAAAATCGCGGAGATTTCCGGCGTCAACATCTCGCGCATCGCCGTGAAGGCGACGACCAGCGAACGGCTCGGCTTCACCGGCCGCGAGGAAGGCATCGCCGCCACCGCGAGCGCCACCATTCGTCTTCCGTGGTCCGATAAAGGCTGGAGCGAATGAGATGAGCGGCAGCGACGCCCGCGCTCTGTCCCGCTCGCTGCTTGATCTTTGCCGGATGCGCAAGCTGACCATTGCTACCGCCGAATCCTGCACCGGCGGCCTCGTCGCCGGCGCGCTGACCGACATTCCCGGCTCGTCCGACGTCATTGACCGCGGTTTCGTCACCTATTCCAACGAGGCCAAACGCACGATGCTCGGCGTCAAGGCCACCACGCTCGCCACCTTCGGCGCCGTCAGCAAGGAGACGGCGACGCAAATGGCCGTCGGTGCGCTGGAGCGCGCCGGTGTGGATCTTGCGGTCTCCATCACCGGCATCGCCGGCCCCGGCGGCGCCACGCCTGGCAAGCCGGTTGGGCTGGTGCATTTTGCCGTAGCCGCGCGCGATGGCCGTATCCTTCACCGCGAACAGCGTTTTGGCGCGATCGGCCGCACCGCCGTGCGCCAGCGCTCGGTGGTGGAAGCGCTGCGGATGCTGATGGAACTGGCGCGTGGGCCGCACCAGGTCAAGCCGAAGCGCGCCGCTGTCAGCCGTGTCCGCCCGCGCGCTGTGCGCACGCCGAGGCGGCATGGGGTGAAACGGCCGAGGGCGTCGCGGACCTAGATCACGCGCCGGTCCGCGCCGCGATCTCCACAAAGCGCATGCATGGCGATGTCGAGAAGGTCAGCGCGCGCCTCGATGCAATTTTACGCAACGTGGTGACGGCGCCAAGCTGAGCGACGGCGATCCGATTTTTGCCGGTTTTCGGCGCGATGCCTTGGCTGGCCATGGAACTTTCGGTTCCGCAGGGCGTCATCTGTGCAGCCAGTCCAGGATGGCGCGACGAGGCTTTCCGCGGGAGGGGTGCCATGTCGAAGTGGCGCATTGCAATTGCCGGAATTGCCATTGCCCTACTGACGACCCTGCTCGCGAGCGAGGCCTTTGCCAGGGTGCGTCTTAATCCAATCGGAGTCGCGAGGTTCGCGGTCGCCCGCGTCTTATCGCTCGGACGGGTGCATCACGTGCGGCCTTATGCACGTCACGGCAAGCTCCGAACGGCTGCACTGAGGTCTCGGGACATCCGCAGGGCCATGGATTCCAGTCTTGCCGACCCCACCGCGCGCCGGCAGATCGTCGCGGTTGCCGCGCTCGCCGGCATGCGCAGTGGTGGCACCACGGACGGCTGGTGGCGCCACCGCGACGGCGGATATGGCTGGGTCGGGCCGCTGTTCTGGCCATTCGCCATCTACGATATCCACGACTATGCCATCCTGGGTGACGGCACCGGGTTCTGGAATTATGGCTATTCGGACATCCAGGCCGGGATCTTTTCGCCGTACGGCCGTGCGGATCTTGTCTCCTATGCCGCAGCCCGCCCGTCCGGACGCCGCCATCGCCGAGTGCCGCCGTTGCAGCAGCTTTGCGGCGATGACAGCCGCTCGGTCGCCGGCCTCATGGGTCAAATTCAACAGGCCGTACAACCCAACAACGAGGCGCAGCGCGCCGCCCTGGACGATCTTGCCACGGCATTGATCACGGCCGCCCAGATGATCCGCTCGTCCTGTCCGACGCAGGCTGCGTTGACGGCACCGGAGCGATTGGCCGGCATGCAGCGCCGCATCGGGACGATGATCGCGGCGGAGCAGGCCCTGCAGCAACCGTTGGGGAAATTCTACGACCTGCTGGATGACGAGCAGGAAGCACGGCTCAACGCGCTCGCCGCAGATCGGCGCAAGATCACACCCGCAAACGGGAACGCAAACGCGTCTGTACAGGGTTGCGAGCCGGCGCAACCAGCCGCGTTGCAATGGCCGGCAGCGGAGATCGAAGCCAGGCTGCACCTGAACGACACCCAACGCGCCGCGCTCAAGACGCTGAAGGACGCCAACGCCAAGGCCATCGACATCCTGAACGCGTGCCCGCCAACGGACACCACGACGCCGCCTGCGCGCCTTGACGCGGTGTACGCGCGGCTCGGTGCCATGCAGCAAGCGATCTACCTGGTGAATGCCGCGCTCGGAGAGTTCTACGCGACGTTAAGCGACGAGCAGAAGATGCAATTCGAGGCGATCGGACAAAAGCGATCCGCGTGATCTTCCGATCGGCAGTCGGCGCAAGCCGCTGCGGTGCTACCCCACCTTCCCGTAGACCTGGTCCGCCCGTTTCTCGAACGCGGCGGAAAACCGCCCGAAAGCCGTGTCGAACATCGCGCCCATCAGCATCGCCAACATGCGGCTCCTGAACTCGTAAGCCAGGAAGAAACCGACATCGCATTCGGTTTCGGACTTCGGCTCGAAGGTCCAGCGGTTTTCGAGACTGGAGAACGGTCCCTTCAAATACCTGACCGATATCTTCAGATTGGGACGGTCGAGCACGACTTCGCTGGTGAAGGACTCCCGCACCAATTTGAACGACACGGTCATGTCGGCCACGATGATCTCTGTGCCGTTGGGTTTCGGCTTGCGCTGACGGATTTTCAGCGACTGGCAGAGCGGCACGAATTCGGGATAACGCTCGACGTCGGCAACAAGATCGAACATCTGCGACGCGCTGTGGCGAACCCGGCGCTTGCTGGAAAACCGCGGCATCAGTGCGCACTCGCGGGCACCGGCGCGGCCACAAGATCGCTCAGATAGCGGTTGGCCTGCGCGCGGTCGGTGAACGTAATGAACGTCTGATCATGCCGTAGTCCCTCGAAGAATGCCAGCAGCTTCGGCCTCTGCTCTTTGCGGTAGGTCCAGACGTAGCGGAAGAATTCAAAGTCAATCTTCTCGGGACAGGCTTCAGCCATCTCCGGCCGCACGCGGCCGTAACTGGTCGCGATCCGCGTCAGGATGCCGAGCATGCAGCTTGAGCGCGGCAGGTCGAACCAGATCACGGTGTCGCTGGAATCGCGGCGCAGCTCGCCCTCGGCTGCAGTGTAGTTCCCATCCATGATCCAACGAGGCTGGCGCGCTGCTTCAGCGACCAGCGCCCTGAACTCGATCCTGTCGGACTCGACCCAGCCGGGCTTCCAGAACAGCGCGTCCAGCGACACCATGGGAACGCCTGTGACGGCAGAGAGCCGCCGCGCAAAGGTCGACTTGCCGGATCCGGAGGATCCCATGACGAGAATACGTTGCATCGGTGCGAGTCCGGCGTCAGCGTGGCTGGGCCGCGCGCGCTGCCTGAAGTTTTGCAAAATCCTCGCCCGCGTGATGCGACGAGCGGGTGAGCGGGCTTGCCGACACCATCAGGAAGCCCTTGGTGTAGGCGACCTTCTCATAACCGGCGAACTCGTCCGGCGTGACGTAGCGCATCACGGCGTGGTGCTTTCGGGTCGGCTGCAGATACTGCCCGATGGTGAGGAAGTCGACATCTGCCGAGCGAAGGTCGTCCATCACCTGCAGCACCTCATGCCGCTCCTCACCCAGCCCCACCATGATGCCGGACTTGGTAAATAGCGTCGGATCGATCTCCTTCACCCGCTGCAACAGCCGTATGGAATGGAAATAGCGGGCTCCCGGCCGCACCGAGAGATAACGCGACGGCACGGTTTCGAGATTGTGGTTGAACACGTCGGGCCTGGCCGCGACCACCACCTCCAGCGCGCCGTCCTTACGCAAAAAGTCCGGCGTGAGGACTTCGATCGTCGTGGCCGGGCAGCGGGCGCGGATGGCGCGAATGGTCTGCGCGAAATGCTCGGCTCCGCCGTCGGCGAGATCGTCGCGGTCGACCGAGGTGACGACCACGTGCTTCAGGCCCAGCTTGAAAGTGGCTTCCGCGACATGCTCGGGCTCGTGCGTATCGAGCGCGCCGGGCATGCCGGTCTTGACGTTGCAGAACGCGCAGGCCCGCGTGCAGGTGTCACCCATGATCATGAAGGTGGCGTGCTTCTTGTCCCAGCACTCGCCGATATTCGGACAGCCCGCCTCCTCGCACACCGTGTGGAGACCGTTCTCCTTGACGATGTTGCGGGTATCGGCATAGCCGCGGGTACTGGGCGCGCGCACCCTGATCCAGTCGGGCTTCGGTGGCGAGGAGTTATCCGGCCGGTTCACCTTTTCGGGGTGACGCGGGCGCAGGGGCGTGCTGGACAGGGTGTCGACGATGGTGACCATGGGGCTCAGCAAGTAGCGAAAGCGCTTAGCTAATCCGTGTTGACGAAGGCCGCAACCTCGATTGCGGAAGACCGCAACTGGGCATCGCCGAAGCTAGCAGAACATGGCATGGTCGGGCGAAATTTCCTGCCAATTCCGGCCCGATTCCCACCTCAAAATGTCTCCAAGCCTGAAATCCGGCGCTGCGAGCGTCCCTGCCCTCGGCAAGCCGCTGAGCCGCGCATTTTTCGACCGCAGCGTCCATGAGGTCGCCCCCGACCTGATCGGTGCAACGTTCCTGGTCAACGGCGTCGGCGGCATCATCGTCGAAGTCGAGGCCTACCATCACACCGATCCCGCCGCACACTCCTACCGCGGGCCGACGCCGCGCAACCGCGTGATGTTCGGCCCGGCCGGCTTCTCCTATGTCTACCGCTCCTACGGCATCCACTGGTGCGTCAATTTCGTTTGCGAGCAGGAAGGCTCGGCCAGCGCCGTGCTGATCCGCGCGCTGCAGCCGACTCATGGTGTGGCCACCATGCGCCGCCGCCGCGGGATGCATGACGAGCGCGCGTTGTGTTCAGGGCCGGGCAAGCTGTGCGAAGCGCTCGGCATCACCATCGCGCATAGCGAGCTGCCGCTCGATCAACCGCCGATCGCGCTTTTTGCACGCAAGGAGACGCCCGAGATCGCGGTCGGCATCCGCATCGGAATCACCAAGGCGGTGGAACTACCGTGGCGCTATGGGCTTAAGGGCTCGAAGTTCCTGAGCAAGCCGTTTCCAGTGTAAGTTGCAATCAACGGTCCGCAGTAACGGCGCGCGCATTACTCTTTTCAGCAATCGCAACCTAGACTCAATCCCGTCATGACGCGCTCACGTTGTGCGGGTAACCGGTCACATCCTGCATCGCCGCGAGTAGAGTGCTCACAGATTGTGCTGCATTGAATCGCGGAACCCGCAGACCGGTGATCCTGTGCAAGCCGCAGAGCCACCAAACAGCAACAGAAACTCTCAAAGAAAAGAAAAGGAGCTGTACGATGGCCGGCGTATTTGATGTCGAGGGATTTGGGCTTCTCTCCAACTACAATGGTGCATTCGTCACCAGTTCGGTACGCGGTGCCATGCAGGCGATTGCGGGAACCAATGCAAACTCGATCGAGCTTGCTCCCCGACTCTTTATGCAAACCAGGACGTCGAATGATGTACTCGCCGATCCCAATAAGACCGAGAGCGATGCCAACATTCTTCAGGCCATAACAAATGCACAAGCGCTCGGTCTTTCGGTCACACTGAAGCCCATGGTCTCGGCCCTCGATGGCGGACTTGCATACGTACTTAATCCGAGCGATCCCGCGTCGTTTTTCCTTTCCTACAAGGAGCAAATGATTCACATGGCGGCGCTCGCCGAACAAGCCAGCGTCAACCTGCTCTCGATCGGCAATGAGCTCAGCAAGATCTCCGGCCCGGAATATCGAAGCTATTGGGTCGACCTGATCGATTCTATGCGCGCCGTGTTCCACGGCGAGATCACCTATGCAGCCGCCACCGACGAGGCCATCAATGTCAGTTTTTGGGACAAGGTCGATGTGATCGGCCTCAACGCTTATCCGCCATTGACGACGACAACGGAGCCGACCGTCGAACAGATGGTTAATGCGTGGAACACGATGTCCACCGACGACTACTGGGCAAAGGCGATGAACCACATGTCGCCCGTCGATTTCTTCCACTCCCTTGCCTTGCAATACGACAAGCAGGTGTTCTTCACCGAGGTCGGCTATCGCAGCGCCGACGGGACCAATATCAGACCGGGGGGATGGGCCGAAATCAGCGCGCCGGACGTCCAGGAGCAATACGACGCCTTCAACGCTTTCTTCCAGGTGTGGGGATCGGAGGGCGGCAGCTGGTTCAGGGGCGCATCGATCTGGAACTGGGATGCAGACAACAAGTATTCAGAACTCGGCTATTCGCCCCAGGGCAAGCCGGCGCAGCAGTTGATCACAGAATGGTATGGCGGCCAGCACCAACCGCCCGGCCAGACACTGACGGGTTCTCCCTCTGCCGATTTGATGGATGTCGGCGGCGGCAACGACGTGCTGTCGGGTGGCGTCGGCAACGATACGATCAAGGCCGGCGCTGGCAGCGACACCATCATCGGAGGTCCCGATACGATCCCGAAACTCACGGAGACCACCGTTACGGTGACGGGCTACAGCCCCGTTGTTGATGGTGTCGGGGCCCAGATGCAGCTTCTGATCAACGGACAGCAGGTCGGCAGCACGGTCGAATTCCACAACGCGACCGACCCGTCTGGCTTCCAGACCTTCAGCTATACATTCCCCAATCCGGGCAACGTATCGAGCCTCGATCTCGCCTTCATCAATGATATCACCAATGCGAATGGCGATCGCAACCTCTACATCAAGGACATCACGGTCAACGGTGAGCATCTGTCGGTTGCCGATGCGATCAACACGAGTTCGCCGGGCACCTGGAACCTCTACCACAATAGATCGATCCACTATGACATGAGCGGTCGCCAGGACCTGTTCTTCGGGGCCGCGACTGACAACGACACGCTTGAGGGCGGCCCTGGCAAGGATGATGTGAAGGGCGGTGTCGGCGCCGATGTGATTCATGGCGGAGACGGTGACGATACGATCGACGGCGGTTTCGGGATCGCAACCGCGACTGAGCAACTTTACGGCGATGCCGGGAACGACATCATCAAGGCCGGCAAGGGCGATACCGGGGCCCTGCTCGATGGCGGCGCCGGCAGGGACCAGCTCTATGGCGGTTGGGTCGCCAATGTCATCAACGGCGGCGACGACAATGATTATCTCTCGAGCGGTGGCGGCGCAGACATCATGCATGGCAGTGCCGGCAACGATTCGTTCAAGGGTGGCTCCGCTGCGGCCCAAATGTTCGGCGATGACGGCAACGACACGTTCGCAGGCGGACCTGGAGACGAGTTCCTGTATGGCGGCAGCGGCGACGACAGATTGACCGGCGGCGCCGGCAACGACATTCTGTCAGGCGGGACCGGCAGCGATGCGTTCGTGTTCGGTCCGGGCTTCGGCAAGGACACGATTGCCGAGTTCGAGAACAGCAACGGCGTGCACGATGTAATTCAGTTTGATCACGCGGTCTTTGCCGATTTCAATGCCGTGCAATCGCACATGACGCAGATCGGCACGAGCGTTGTGATCTCCCTGGACGCCAACAATACCGTCGAGATCAAGAACATGAACGTAGATCAGCTCCACGGGACCGATTTCCTGTTCGTCTGAAGGAGGATTGGGTGGACGCGTCTTTGCCCGGCCCGACATCTTCGGTCCGATGCTCGCGGATCCAGGTTCGAGTCCGGCACTTACAGCGATGTAGCCCGCACCACATGTGGACCCGCTCCTGAAAGTAGCCCCTGCCCCAGATCGCCGTAATAGCGGGCAGCGAGTTCGGCGCGTGTGACGTCCTCAAATGCCGCAAAGCGGCGCGCCCCCAGCAGCGCCGCCATATCGGGCGGATCGAACATGCTCAGCCATGGTTCGCCAAGCGCTGCGGCACGTTCGGCGATTGAGGTGAGATTTGCCCGCATCGCCGGTAGAAAATTCTCGAACGGCTCGGCGTAGTCGAACACCACTTCCGCTGCCTTGATGCCGGCAATGAGATCGAGCGTCGCGATAATGGCTTCGCGGGTCAGATACGGCACGACGCCGAGCCACTGGAAATAGGCCGGCTCATCGCCGCGGAAGCCGGCCACAGCCAGCCCTTCGGCAAGGCTCTGCCGCTCGAAATCGACGGGCGCAAATGTCAGTGACGGCGGCAATGCGACACCGGCCTGTGCCAGACGTCGGCGTTTCCAGGCCTGCGTGGCCGGATAGTCGATTTCGTAGACGGTGATACCCGCATGCGGATTGCGCAGCGAGAACGTGTCGAGCCCCGCGCCGAGTATGACAACCTGTCGCACGCCGCGCGCCACACAGGCCGCCATCACCTCTTCAGAGAAACGGCTGCGCGCAGCGATGAAGAGGCGCATTGGCCGGTGCGCGGGGTCATCGGCCATCCCTGGCAGACCTGCGCGCGCCTCATCATCAAGGATTTGCACTGCATAGGGATCGGTGAAGATGACGCCGCCTTCTAGCATCTGGTGCACGGCCCGATGCATGGCCGCCCCCAGTGCCGTCCGGCTCGGACGCCCCGCCTCCATGCCTACACCGGATGATGGCAGACGGCCTCGATGCGGTTGCCGTCGGGATCACGGAGGAAGGCTGCATAATAGGAGGCGTGATAGTTGCGCAGGCCCGGCGGCCCGTCGTCTGTGCCGCCGGCCGCGATGCCGGCATCCCAGAACGCATCGACCTGAGTCTGCCAGCGCGCCTTGAAGCACCAGTGGCGGCCGAGGGCTTCTTCCGGCTTCGGTCCCTTGCGGATCGAGATGTAGACGCGATCCGGATAGGACGGCCGCGCGCGCTCGCCATAGCCCAGCCAATCATCGCGGCGACCGACTTTGACCACGCCAAGCGCCTTCATGACGGCGTCGTAGAAGCGCTCGGCGGCGGCGATATCGGAGACGGTGATGGAAACGTGGTCCAGCATCGATCAATTCTCAAAATACTATGCGAACTCTTACCCCCTCATTGCGCGCCACCGGTTGCGCGAACGCGCGATCGATGACAGGCTCCGCGAGCAATCCATCTTGCCACGCAGAAAGCATCGATTGCTTCGTCGCTGCGCTTCTCGCAATAACGGCGAAGGTCGGCCAGCCGCCTACGACGCCTTCTTCAGCCGCTCCAATGCTTCTTGCAGCTTGGTCTTGCGCGCCACCGCTGCCTCGCGCTTTTCCTTCTCTTCCTCGACGATCTCTTCCGGCGCATTGGCGACGAACTTTTCGTTGGCGAGCTTGGCATCGACGCGCTTGATGTCGCTGTCAGCCTTGCCGATCTCCTTCTCCAGGCGCGCGCGCTCGGCGGCGAGATCGATCACGCCCTTGAGCGGAAGGGCTGCCACTTCGCCGCGAACCAGAAGCTGCACCGCGCCTTCCGGCGCGCTGTCTGCGAACGAAATATCGGCGAGCCGCGACAGGCGCTTGACGACATCGTTCCAGCGCTGCGCGCGTGCCCTGGTCTCGGCAGATGCCGCTGCCAGCACCAGCGGCGTCAAGGTCGCCGGCGGGATGTTCATCTCGGCGCGCACCGAGCGGATCGCAGTGACGAGATCGACCACCCAGCCGATCTCGGCCTCCGCTTCGGGATCAGAGAACTCGCCGGCGTCGAGTGCGAGGATCACCGGCGGAATCAGTGCGTCGCTGGCCGCAGCCTGCGCCAGCTCTGCCGACGACATGGCCTTGCGCGGCCATGGCGTCAGCACCAGCAGCGTATCGCGCTTGGCTGTCACCGCCCACAACTCTTCGGTGATGAAGGGCATGAAGGGATGCAGCAGCTTCAGGATCTCGTCTCGCGCCCACGCGATCATGGCGCGGGTCTCGGCCTTGGCCGGACCATCCTCGCCGAGCAGCACCGGCTTTGCGAGCTCGAGATACCAGTCGCAATAGACGTTCCAGACGAAACGATAGATCGCGCCTGCGGCATCGTTGAAGCGATAGGCCTCGATCGCCTCGCTAACCTCGCGGGTGGCACGCGAGGTTTCGTGCGCGATCCAGCGGTTGAGCGTTTCCCTGGCCTGCACCGGTCCAAAATCCCTGGGCAGTGCGCAGCCGTTCATCTCGGCGAAGCGGCAGGCGTTCCACAGCTTGGTTGCGAAATTGCGATAGCCTTCCACGCGCTGGGTCGAGAGCTTGATGTCACGACCTTGCGCCGCCATCGCCGCCAGCGTGAAGCGCAGCGCATCGGCGCCATATTCGTCGACGAGATGCAGGGGGTCGATGACGTTGCCCTTCGATTTCGACATCTTGGCGCCCTTCTCGTCGCGGACGAGGGCGTGGATGTAGACGGTCGAGAACGGCACCTCCTTCATGAAATGGATGCCCAGCATCATCATGCGGGCGACCCAGAAGAAGATGATATCGAAGCCCGTCACCAGCGTGTTGGTGGGGTAATAGCGTTGCAGCTCCGGCGTCTCGTCGGGCCAGCCGAGAGTCGAGAACGGCCACAAGCCCGAGGAGAACCATGTGTCGAGCACGTCCTCGTCGCGGGTGATGAAGCCTTCGCGCTTGGCGGGATCGCGCGCCATCTCGGCGCCCTGCTCCGGCGTGATCACTTCCTGCTCGACATAATAGCCGAGCGCGTTGCCGACCGCCTCTTCCTCGGTCTCGGCGACAAAGACCTTGTCGTCCGGGCCGTACCAGGCCGGGATCTGATGGCCCCACCAGAGCTGGCGAGAGATGCACCAGGGCTGGATGTTCTCCATCCAGTCGAAATAGGTCTTTTCCCAGTTCTTCGGCACGAATGTCGTTGCACCCGAGCGCACCGCCGCGATGGCGGGCTGGGCGAGCGTCTTTGCATCGACATACCATTGGTCGGTCAGATAAGGCTCGATGACGACACCAGAGCGGTCGCCATGCGGCACCATGTGCGTGTTCGGCTCGATCCTCTCGAGGAAGCCGAAGTCCTCCAGCCGCGCAACGATCTTCTTGCGCGCGGCAAAGCGATCGACGCCGTGCAGCTCTTCGGCAAACATCAGCGCGCCTTCGGGCAAGCCGCGCAGATAGTCTTCATTGTCGACCAGCCAGACGCAGCCTTCCTTGTCGAAAATGTTGATCTGCGGCAGGCCGTGGCGCTTGCCGACCTCGAAGTCGTTGAAGTCGTGCGCCGGCGTCACCTTGACCGCTCCCGAGCCCTTCTCGGGATCGGAATATTCGTCGGCGACGATCGGAATCCGGCGCCCGACCAGCGGCAGGATGACCTGCTTGCCGACTAGGTCGGCGTAGCGCTCGTCTTCCGGATGCACGGCGACACCGCTATCGCCCAGCATCGTCTCCGGTCGCGTGGTGGCGACCACGATGAACGACTTGGGATCGGCGGGATCGAAAGTCCGGCCCTCGATGGGATAGCGCAGGTACCAAAGGCTGCCCTTGACCTCGATCTGCTGCACTTCGAGATCGGAGATCGCGGTAAGCAGCTTTGGATCCCAATTGACCAGCCGCTTGTCCTTATAGATCAGGCCCTGGCGGTGCAGCTCGACGAACACCTTGATGACGGCCTTCGATAGGCCCTCGTCCATGGTGAAGCGCTCGCGCGACCAGTCGCAGGAGGCGCCCAAACGCTTCAGCTGATTGACGATGGTGCCGCCGCTCTCGGCCTTCCACTGCCAGACGCGTTCCAGAAATTTGGCGCGGCCCATGTCGCGGCGGGCGGGTTCCTGCCGCTCCATCAATTGCCGCTCGACTACCATCTGCGTGGCGATGCCGGCATGGTCGGTGCCGGGCTGCCACAATACGTCCTTGCCACGCATGCGCTCGAAGCGGCAGAGAATGTCCTGCAGCGTGTTGTTGAGCGCGTGGCCCATATGCAGAGAGCCCGTCACATTGGGCGGCGGGATCACGATGGCGAAGGTGGGCGCATCCTTGCGCTCGGGCCGGCCAGCCCGGAACGCGCCGCTTTCCTCCCAGATCTGGGCCATGCGGCTTTCAATATCGGCGGGCTGGTAATTCTTCTCAATCATGGCAAAGCAAGGTTTGGGGATTTGAAGGGTAAAAAGCCGCCGGCGCCGCGCAAGTCAACACGCAGCAAGCCCGAAAGGGCCGGATTAAGCCGGAATGAATGGCTGAATCAGGGCCTTTTGCCCAAAGAGCCCTTAACGGCCGCGTGATACCCGCTCGATCTCGGCCTTGACGATGCGTTCCACCAGCCCCGGCAGGTTGTCGTCGAGCCAGGATTTCAGCATCGGGCGCAGCATTTCCTTGACCAGGTCTTCCAGGGTCCGCGCGTTATTGCTGAGCACGGTGTGAGCCAGCGTATTGAACGCGGACTCCACCGCATTCACCGTCGAGCGCGACAGGATCGGCCCCGGCATCGGCATTTCGAACGGCGGCGGCTCGGACAAGGGCGGACGCTGCGCCGCCCTTGCCTCGGTGAATTCGAGATCGTCCTGCGGCTCGATCCTGCTGAACGAGGCGGCGGGCGGCGCGGGCTCCGGCGGGGAATTCAGCGCCATCTCGTCGGTGAGTTCGAAGACGTCGGCGTCGGGCTGAGGCGGCCTCACCTCCTCGGCGGCGGTATCCTCGTCGAGGCTCGCCAGCATCGCATCGATGTCGTCCTGGCTGTTGGTGGCAGCAGCAGGCGCCGGCGGTGGAGGCGGCGCGGGTTTCGGAGCGGGCGCTGGCGCAGCCACCTTCGCGGCGGCGGCTTGCGCGACCGGAATCGCCGAGGGCGGAATGTCCTTCATCACGGGCTTGGGCGGCGGAGCGGCAGGCACAGCGGCCGCCGGCTTGTCGGCGGGCTTGGCCTCGTCATCTGCGATGATGCGACGGATCGACGCCAAAATCTCCTCCATCGAGGGCTCTTGGACCTTTGCAGGTTGCGTCATCTCCGACTCCACATCATCTACGAATCTTACACCAAGCGATCTGCGATTCGCCGGTTCCGAATATTGCGGTCCGGCAATTTCATGGAACGCGCCGGACTTGTCCCCAGATCAAACGCCCGCAGCGGATAGCTATTTCGTCGCCTGTTCCGTCATGACGCCGAATCATGACGGCCGGTCAACGAATCGTGTGCCGCGAATCGCTTCGCCGCCTCGAACAAGGCTACGTCATGGCGACAATTGTGCAAGCAAACGGCGGCTCCGGACCGATACGGAGCCGCGAATTCTCTACTGGCCGGAAGGCGTACGCACGCCGACCCAGCTGTCGCGCACCTGGTGATAGTGCACGCTGGAGTCGTAGGTTTCGGTGCGCAGGTTCATCACGATCGGCGACAGGCGGCCGACCGCGTTGAGCACCGAATAGGAAGCCACCACGCGGTCGTGCTGCGCGGTGATCAGCGCCACCCGGGCGTTGACCAACGCTTGCTGCGCGTTGAGCACGTCGAGCGTGGTACGCTGGCCAGCCTTGGCTTCCTCGCGCACGCCGTTGAGCGCGATCTCGGATGCCGTCACCTGCGATTGCGCCGACTGCACCTGCGCCTTGCCAGCCTCGAGCTGACCCCAGGCCTGCACGACATTGGCGCGCGTCTGGTCGCGAGTCTGTTCGAGCACGAGACGCTGCTGCGTCAGTGATTCCTTCGACTGGCGGATCAGCGAGTATTCGGCGCCGCCCTGGTAGATCGGCACCGCAACCTGCGCGACTGCGGCTCCGGTGAACGAGCTCTGGATCGTCAGCGTCTGCTCGTAGTTCTGGGTTGCGGACGCCTGCAGCGTCACGGTCGGGAACAGCGCACCTTCGGCGACTTTGACATTGAGGTAGCTGACGTCGATGCCGTACATCGCGGAAGTGACGTTCGGGTTCTCGATCAGCGAGAGTTCGACGGCGGCCGGCAGCGCCGGCGGAAGGAAGCGGTCGACCGGCGAGCCCGGCGCGAGCGCCACCGGCTCGTTGCCGATGATACGGCGGAAATTGGCGCGCGTCGTTGTCAGCGTGGATTCGGCAGTCAGCAACTGAGTCTTGCCGGCGGCAAGCTGCGCTTCGGACTGCGCGACGTCGGTGCGGGTGACCTCGCCGACATTGAAGCGGTCCTTGGTCTGCTTCAGCGTTTGTTCGAGCACGCGCACGTTGCTGCGCTGAACCTCCACGTTTGCTGAATCGCGCAAGTAATCCATGTAGATGGTGGCGGCCTGGAGCAGCACGGTCTGCTCGAGCACACGCAGCGCCTCGCGCGCCGCCGACACCTGGCTCTCCGCGGCGCGGGTCCTGTTCGCGGTCTGCTGGCCGTTGAACAATGTCTGCGAGACCGTGAGGCCCGCGCTGCGCGGCGCATTGGTGCCGGCGACGTGGCTGCGCACGAGTGCCGTCGACGTGCCGCCCGCGGTGGTCACCACGTCGGTATATTGGACGCCGGCGCTCGCGGTGACCGCGATCTTCGGACGATAGCCGGAAAGTGCTTGCGGCACGTTTTCGTCGGTAACGCGCACCTGCGCGCGTTGCGCGTTGAGCTGCGGGTTGGTCTGATAGGCGCGCACCAGCGCGGCCTCGATCGTGTCGGCAAGCGCGGGCACCGGCCCCATCAAAGCTATCAGAAGGGCCGAAGCCGCGGCTCCGGCGAAGACCTTCATCCCACGCATCCCCAAATACCCAATCATCCGTCTTCCGCCCGCCCACACACATGGGCCGACGCCACCCTGGCAGGTGAGTCCCGGCTCACTTTATTCCGCAGCTAGCCGCGACGGAACACCCAGACAAGCTGGGGAAGCCGAAACTCTGCACAGTGGGGCAATCCGGCCACACTCATCTGATTTGGAAGGGGATTTTACCGGCTGATTAAAATGGGAATTTGACCGCGGGCGGCAGATAGCGGGCTGCCTTGGGGCAAAAAAGTGCCTAGAAAACGAATTCGGCGAGGCGTTCCAGGCCGGGCAGCACTGGTGCGGCGGCGTCGAACAGTGTGCGATGCCCGAGATCGCCGCGCGACTGGGTCACGACCACCGCACGCGACGGCCTGGCCGTCGCAAACACCCCCACCAGCCGGCCGCCTTCCGAAAGCTGGCCGAACAGCCGTTCCGGCGCAATTTCGGTAGCCCCGTTGAGCACGATCACGTCATAAGGCGCGGAATCCGGCGCGCCATCGGCGGCCGCCGCCGCGCGAACGGTAACGTTGGGAAGCCCGAGCTCCGCGAGCGTTGCCGCCGCCCTCGAGGCGAGCGCCGAATCGCCCTCGGTGGCCGTCACCCTGGCCGCGATCTTCGCCGCCAGGGCAGCCACGTAACCCGAGGCGGCGCCGACCACGAGCACATTGTCCGTGCTCTTGATCTCGGCAGCCTGCAGCAGTCTTGCGGTCAGTGCCGCTCTCAGCAAATAGCGCTTGGTTCCGCCACCGCCGACGTCCAGATCGAGGTCCAGATAGGCAAGCGGCTGGCTCGCTTGAGGCACAAAGGCCTCGCGCGGCACGCTCATCATGGCATCGAGAATCCGGCTATCGGTGACATCGCTGGTACGAACCTGACCATCGACCATTTTCTGGCGCGCGGTCGAAAAACCGGACATTGGAAGAACCCCGAAATCGAAGCGGAAACCGGAGACCTTTTGGAGCAAGAGAGGTGAAAACGCAACATGGCGCCCGGTCCGTCGCGATTTCAATCCCCGAGGATCATCGGGAAAGGCGCGCGAGGCACTCGTCGTCGCTCAAGTCGCCGAACATCGGGCATGTCGGACGGCGCGATCGACGGGTCGGCTTCCGCTCGGCCTCGATAACTGGCATCGAATCACCCCCGTGAGACCCGGCGGCCTGAAAGCTCCGGCCGGATTGGGCCGATTTGGCGGCTGCCCGATGCGAGCGGCCGAGGGGCGAATTGCGGCGATTGCGCTTTGGTGCCGGTACCATGGAGCGGGAAAACCGTTGTTGTGCAGCGGCTTCCCCCCTTCCCTCACGTCGGGCACGAACCGGTCAATTGGTCCTTTGCAACGGCAAAAGCCTTTGTTATACGCAGGCCCGCTCGCGAACGCCCGTTCGCCTGTTCCCGGATAGCTCAGCGGTAGAGCATTCGACTGTTAATCGAATGGTCGCTGGTTCGAATCCAGCTCCGGGAGCCACTTCAGATTTAATTCCCCTTCAAAATCAGTTGGCTGGATTTTCGGTTCCCGGGTTTGCTGGGCGTTCTGTTGAGCGCGACCAATGGCCCAGGGCGGTCCGTCCGCATCATCCCCCATCTGAAGGACGTCCCTGAAACCGTAGCGTGTCACCGCGGGTTCGGCGGACGATTTTCGCCGGAGGGGAGACTGGAGGCACGCGATGTTGAGCGTGAGACAAGGCCCGGCAGTGGCCCTGATGGCGATGGCCTCTATCTGGTCGTCACCAGCTCGACCGCGAAGAAGCGGCTGTATCGGCTACTGGTTCAACGGCAATGAGTATCCACTTGTAGGTATTGTTAGGTTTCTGGTCGTGCGCAGGCATTTTGTTTTTGCACAGAAGACGTCCCACCGAAATTTGCGTGTTTTGGTACATCGCTCGTTTTCTTCCTTGTCTTTCCTGGGCTGGGAGTCGTTGCAGAGAAAAGCAATGTCGGCCTCACCGAGATATGCGGCTCTTGTCAGCAGACGTGCAAAACTCTCTGCGATCTGCTTACGAATTTTGAATGCGAACTTGCTTTTCTTTTCGTAGTCGCAAGATTCACTACTCACTACTATCGGTCGTCGTCCCGACGCTGTATATTCAGAGGCCCAGGGCGCGTCTTCCGATCTGGTGATTTGTGCGACGCCAGTGGGGCAGGAGATCGCGCGTGAGGGCGCTCCCGCCTCTTTCGTAAGTCTCGCCGCGGGACTCGCGATCGCCGCCTGTGCCGGCACCTGCGCGCTGGCCGTCGAAGCGATCACGATCTGAACCAGCAGGTCTTGGAGGCGAGCATGAACATCAAAATCCTGTGCGGCGCGTTGATCCTGGGCGTATCGGTGATCGCGGCACCGACCCTCTCGCCGGGTCAGTCCGTCGACAAGAGCGTATCGGCCCCGAAGGACAGCGGCGCATCGGCGATAAAGAGCGCGGCAAAGAAAGCGACGCCCAATACCAATACGAGCCCGACGAAACACCGTTACTGGCGTCACCGTGGCGGCAAGCATCCGCATTACGGCAGCCGCCGTGTTCGCACCTAGGCGAGGTACGGACTAATCCGGCGGTTGAACGATGGACGATACCCGCAGAGGGCACGAGAAGCTTCGCGAGGTTATGCGGGGCGAGGAATCCACCGAGCCGCCCAGGGAGATCTGGCGGGCCAGCCTGCTCACGAGCGGGCTCGCGTTGCTGACCGTAGCCGTCCTGCTGTTCCTGATATGGCAGATGGCCTCGAGCCTCCTGATCGTATTCGCAGGCGTGCTTTTCGCGGCATTGCTGGATGCCGCCGCGCGGGCGTTGGCCCCGATCGTGCCTCTCGGTCGCCCCTGGCGGCTGACGCTGGTTCTGTTGCTCCTCGGCGCCTTGCTGGGATTTGGGCTCGCCTGGGGCGCGGGCAAGCTGCCGGAGCAGACGCGGCTATTGCTCAACGTGATGGACACCCAACTCGACATCCTGCGCGAGCACCTGCTGTCGTACGGCGTAGACCTCCTGGGCCCGGAGTGGGGCCGCGACTTTGCGCAATGGCTGCTTTCCAATCAGGGCCGGTTCCTGAGCCATGCCCATTTCCTCCTGGGGGGAGCGTCCAGCCTTCTGACCGGCGCGCTGGTGATCGTGTTTCTGGGGATTCTCTTTGCCTTCGATCCCTCCGGCAACCGTGAAAGCCTGGTCATGCTGGTGAAGCCGTCCTATCGCGCGCGGACACGCGCGGTCATGGACGAGATGGGCAGCGTCCTGCGTCTATGGTTCGTCGGGCAGCTGATCCGCATCATCCTCATGACGATGTTCGTATGGCTCGCGCTGTACTGGATCGGCCTGCCCGGTCCATTCGTGCTCGGGCTGCAGGCGGGCCTGTCGAACTTCATCCCCTATCTTGGACCCATTGTCGCAGCGATTCCGGTTGCGCTGGTGGCGATGCCGCACGGCGTCTCCCTGCTGATCTGGGCCGTCGTCGTCTACACGATCATTCAATCGATCGAAGGCTATGTGATCGGCCCGCTGATCCAGCGCCACGCGGTCGAAACCCCGCCTGCGTTTACCCTGGTCGCGATCGTCCTGCTGGGCGGGCTGTTCGGCGTTATCGGTATCGCACTTGCAATGCCGCTGGTCGCGGTCGGCCGGGTTGCGATCATCAGGTTCTACGTCGAGGACTATCTCGGCGACGACACCAGACTTTCAACAGCGGCAGATCGCGAGTGAGTGACCCATGAGCGAGATCGATGCGCAGCAGACCGAGAGCGGCCAGCCGCCGCCCTCGACGAACTCCGGAATGACCCGCTTCCTGTGGCAGCAGCTTCCCTATATCGCCGCGCTGGTGCTCGCCATTGCAGGCGTTGCCTACACCAACGTCTCGAACCAGCCGCTGGTCGGCTATTGGGAGTTCCTGGCGCTTGCCATCGGGGTCGTCTGCGTCGTCACCAAATGGCCGGATATCCGGGAGAAGGAGGCCCAGTTCCGATTGATCTGGACTCAGGCGCTGCACTGGATTGCCGTCCTGGTCACCATGAACATCATGCTGGTCTCGGGCGTGCAACAATTGCTTCCGACACCGGCAACCAGCCTGGTGCTGCTGACGTTACTCGCGCTCGGCACATTCCTCGCCGGCGTCAGCCTTCTGTCATTGCAGATCTCCTTTCTCGGCCTTGCGATGGCCGTAGCTGTTCCGGCGATATCCTGGCTGAAGCAATCCGTCCTGTTCTTCCTGCTGGGCGCGGTGCTGCTGATCGGCCTCGGCATCACGTTCTGGCTTCGCCAGGACCGTCGGGCGCCGGCCACGGCCAGGGACAACTAATTTAGATCGAGGCAGAAAGCTCCGGGAGCTCACCCTCGGGTCGCACCAACGCGATGACGCGGGTTAGATGCCTATTGCGCGGCCTGATCGAATACCGCGCGGCACGCATCGCTCAGGTTCGCCCGTTGCCGGCGCAAGCAGGCGGTGATCGCGCGCACATTGGGTATCTCGCCGGCGCAGAGGCGATAGACATCGGGAGTGCAGGCCCTGCGCTGCTCGGGCGTACCCTGGTACTGAGCGAGGGCCGCACCGCCGGCGAACAGCGAGAGGAACAGGCCGAGCGTACAACTCTTGCGCGCGCGGCTGGTAAAGGCTGGGAATCGCAAAAACCTCGGCTTCATGGCGGCGTCCCCCGGATCAGGGCTGGCGCCGGCGTGGCGCCTTTGCTCGTGACGGGCGATACCGGAAATTAATTTCGCCAAATGTGATTTTTCTCACACTGGGCCTTTCATGCAGGCGGCTAGGTTCCGGGTGGGAGAGAGTAAGACTTCGGTAACCAAGGTGGTTGCCGGGGACCGGATCGCTAAAATTCGAGCGATCCGCTCAATTCGAAGACAAAGCCGATTTGCGAGCTTCCGCGCTCAGTAAGCGGGAGTACGCCATGAGTGAAGTTGAGTTCGATCTGTTGCTGAATGCCGTGCAGACGGCGATCGCACCTGATTTCGAGGAGGAATTCATGGCCCAGCCGTTGCCCATTTGCCCGCCGCACCCGCGCGCCGCCAATGACAATGATCGCAAGGCTTGGCCGCTGATTCCGTTCCCCGACGGTTGGTATGCCGCGTGCTGACGCGGAAGCTCCCGCGACCTCTGATATGATCTGGCTAAGTGCTTGATTATATGGATGGAGGCCACGACCAGAATTGAACTGGTGTAAACGGTTTTGCAGACCGCTGCGTAACCACTCCGCCACGTGGCCCCATCGGGGGCACTCATATACGCCCTGCCCGGGATAGGCAACCGAGGCGGCCTCAGCCGGTTTCACCG
>DASWVJ010000031.1:0-5334 GCA_036406295.1 Bradyrhizobium sp.
CCTGCGCAAAGCCAATCCCGGCGGCGGTCCGCATTCGATGACCGGTCCGATCTACGTCAACGGAGCCGAGCCCGGCGACGTGCTCGAAGTGCGCATCCTTCGTATCGAGCCGAAGCCGTGGGCGGTCAATTTCAACCTGCCAGGCAAGGACTTTCCGACCATCGGCGCGCTCGCCAGCGAAATGCCCGACGGCTATATCAAGTTCTTCCCGATCGACATCGAGAAACGAACCGTCGAATTCAAGCCGGGGATCACCATTGACCTGCAGCCGTTCCCCGGCACCTTCGCCGTCGGCATCGATCCCGACGATCCGTCGCCCCGCAAGGGTGGCGTGAAGGACGACAAGATGGCGCCGGTATCGACGCTCCGTCCATGGAAGAACGGCTCCAACATGGACATCAACGAACTGCAGGAGGGCACGACTCTCTATCTCCCTGTGTTCCAGCAGGGCGGGCTGATCTGGACGGGCGATTCCCATTGCCGCCAAGGCAACGGCGAGGTCAACCTCACGGCGCTGGAGTGCTCCTACAAGGAGATCAAGATCCAGCCGATCGTGCGGAAGGACATGAAGCTGGGCTGGCCGTTCATCGAAACCAGGACGCACTGGATTACGGTCGGGCTGAACGAAGACCTCAACGTCGCCATGACGAATGCGGTGCGCGAGGCTGTCGACTGGCTGGCCAACCAGAAGATCGTGCCGATGAGCCGCTATGAGGCCTATGGTTTGGTCTCCATGGTCGGCGACTGCCGGGTCTCGCAGGTGGTTGACGTCCGCAAGGGCGTGCACTGTATGATTCCGAAGTCGATCTTCACCAGTCTGCAGCGATCTTGAGACGCGCAGGCCTTGCGATGCTGGCTGTGCTGGTCGCAGCCGCATCGCCGTCGTTGCGGGCGCAGCCACAGCGGCTTCTGGTCATCACCACCTCGCCGGACCTGAAGTCGCTGGTGGAGGCGGTGGGTGGCGATCGCGTCGAGGTCGAAAGTATCGGTCAGCCGGAACAGGATCCGCATTCGATCGAGATCAAGCCCGGCCAACTGGTGCGCGTGAAGCAGGCGGCAATGCTGGTCAGGGTCGGGCTCGATCACGAACCGTGGCTGGCGCGGCTTCCCGCCGTTTCCGCAACCATCGTCGATGCTTCCAGGACCGTGTCGCTGCTGCAGACCGAAACGCCGCGGTTGCGGACCGAACGCAAGGCGCACACTCATGCTTTTGGCAACACCCATTACTGGCTCGATCCGAAAAACGCCTGGCCGATCACCGCCTCAATCCTTGCGGCGCTGGCCGATCTCAGCCCGGCCGATCGCGCAACCTTCGAGGCCAGGCGCGAGGCCTTCCTGTCCCGCCTCGAGGCGCGGCTTACGGCGTGGCAAGCGATGCTGGCACCCTATCGCGGCGCGCGCATCGTCGTGGTTCATGACAGCTGGAGCTATTTCGCCGAACGCTTCGGCTTGAAGATCGTGGCGGCAGCCGAGCCCAATCCAGGCGTTCCGCCGTCGCCGGGCGAACTGGCAGCGCTGCTCGGCCGTCTGCGCGATTCGGATGTGCGCCTTCTGGTGGCCGATCCGCACTCCGATCCGTCGCTGGTTCGTCAGATCGCGGAGAAGGGCGGCGTCAAATCCATCACGCTGCTGCCGTCCGGCCGCGACTATGTCGAGCTGTTCGAGGAGAACGTGCAGCGACTGTCGCAAGCGCTGAAGTCCGGACAATGACCGAGCTTTTGTTGTGGCCATTCGTGGCGGGTCTCGTCCTCACCGGTATTCACGTCTATTTCGGCTTGCACGTGCTGGCCCGGAAGGTCGTGTTCGTCGACTTGTCGCTGGCGCAAGTGGCCGCGCTGGGCCTCGCGGTGGCGATCCTTGCCGGACATCCTGTGCAAAGCGAGGCCGCCTATTGGTATGCGTTCGCCTTTGCGATCGCGGGCGCGGTGCTGGTTGCGTTGGTTCGGCCGTATGAAGGGGCGCTGCAGCAGGAAGCGGTGATCGGTATCGTCTATGCGGTATCGGCGGCCCTTGGCGTCCTCGTGCTCGACCGCGCGCCGCAGGGGGCCGACCACATCAAGCAGCTCTTGGTGGGGACAATCCTGACCGTGACGCCGCGGGAAGTGGCTCACCTTGCGGCACTCTACGCAGCGATTGGCGCCTTCCATCTTCTACTGCGGCGACCGATGATGCAGGCATCCTTTCGCCCACACGACATGCCGCACGGCCTCGTGTTGCTGTGGGACGCGCTGTTCTACGCAAGCTTCGCACTGGTCGTCACGTCGTCGGTGCGCGTGGCCGGCGTTCTCCTGGTTTTCTGCTATCTGATCGTGCCGGCGGCGCTGGCCGGCCTGCTGGCGAGGGGCTTTGTCGCGCGTCTCCTGCTGGGCTGGGCGCTGGGCGCCGCATTGACGGCATCTGGTCTCGTTGCATCCTGGGTCTGGGACCTGCCGACCGGGCCGGCCGTGGTCGCTGCTTTCGGCGCCGCCACGGCGCTTGCTGCGCTGTGCTTCGCCGCGCGCCGGCTGACCTGGCGACGGTCCGCACTGCTGGCGAGCGCGGCCGCTGCAATAAGCGGCGCCCTGCTGGTCGCCTTTCCCCAGATGGACCAGCCCTGGCTCGACGCGCTGGAAGCGGCGGCGCCGCCGCTACATACGGCATTCCTCAATGCGAGCGAACGCACCACGCGTGACGAGGCACTCGAATCCATCGCGCGGGCGCGGGAAGAACTGACGCGTCTTCGCACGCTCGAACAGGACCTGCGTTGGAACAGGGTCGCGATGGATGACGAAAAGTCGGAGCGCCTGCGGCAATATCTCGCCGGAAAGAGCGAACTGTCCGCCGGCGACGCATTGGTGTTGCGCCACCTGCACGGCAAGGCGCGCGAGCGGCAACGCTTCTTGCTGGGATTGCCCTTGGTTGCGATCGGCGTCTGGGGCCTTTGGGCGCAGCTGCGCCGGCGGCTGCTTGGCGGCTAGCGGCTCGACGCGAACGGTGCGCTCGCCATGCGCGTGGGCGGGGCGGCCATCTTGACCAGCACGTCCTTGACCGGATGCTCGGTCCAGGCCTGCGTCACGTAGCTGCGGTGGGTAACGCCGTCGCGCGTCTGCACGAACACGACGCTGCCGGGCCGCAGCTGGCCGTCCATGTCCTCGCGATAGGAAATGCCCTTTTCGCGCAGCATCGCCATCAATTCCTGATCGCGACGCTTGGTGTAGCGGGTATAGGAGCTGACGAAGAAGCCGCCCCGGTTGTTCTCGATCCAGGAAGCGAACTTGTCGAGCTCGCCATAGACCGCATCGAGCAGGATCACGCCGGCGACGCGCTTGGTGATACCGCCGACCTCGAGGCTCCAGGCCGTCGGCAGGAAGCCGCCGCTGTAGCCGACGATCACGATCGGCATGTTGGCAAACGCCTTCGCCGAGTTCGGATCGCCATAGAGGCGGGCGAGGTGGCTCGCCGACTCATCCATGAAGCGCTTGAAGCCGTTGGGCTGCCAGAACTTGCCGGCGCTGGAGTCGGCCGCGTCGACGGCCATCTGCGGCGCAAGCAACACGGCGTTGACGCCCGAGTCCGAGATCTGCTGCGGCACCAGCTGGCGATCGCGCACGTCGCGCTCCAGCGTTGCGCCATTGCCGTGGAAGAACACCACGATCACGCCCGGCTTCCTGGCGTCGAAATGCTCGGGCACGTGCACCAGCACGCGGCTGTCATTGTAGGTCTCGTCCTGCCAATAGACCTTGCCGGAATAGCTGCGGTGGCCCTTGCGATCGCCACTGGAGACATTGAGGAATGGTGCTTCCGAACGCGGATTCTCGCCGAAATAGGGGAAGGCGGAGGATTTCATGCTGACCAGCGTGGTCAGGTCCTCGCGCGGCCGCTCCAGCGGCAATGTCGGCGCATAGGATGCGACGCGATAGGTCGAGCGTGCAGGCGCTGCATCAGGCGTGATCTTCTCAGTTCGCACCGTGCGCGTTCGCGGCGGCTCGCCGCCCGACGGCCACTTGATGCTCTCGGACTCCGAGGGGAAACGATCCTTGAACTGCAGGGTGGGGAAGCGGTCCTCGAACGTGTCGCCGGCAGCCGCGTGCGTGTTTGCTGCGATCGTTTCCGCTGGCGGCGCCTTGCCGCATTGAACGAGCAGGGAGGAGAGCGGCACCAGGACTGCAAGGAGGGCGATCGCGCGCCAGCGCGGCGACAAGCCAAGCGGCATCGCCAGATCAGCGCGACCATGCGTCGTCGATTTCGAATCGACCCCGACCATCCACCCCCCAAAAACCACCGGCGGCAGGTTGGACCGGCCGGCGTTTAGGCGACGTTAAGAATCCGGAAAAGCTCCCCATATCCGGACACCCAAAACTTGAACACGGAATCGTGTCCTGATTGTGAGAGCGCCTTTTTGTCTTCGCATTGCTGCGCATCCTCCAGGGGTAGGGCCACCCAGCTTGTTGGTATCTCTGTACCTAAATCGAAATTCGATTTAAACCTTTGTTAACGTTGCTTGAAATGGCGGGCTTCGGCCTGCACCATTGAGCAAATCCCGGGCGCGATGCCCCAAAAGGCGTGGACCGATATGGCGGCATCAGAAGCGGGCGGCGCGGCGGCCTTGCCTGGCGGGCTCACAGCAGGCGGCGGGTCGACGGTCTCGCTCTGGGTGGCGGCTGCCATCGTGGTCGCCGACATGGTCGGCGTCGGCGTCTTCACCAGCCTCGGTTTCCAGGTCAAGGACATCCCCTCTGGCTTCGCCATCCTGCTGCTCTGGGTGGTCGGCGGCATCGTGGCGCTGTGTGGCGTGTTCTCCTATGGCGAGCTAGGCGCGATGTTTCCGCGCTCGAGCGGGGAGTACAATTTTCTCGGCCGCACCTATCACCCGGCCTTCGGCTTCGTCGCCGGCTGGGTATCGGCGACCGTCGGCTTTTCCGCGCCCGTCGCGCTCGCCGCCATGGCCTTTGGCGAGTATGGCCGCTCGATCCTGCCTGACGTGCCGCCACTGGCGCTTGCCATCGGCGTGGTCTGGCTGGTGTCGCTGATCCAGCTCACTGGCATCCGGCATTCCTCGACGTTTCAGCTGATCGCCACCATCCTCAAGGTGGTGCTGATCGTCGCCTTTCTCGCCTGCGGCTTTGTCATCGGCACGCCGCAGCCGGTCTCCTTTGCCCCGCAGTCGTCCGACTTCGCCTATGTCTTCAGCGCGCCCTTCGCGATCAGCCTCGTCTTCGTGATGTATTCGTTCTCCGGCTGGAACGCGGCGACCTACATCATCGGCGAGATGAAGCTGCCGGAGCGTAACGTGCCGCGCGCCATGCTGATCGGCACGCTGATCGTGCTGGTGCTCTATGTGGCGCTGAATGCGGT
>DASWVJ010000032.1:0-8262 GCA_036406295.1 Bradyrhizobium sp.
CGTCTACGCGATCGTCAACTACGATCACTTCTCGATCCTGCCGGAGTTGCTTGACGACTATTCAGCCATGGTGCGGCAGTTGACCGACCGCTTCTATTCCGGCGTGTCCCGCTACACGACTTCCGGGTTCCTGCGCATGAAACTTGGCGAAGCGCTGGAGCGTCGCGGCGTCGCCCCGCATATTTTCGAAAGCGCCGAGGAAGCGCGCTCGGACTGGCACATCGCGGGCGAGGAGCACGGGCATGCCGCCGGGGCGCAGTCGGCGCCGCGAAGGGGGGCCGCCTGAATCTGCGACTCATTCTCAGTATCTCGGCCAATTGCAAAGTTCATCACGCTGTGCAAATCGCTTGCTAATCGGGTTCCACATCGGAGGAAACGTCGTGCGCCTATCACTCGCTCTCGCAACTGCCATGCTTGCTCTGATGGGAGGCGCCGTCGGCGCCCAGGAGCTGAGGATTGCCCTGATTCACGGCAAGACCGGCCCGCTCGAGGCCTACGCCAAGCAGACCGAAACCGGCCTGCGCATGGGGTTTGAATACGCCACCAAGGGCAGCATGACGGTGGACGGCCGCAAGATCGTCATCATCACCAAGGACGACCAGAGCAAGCCCGACCTCTCCAAGGCGGCGCTGGCCGAAGCCTATCAGGACGACAAGGCCGACATCGCCATCGGCACGTCATCCTCCGCCGCAGCGCTGGCCGACCTGCCGGTCGCCGAGGAGAACAAGAAGATCCTGATCGTCGAGCCCGCGGTCGCCGACCAGATCACCGGCGACAAGTGGAACCGCTACATCTTCCGTACCGGCCGCAATTCCTCGCAGGATGCGATCTCCAATGCGGTGGCAATCGGCAAGCAGGGCGTTACCGTCGCGACGCTGGCGCAGGATTACGCCTTCGGCCGCGACGGCGTTGCCGCCTTCAAGGAGGCGCTGGCCAAGACCGGCGCGACGCTGGCCGCCGAGGAATATGCACCGACCAACACCACCGACTTCACCGCCGTGGGCCAGCGCCTGTTCGACGCGCTGAAGGACAAGCCCGGCCGCAAGATCATCTGGGTGATCTGGGCCGGCGCCGGCGATCCGCTGACCAAGCTGCAGGACATGGATCCCAAGCGCTACGGCATCGAGATCTCGACCGGCGGCAACATCCTCCCGGCGCTGGTCGCCTACAAGCGGCTGCCGGGCATGGAAGGCGCGACCTATTACTATTATGACATCCCCAAGAACCCGGTGAACGACTGGCTCGTCGCCGAGCACCAGAAGCGCTATGGCGCCCCGCCGGATTTCTTTACCGCGGGCGGCTTCTCCGCCGCGATGGCCGTGGTCGCTGCCGTGACCAAGGCAAAATCCACGGACACCGAGAAGCTGATCACGGCGATGGAGGGCATGGAGTTCGATACGCCCAAGGGCAAGATGATCTTCCGCAAGGAGGACCATCAGGCGCTGCAGAGCATGTATCACTTCAGGGTCAAGGTCGATCCGAACGTTGCCTGGGCGATCAACGAGCCGGTGCGCGAGATCAAGATCGAGGAAATGAACATCCCGATCCGCAACAAGCGATAATGGGACTCTCTCCGTCATGCCCGGGCTTGTCCCGGGCATCCACGTCTTACGTCTCGCGGAACAAGAAGACGGGATGGCCGGGACAAGCCCGGCCATGACGGCCGAAAGCATTGAAACTGCCAATGGCGGTAAGACAACATGCCCCTCTCGCTTGAAACCCGCGACCTGACCATTCGCTTCGGCGGCCACGTCGCGGTCGATCAAGTCAGTTGCGCGTTCCGGCCCGGCGAGCTCACCGCGATCGTCGGGCCCAACGGCGCCGGCAAGACCACCTATTTCAACCTGATCTCCGGGCAGCTCCGCCCGAGCGCCGGCTCCATCCTGCTCGATGGCGCCGACATCACGGGGATGAGCGCGCCGCTGCGCACCCGCGCCGGTCTCGGCCGCGCCTTTCAGCTTACCAATCTGTTTCCGAACCTGACGGTCGAGGAAAACGTCCGCCTCGCGGTGCAGGCGGCAAGCGGCGTGCACTACGACATGCTGCGGCCATGGATGACACGGCGCGAGCTGATCGCGCGTGCCGACGCCATCCTGGGCCAGGTCGCGCTCGGCAGCCGCCGTGGCGTCGCCGCGACCGCGCTGTCGCATGGCGACCAGCGTAAGCTCGAGGTGGCGCTGATGATGGCGCTGGAGCCGAAAGTCTTCATGTTCGACGAGCCCACCGCGGGCATGAGCATCGATGAGGTTCCGGTCGTGCTGAACCTGATTGCGCAGCTGAAGCAGGACGCGAGCAAGATCATCCTCTTGGTCGAGCACAAGATGGACGTGGTGCGCTCACTCGCCGACCGCATCATCGTCCTGCACAACGGCAAGCTCGTCGCCGACGGCAAGCCGGCCGAGGTGATCGCCTCGCCGATCGTGCAGGAAGCTTATCTTGGCGTGCCCGCAGGCAAGAGCGCAGCATGAGCGAGCTTCTTACGCTTGCGGGCGTTCACACCCATATCGGGCGCTACCACATCCTGCAGGGCGTCGATTTCGCGGTGCCGGAAGGGCAGACCACGATGCTGCTCGGCCGCAACGGCGCCGGCAAGACCACGACGCTGCGCACCGTCATGGGCCTATGGCCGGCCTCACGCGGCGAGATCCGCCTCGGCGGCGAGCGTATCGAGGTGAGCGCCACGCCTGACATCGCGCGCCTCGGCGTCGGCTATGTGCCGGAGAGCATGGCGGTGTTTTCCGACCTGACCGTCAAGGAGAATCTCGTGCTCGGCGCACGGGACGGTGATCTTGACGAGGCCCGGCTGGACTGGATTTTCGGCTTCTTTCCGGCACTGCGCCGCTTCTGGTTGTCGCGCGCCGGCTCGCTCTCCGGCGGCCAGAAGCAGATGCTGTCGATCGCGCGCGCCATCGTCGAGCCGCGCAAGCTGCTGCTGATCGACGAGCCGACCAAGGGCCTTGCGCCCGCAATCGTGATGGCGCTGATCGAGTGCCTCAAGGAAATCAAGCGCCGCGGCGCCACCATCCTGCTGGTGGAGCAGAATTTCCATGCCGCGCGCGAACTCGGCGACACCGTGCTGGTGATGGATAACGGTACCATCGTCCATCGCGGCGCGATGGCTGAGCTGGCGGAAGACGTGGCGCTGCAGGAACGCCTGCTCGGCCTTAGCCTGGAGACGCACCAGTGACCGATACCGCAGCCGCCGGCAGCCTGCCGAAACCCAAACGCGACATCCTGCCGGTGCTGCTGCCGGCGGTCTTTGCGCTGCTGATGCTGCCGCTGGTCGGTTCAGCCAGCTCCTGGGCGACGCTGCTGGCGGCAAGCCTCGCCATGGGCATGATGATCTTCATCATGGCCTCCGGCCTGACCCTGGTATTCGGCTTGATGGACGTGCTCAATTTCGGCCATGGCGCGTTCATCGCGGTTGGCGCCTATGTCGCGACTCTCGTATTTCTGCCGCTGGCCGGCTGGTCGCAGGCCGACTCACTTGCCAGCAATCTTGCGGTGCTGGTGCCGGCCGCCGTGCTCGCCATGGGCGTCACCGCCGTGCTTGGCCTTCTCGTCGAGCGTGTGCTGATCCTGCCCGTCTATGGCCAGCACTTGAAGCAGATCCTGATGACCACGGGCGGACTGATCGTCGCCGAGCAGACGCTCTATGCGCTGTGGGGACCGCAGATCATTCCTATGCCGCTGCCGGCTTCGTTGCGCGGCTCCTTCATCTTTGGCGACGTCGCGGTCGCAAAGTTTCGCCTGCTGGCGATGCTGGTCGGACTCGTCGTCTTCGTCGCCATCCAGCTCGTGCTCAACCGCACCAAGATTGGTCTACTGATCCGCGCCGGCGTCGAAAATCGCGAGATGGTGGAGGCGCTGGGCTATCGCATCCGCCGCCTGTTCCTCGGCGTCTTCATGGTCGGCTCGGCGCTCGCCGGCCTCGGCGGGGTGATGTGGGGGCTCTATCGCGAGCAGGTGCATGCCTCCATGGGCGACGAACTCACCGTGCTCGTGTTCATCGTCGTCATCATCGGTGGGCTCGGTTCGATCGGCGGCTGCTTCATCGGCGCGCTGCTGGTCGCCATGGTCGCCAATTACGGCGGCTTCCTGGTGCCGAAGCTGGCGCTTGTCTCCAACATCCTGCTGATGGTCGCGATCCTGATGTGGCGGCCGCGCGGGCTCTATGCGGTGACCAGCCGATGATGATCCTCTCCGGCGATCCCCCGCGCAGCCGCCTGCTGGCGGTCCTGCTCATCGTTATCGTCGCCCTGTTGCTGGCGACGCCATGGCTGTTTCCCGGCGCCAAGCCGATGAACGTCGCCGTCAAGATCTGCGTTTTCGCCGTGCTGGTGGCTTCCTACGACCTCTTGCTCGGCTATACCGGCACGGTGTCGTTCGCGCACACCATGTTCTACGGCATCGGCAGTTACGCAGTGGCGATCGCGCTCTATGCGATGGGGCCAAGCTGGGCGGCGATCGGGACCGGCATCGTCATCGGCTTGCCGCTGGCGATGCTGCTGGCGCTCGCCATCGGCCTGTTCTCGCTGCGCGTCGCCGCAATCTTCTTTGCCATGATCACGCTGGCGGTTGCCTCCGCCTTCCAGGTGCTGGCCTCGCAACTGTCCTGGCTGACCGGCGGCGAGGACGGCCGCACCTTCCGCCTGCCGGAGCTGCTGCGTCCCGGCACGGTGCTGATCTCGAAGGATGCGTTCGGCTTCGAGATCAACGGGCGGACATTGACCTATTATCTGGTCTTTGCGGTATCCGTGCTGTTGATCCTGGCGCTGCTCCGCGTCGTCAACTCGCCGTTCGGCCGTGTGTTGCAGGCGATCCGCGAGAACCGCTTCCGCGCCGAGGCGCTCGGCTATCGCACGGTATTCCACCTCACTTATGCCAATTGCATCGCCGCGATGGTGGCGGCCTGCGCCGGCATCCTCAACGCAATGTGGCTGCGTTACGTCGGGCCAGACACGTCCTTGAGCTTCTCCATCATGCTCGACATCCTGCTGATGGTGGTGATCGGCGGCATGGGCACCATCTATGGCGCAATCATCGGGGCGGGCATCTTCATCATCGCGCAGAACTATCTGCAGACGTTGATGGGCACGGCATCCACTGCGGCGGCCGACGCTGGGCTGCCCTTGCTGCCGGGTCTGCTGCACCCGGACCGCTGGCTGCTCTGGCTTGGCCTTCTGTTCATCGCCAGCGTCTATTTCTTCCCGACCGGCGTGGTCGGCCGGCTGCGGCGCGCGAAGGAGGGCGCCGGCTAGTCCGTTTACTCATCGGCGGATTCATGGGCGAGTTCGAGGACCTATTAGGAAATTGTTCCCACTGTAACTTTCCGGCTACAGTCAGCCTCCGCACCGTCCGCTAGTCAATATGAATTGATTTTGGGGATTTGGAATGCGGGGCACCAGGTTGGGGCTGTCGGTCGCCGTCTCGTTGATTGCAACGGCGGCGAGCGCGCAGGATTTTTCGAGGTCTTTCTTTTTCGGAGACAGCCTGACCGATAGCGGTTGGTTCTTGTACAAGCCGTTGGGCGGCGGCCCCCCATTCGGTCTCGCCCCGCCCGGTGCGGGAACGTGGACGACGAATCCCGATCCCGGCTGGGCACAGATTTTCTCGAGCAGATTCGGAGGATCGGCGACGCCTTCCGACACGCCCGGCGTCGGCGGCAACAATTACGCTATCGGCGGTGCGCGCGTAGTGGCGCAGAGCGGCAACATCTTGTCGACGCAAACGCAGATCGCGACCTATTTGGCGAGCATCGGCGGGGTTGCTGATCCGAATGCGATCTACACCTTTTGGGCCGGCAGCAACGATCTGAAGACCACGACGGTCGCCAACGGCCCTTCGCCCGGCAATATCGTGAACCCACAAAACGTGCCCCAACTCCTTGCCGTAGCGGGACAGGCGGCAGGCCAAGTGACTCAGCTTTGGAACGCGGGCGCTCGACATATTCTAGTACCGAATACGCCGGCCTTGAATGCGGCAGCCTCGGCCGCATCAGGCAGACCCTACGACCCCGTGCTCGTCGACTCGCGCTCCATCTACGATCATGCACTTTGGAACAATCTCGCGGCCGGCGGCATCAGTTTCATACCGGCGGATGTTGCAAGCCTCTACAATTTCGTCCTGACCAATCCTGCGCCGTTCGGAATTACGGTGACAAGCGCATTGACACCCGCCTGCGGCATCGTGAACTCCTATCAATGCACCCCGGCAAACTATGTCTCGCCAAATGCGAACAAGACGCATTTCTGGGCCGATGGTCCCGGGGCTCCCGACGGTGGTGGACATACGACCGGGGCCGTGCAGCAGATCGTGGCTGATTATTTCTACGGCCTGGTCGTTGCTCCCAGCGAGATATCGTATCTCGCCGAAGCGCCTCTGAAGACGCGGCTCGCGGTTATCAACTCAATCCAGAACCAGATCCCGCTATCGTTTGGCCAAGCCGGAGCATTCCACGGTTGGGTGAGCGGAGATCTGTCGTGGCTGAAGATGACGAGTGGCGTGAACGGATTTCCCGACGACCCGGGCACGCCGCTTGCGACCACGGCGGGCTTCGACTACTCGATCACGTCCAACTGGCTGGTTGGCGCAGCGTTTTCCGGCCTCACGACCAAACAGTCCTTCAGCCTTGGCGGCGACTACAGGCAGGAAGAGTTTGCGGTAAGCCTCTACACGGCCTTTCGTCACAATGCCCTCTGGGCGGATGCAATCGGGAGCTGGGGCACGCTGCGCGATACCGTCAATCGGCAAGTCCCGTTGGGAACGTCGATACAATCGAACCAGGGCAGCACGAATGGGAGCAACATCTCGTTCGCTGGTGAGGTTGGATACGATTTCGGCGTGCCGTTTGGCCCGGCACCGGCCAAGGCTGGCCTCTCCTACAAGGCGCCCGTCGCGGCTGCCGCGCCTGTCGTGCTGACACACGGCCCGGTGGCCGGCATCATTCTCCAACAGGTCTACGTTGACGGCTTCACCGAGGCCAATCCAAGCGGGGCGCCAACCGCGCTCTCATTCACTTCGCAGACACGCAACTCGGCGGTGACGGAACTTGGCTATCGGGCGAGCCTTAGGTTCGGGATTTGGGAGCCCTACGCGATGCTGAAGTGGGATCACGAATTCGCCGATCTCAATCGGCTGGTTGGCGCGTCCTTGACATCAATCGTGGCGCCGGCGTTCTCGATGCCTGCAGTGATCCTCGGCCGCGACTGGGCCGCAGGAACGATTGGGACGAGGTTGAAATTGGCGAGCAACGTCAGTGGATATGTGGCACTGACCGGTCAATTGGGCCAGAACAACGCGACGATTTATGGCGGACAAGTCGGATTGAATGTCGCTCTCAACCCGCCTGGCGTTGTGGCGAAATATTAAAGCGCGTTGCCCTGACGTCGTCTGGTCGGTCAGGGATAATCCCCTCTACAAAACGCGCGCCAGCGCTTGATCGAGCGGCCGGTCTTCTTGGCTTTCGTTGTGATCGGGGCTGTCCATGCGGCTTCGTCCCAGGCCGAAGTCCGATTTCGGAGCCAAAACGGGCATCGCATGCCCTGTATCGCGAGGGTATGTTACGAGTAGACGGCCTAAATAACTGCGATTCTTCTGTAATTCGAATTGCGAAGAAAATTCGCAAAATCATTATTTTTCCGCTTGACGATTACGTAAACCAGAACTACATCGCGCCTATCCCGAGCCCGCATGAGGGGCGCTTCGCGGTCGTCACGGAACGTTGGGTTTGGGAGGCGATGGACGCTGTGGCGTCAGGCGGGTTCATTCCCGCCGGGCGAAACGTCCGCAGCGTACGGCGAAGTCGTGTGGTCCTGGCGCCGCGACCCTGGCGTCTATCCCGCCGGCCTGTGCTGGCAGGGCAACGGTGACAATAAAGGCCGCTCACCGGGGAGAGTACGTATAAGCCGTAAACCATTGTGCGGGGAAAGCCGGGATGTCTCGGCTGTACCTGTCAAATCCGTGTGCATTCTATCGCTACTTTTCGCACACGGTGCTGCGGGCGCAGTCAGCGCCCGGCTTTCCCTGCGCCCTCTGACCAAGAGGGAGCAACGAGATTACAAAACTCAGGCGAAATCGCGCCGTGAGAATGAGAGCGCATGTTTGCCCGTCATTCCGGGGCGCGCGAAAGCGCCCCGTCCTACTGCGCCCGTCGCGGTTGCTGCGCGGAGGCGGCGGGCCGCTGCGGCTCCGGCGGCGGCGCGCTGGAGCTGCCGCCACCGAAAATGACGCGGCTCGGGTTGCGGTCGAAATTGTTCACCG
>DASWVJ010000033.1:0-24534 GCA_036406295.1 Bradyrhizobium sp.
GATTCGCGCGAGCGGTTGGCATTGGCCCGGCTGTGCTCCTCCGTCGCCGACACCACAGAGGCGATTTCGCCAACGCCGCTCTCGAGCGCCTCGTTGACGCCCCGCTCGTTCAGCGCCAGCGCAATGCCGTGCGCGCCCGGCAGCGCGGCGACGGTCGACACGATGTCACGGACATCGACGAATTGCGGAAAGGTCTTTGCCGGCAGGAACGAGCCGACCTCGAAATGCCGGACGCCCGCGGCGTATTCATCGCGGATCCATTGCTGCTTGGCGGCCGTTGAGGGAAACTTCTTCACCAGCTGCAGGCCGTCGCGCAGGCCCACCTCGCGCAAACAGACGCGGTCGCTCGGGTAGATGTCCTGGTAGCGGGTCATGAGAACCTCACGCAGCGTTGTCGGTTGATTTTTGATTGCTCAGTTCGGCGCGGACGGCAGCGGTGTCGCCGCCGAGCACCGGCACCTTCAAACCCTCGCCGACATTGCCGCCGTTCCATTCCACCGGCAGCGCCGGCACGCGGAACGGCTTGCCGTCGGCGTTGACGTTGCTGACGAGTCCGCCCGGACGCAGCACGTGCGGGTCGCTCAGCAAATCCTCCGGCCGGTTGATCGGCGCAAAGCAGATATTGAGCAGGTCAAGCCGCTCGGAGAGCTCGGCCATGTTCCAGCGCCTGATCACCTCGGCGACGCGCGGAATGATGCGCGAGCGCGCCAGGATGCGGTCGGTGGTGGTACACAGCGCCGGATCGTCCAGGAACTCCTGCAGGCCGAATTCCCTGCAGAAGGCCTGCCAGTGGCCCTCGGTCACCACGCCGATGAAGATGCGCTCCTCGCCTGCGGTATCGAAAATGTCGTAGATCGGCCAGGCATGTTCGCGCTCCGGCATCGAGCGCGGCTTGTTGCCGGTCATCTCGTATTCGACCATGTGCTGGGCGACCAGGAACAGGCAGTTCTCGAACAGGCCGATGCGGATCTCGGCACCGTCGCTGGCTCCGCCGCGTTTCTGGTAGAGCGCGGCCAGAATCGAGATCGCGCCGAACATGCCGCCCATGATGTCGTTGGCGGAGGAGCCGACGCGCTGCGGCTTCTCGCGCGTGCCGGTCATGGCGGCGAGCCCCGACATCATCTGCACGACTTCGTCGAGCGCGGGGCGATGCTCGTAGGGACCGGACAAGAATCCCTTGTGGCCGCAGACGATCAGGTGCGGATGTCGCTTGCGCAACTCGTCCGGGCCGAGACCCTGTTTCTCCAGCTGCCCGTCGCGGAAATTCTCGACAAAGACGTCGGCACTCGCAAGCAGCCGGTGCATGGTGTCGCGATCTTCGGCGTTGGCGAAATCGAGCACCACGCTGCGCTTGCCGCGATTGAACAGCGGGAAAAAGGAGACGCCCATGCCCCCCAAGCTGCGGGTCTTGTCGCCGGCCGGCGGCTCGACCTTGATCACCTCGGCGCCAAGCTGCGCCAGGATCATGCCGCAGGTCGGACCCATCACCATGTGGGTCATTTCAATGGCCCTCACGCCCGCAAGCGGCAATCCCATCCCGGCCATCGACTTCTCCCTGTTCAGCGCAGGTTCATTGAAGCGCAGAATAAGCTCTTGAGGGAGGTCCTGAAAACATATTCCGCCCGCACAATCGCATGGGGAACAGCGCCCTTGCCGACGGGCCCGGCCATATCTACCTGTCGCCGGGTGCTTTTCTGCTGGAGAGGTTGGACTGCCATGTTGGATGCCGCCGTCAAGGCGCTTTCGCAAATCCTGTCGCCGCCGATGCGCTCGATCCTGTGGCGCTCGATCGGGCTCGCGCTGGTGCTGATCACGGTGCTCGCCGTCGGCCTGCAGCGGCTGCTGAGCTGGTTTGCCGTCAATGGCGAGGCCTGGCTGGACGCCATGCTCGGCCCGAGCTTCCACACCACGATCAACATCCTTGCCTGGATCGTCTCGATCGCGGCCGGCCTTGGCATCGTGCTCGGCGGCATCTTCCTGATGCCGGCGATCACCTCGCTGGTGGCGAGCCTGTTCGTCGACGAGATCGCCGACCATGTCGAGCACGAATACTATCCGGCGGAGCAGCCGGGCGTTGCGGTGCCGCTCGGCATCTCCATTCCCCACGGCATCAAGACGGCGCTGCTCACGGTGCTGGTCTACCTGATCGCGCTGCCTTTCGTGCTGTTCGCGGGCGCCGGCTTTTTGATCTTCTTCATCCTGACGGCGTGGCTGCTCGGCCGCGAATATTTTGAGCTCGCCGCAATGCGCTTCCGCCCGCCCGAGGAGGCCAAGGCGATGCGCAAGCACCATGCGGCGACCGTGTTCACGGCCGGCCTCTTCATCGCGGCGTTCGTGTCGATCCCGATCGTCAACCTCGCCACGCCGTTGTTCGGCATGGCCTTCATGGTCCACATGCACAAGCGTCTCTCCGGCCCGCGGCCGGAATTGATCGAGCCGGGGCGGAAAACCAGCGTGCCGGTGTAAGACCCTCATGGTGAGGAGCGCATCTTCGCGCGCCTCCTCGGGACGAGGGTCACACAGGGCTACACCGTCTTCTCCGGCCAGCGGCAAAGATCGTTGATCAGGCACACGTCGCAGCGCGGGCCTCGGGCGAGGCAGGTGTAGCGGCCGTGCAGGATCAGCCAGTGATGTGCATGCAGCATGAATTCGGACGGGATCACTTTCTCAAGGCCCAGCTCGACCTCGAGCGGCGTCTTGCCGGGCGCGAGCCCCGTGCGGTTGCCGACGCGGAAGACGTGCGTATCCACCGCCATGGTGTGCTCGCCATAGGCCATGTTGAGCACGACATTCGCGGTCTTGCGGCCTGCGCCAGGCAGTGACTCGATCTCGGCACGGGTGCGTGGCACCTCGCCGCCGAACTCCCTGATCAGCTTCTCCGACAGCGCGATGACGTTTTTCGCCTTGTTGCGATAGAGGCCGATGGTCTTGATGTAGTCGCGCAGCTTCTCCTCGCCGAGCTCGATCATCTTTTGCGGCGTGTCGGCCACGGCGAACAGCGCGCGCGTCGCCTTGTTGACGCCGGCGTCGGTCGCCTGCGCCGACAGCACCACTGCCACCAGCAGGGTATAGGGGTTGAGATGCTCGAGTTCGCCCTTGGGCTCGGGGTTCGCTTCGCGGAACCGGCTGAAGGCTTCATGGACCTCCGCCGGTGTCCACGGTTTCGGCTTGGCCGCGCTCTTGGCCCTCCTGACGGGCTTCGATTTGGCGGCCGTGACCGCCTTCTTCGGCTTGGGTTTCGCCTTCGCTTTAGTCTTGCGGGTGATTTTGGCCATGATCGGCGTATACTGGCAGGCCATGACCGATGGCAGCAACGCATTTGAGCCTGAGCTTCCACAGCCGGAATTGTTTTCCGCGCTGCTGACGCCGCATCGCTCGCTCAACCGCACCGCCTTTCTGGTGCTGATGGGCTTCGTCTGCGCGATCAGCTTCATCGCAGGGCTCGTATTCCTGATGATGGGCGCTTGGCCGGTGTTCGGCTTCTTCGGCCTCGACGTGCTGGCGATCTGGTGGGCGTTCCGGATCAACTTTCGCACGGGCAAGGCTTGCGAAGAGATCTGGGTGACGCCTTCGGAATTGCGGGTGCGGCGGACCAGCCATCGCGGCCATGCGGTGGAATGGGTGCTCAATCCGCTCTGGGTGCGGCTCGACCGGACGGAGGATCCGGAATTCGGCATCGAAAAGCTCTATCTGGTCTCGGGCGGCCGCCTGGTGTCGATTGGAAGCTTCCTGGGTCCGGACGAAAAGGCCAGTTTTGCCAAAGCCTTACTGGCCGCACTACAGGCCGCCAGGCGTGGCCCGACCTATAACCCCATTACGTGATCTTTGGGCATGATCTTTCCCGTAAACCGGTTCCCACTTTTCGGGATCATGCCTATCGGGAATCGGGTGGTTGGAACGTCACATGCGTCCTAAATCAGAGAGCATGATGACACTCGCCATACACGACCAGCGTCTGGCCAAGCCGGGCCCCCAGAATGCCGCCGCGCTGCGCGACTATGATTCCGTGCGCCGCGCCATTGAATTCATCAGCGAGCACTGGCGCGCACAGCCGACCATCGAGGCGATGGCGGATGCCGCCGGTGTCACGCCGGACGAGCTGCACCACCTGTTTCGCCGCTGGGCCGGGTTGACGCCGAAGGCGTTCATGCAGGCGCTCACCCTCGACCACGCGAAGGGCCTGCTGCGGGATTCGGCCAGTGTGCTCGATGCGGCGCTCGACTCCGGCCTGTCGGGGCCGGGCCGGCTGCACGACCTCTTCGTGACGCACGAAGCGATGTCGCCGGGCGAATGGAAGAACGGCGGCGCCGGGCTGACCTTGCGCTACGGCTTCCATCCCTCCCCGTTCGGCACGGCAATCGTGATCGCAACGGACCGCGGACTGTCCGGGCTCGCCTTCGCCGACCCCAGCGAGGAAAAGGCCGCATTTGCGGACATGACGCGGCGCTGGCCCAACGCCACCTATGTGCCCGACGATGACGGCACCGCCGAACTCGCCGCCCGTATCTTCAACACCAAACTGTGGCGGCCGGACCAGCCGTTGCGCGTGGTGCTGATCGGCACGGACTTCGAAGTGCGGGTGTGGGAGACGCTGCTCAAAATTCCGATGGGCCGCGCGGTGTCGTATTCCGACATTGCCTGCAAGATCAACAACCCGAAGGCCTCGCGTGCCGTGGGCGCTGCGGTCGGACGCAATCCGCTGTCATTCGTGGTGCCGTGCCACCGCGCGCTCGGCAAAAGCGGCGCGCTGACCGGCTACCACTGGGGCATCACCCGCAAGCAGGCGATGCTCGGCTGGGAAGCGGGTCAGATAGGATTGAATTGATATGTCGTGGCTGCGTAAAGCAAAGCGTGCCCACCTTTTTCGAGCAACGCTGTGAAGGTGGGCACGGCGCAAGAGCCGCCTTTGCCCACCCTGCCTGTCAAGCTGCGAGATCCAGCTTCGTCGCAACCGTCGAGTCTGCATTGAGCCGATAAATCACCGGCGCGCCGGTCGCGAGCTCGCGCTTCAAAATCTGCGCCGGTGTCAGCTTCTCCAATACCATGATCAGCGCGCGCAGCGAGTTGCCGTGGGCGGCGACCAGCACGCGCTGGCCACGCAACACGCAGGGCAGAATCTCCTGCACGTAATAGGGCAATGTGCGCGCGAGCGTATCCTTCAGGCTTTCGCCGCCGGGCGGCGGCACGTCATAGGAACGGCGCCAGATCAACACCTGGTCCTCGCCCCATTTCTTGCGGGCGTCGTCCTTGTTGAGCCCGGCGAGATCGCCATAATCGCGTTCGTTCAGCGCGAGGTTCTTCTGCGTCGGCAGCCCGGTCTGGCCGATCTCGGCAAGCATCAGCTTCAACGTATGCTGGGCGCGCGTGAGGTCGGAGGTGAAGGCGAGATCGAACGACAGGCCCTGCTCCTTCAGCTTGCGGCCGGCGGCCTTCGCTTCGGCAATGCCTTGCTCGGTGAGGTCAGGATCCTTCCAGCCGGTGAAGAGATTTTTCAGATTCCAGTCGCTCTGGCCGTGGCGCACGAGCACAAGAAGACGGTCGCTCATTCTGTTGTCCGTTTACTGTGTTGTTCGAGCATGATCTTTCGGAAAACCGGTGCGGATCATGTTCAGGGAGTTAAATCAGTCGGCAAGGCCCAGCACGTCGGCCATGGTGTAGAAGCCGGGCTTCTTGCCATGCGCCCACAGCGCCGCCTTGACCGCGCCATGCGCGAAGATCGTGCGATCCTCGGCATGATGCGACAGCATGAGGCGCTCGGAGGGACCGGCGAAGATCACGCTGTGATCGCCCGCGGCCGTGCCGCCGCGCAGCGACGCAAAGCCGATGTCGCCCGGCCGGCGCGCACCGGTATGGCCGTCGCGGCCGCGCGCCGAGTGCTGCTCCAGCTTGATGCCACGACCCGCTGCCGCGGCTTCGCCGAGCATGAGGGCGGTGCCCGACGGGGCGTCGATCTTGGCGCTATGATGCATCTCGACGATTTCGATGTCGAAGGTCTGGTCGAGCGATTGCGCCACGCGCTTGACCAGCGCGGCGAGCAAATTGACGCCGAGGCTCATATTGCCGGACTTCACCACGATGGCGCGCTGCGTCACGCTCCTGATGACGGCTTCGTCCGATGCCGACAGGCCGGTGGTGCCGATGACATGAACGAGGCCGCGCTCGGCGGCAATCGCGACATTGGCGATGGTGGCACCGGGTATGGTGAAATCCAGGATGCCGTCGGCATTGCCGGAGAGCGACCACAAATCGGCGGACAGTTTGACGCCGTTTTCCGGCAGGCCCGCAAGCACGCCGGCGTCCTTGCCGAGCAGCGACGAGCCCGGCGCTTCCAGCGCGCCGGTCAAGACCGCGCCCGGCGTTTCCGTAATGACGCGCGTCAGCGCCCGGCCCATCCGGCCGCCGGCCCCTGCAACGATCAAACGCATATCGGCCATGGCAATACCTCTCCCCGCCCTATAGCGGGCGCAGCCTGTTCCGGCAACCAAACAGGCCTGGACATCTCATGGCTGCGGGCCGTCATAGCCCTCGATGACAATGAGATCGGCAATCGAATGCGGCTGCCGAACCTTGATGTTGGCCTGGTATTCCGGCGAGTTGTAGCAGGCGAGTGCCGTCTCGTAGTCCTTGAACTCGATCACGACATTGCGCGAGCGGCTTTGCCCTTCAACGTCCGTGAACTGGCCGCCGCGCACGACATAGCGCCCGCCGAATTTCTTGAAGATCGCGGGGTTCGCCGCCGCATAGGCCTTGTAGCCCTCGTCGTCGTGGACGTCGACGCGGCCGATCCAGTAGCCTTTTGCCATCTTGTTCTTCCTTCCCTGTTCAAACCAGTGATTGTGCGATCTCCGCGTGGATCGCCTCCGCCGCCACCATGGGATCGGCGGCCTCCAGAATGGGCCGGCCGACCACGAGATAATCGGCGCCGGCGGCAATCGCGCGGCCCGGCGTCATGATGCGTTTCTGGTCGCCGGTGGCCGCACCCGTGGGCCGGATGCCAGGCGTGACCAGATGCATCTGATGGCCGACGATCTTGTGCAGGTGGGCCGCCTCCTCCGCAGAGCAGACGATCCCGTCGACACCGAGCACCTGCGCCTGCTGCGCGCGCGCTTCGACGAGATCGGACACGCTCAGGCGATAACCCGCGGCATGCAGATCGCCGTCGTCATAGGAGGTCAGCACAGTGACGGCCAGGATTTTCAAGCTCGACCCGGCGCGCGCCTCGACGGCGGCCTTCATGGTCTGCGGATAGGCATGCACGGTGAGGAAGGTCGCGCCAAGCCTGGCGAGGCTCTCGACGCCCCGCGCGACGGTGTTGCCGATGTCGTGCAGCTTCAGATCGATGAAAACCTTCTTGCCGGAGCCGGCTAGCTTCTGCGCCAGCGGCAGGCCTCCGGCATAAGCAAGCTGGTAGCCGATCTTGTAGAAGGTGACGGCATCGCCGAGCCTGCCGATCATGGCTTCCGCCGCCTCGACGCTGGGCAGGTCGAGCGCCACGATCAGGCGATCCCGGGGAGCGATCTTTTCAGGCTGCATGTCACCTCACATCATGCGTTGGGAGAATTCGATCAACTGCCGCACCATGGCGTTGAGCGCTTCGATATCGCTTGCCTGCTTCAGGCGATCCTTGTCGTCATAGGCATCTTCCGCGAACGACAGCGCGAGCTGGTTCGGCACGACAGTCGCGTGACAGGCGGTCAGGATCAGCCGTAGCGCCGCCAGAGCGCGCGTGCCGCCAAGGCGTCCGCCGGACGCGGCGGCAATCGCAAAGGCGCGCTCGCGAAACACCTGGCCACGCGCCTCGTGCGGATCCTGCACGCGGCTGATCCAGTCGATGGTGTTCTTCACCAGCGCCGGCACGGAAGAATTGTATTCCGGCGTCACGATCAGCACGCCATGGTGCGAGCCCATCATGCGCTTGAGATTGAGGGCATTCTTCGGGATGCCGGACTTGGCCTGCAGATCGCCGTCGTAGATCGGCAGCGGAAAATCCGACAGCGAGATGCGCGTCACCTCCGCGCCGGCCTGCACCAGCTCGAGCGCGATGGTGGCTGCCAGCTTCGCATTGAGCGAGCCGGTTCGCAGCGATCCCGGGATCACGAGGATTTTCAGCGCAGCCATCTCTTGAAATCGCGAGCAGGACGAAGCCCGTCGCGATCGGCGCCGGGCGGATTAACGCTTGCGATACACCCAGACCCGGGCGGGCGGAAGGTTCATCCAGATCCGTTCGGAGGCCTCTGTGGACACGCCGGGCAGCGATTTCGGGATCGGCGGGACCACCGAGTAGGTGAACTGCACGAAGGGGGCGCCCGGCGACAGGGCCGCGAAGGCGTCACGGATCAGTTTCAGCCGGATCAGCATCGGTTTTGTGACCAGCGGCAGGCCCGACACGACGGCGGAGGCCGGCCCTTTCAGCACATCGCCCAGGGAAGCGCGCAACGCATAGGCATCGCCCTGCACCACCGTGGCCTGCGGATAGCGATCGCGCAGTAGCGAACAGAAAGAAGGATTGTATTCGACGAGCACGAGTCGCTTCTGGTCGACGCCCTGCTCGATCAGCGCGCTGGTGATCGCGCCGGTGCCCGGGCCGAGCTCGACCACGGGGCCTTCCGACTCCGTGTCGACATATTGCGCCATGGTGCGGGCAAGCAGCTTGCCCGACGGCATGACCGCGCCCATGTGCAGCGGCTTTTCAATCCATGATCGAAGAAAACGAACCTCATCGTCGAGACGAGGAGGTTTCTTCAACGCACGCGCGGACGACTGCAATGGCATTTCGTTACCAGGCGGGACCGCAATTAAGCGGGGAATGTCAGAAAACAGTCATAAAGAGGTATAGGCGGAAGGCGTTACGGTCAAGCGGCCGCAAGTGTCAGGGACTAGCACGGTTGCCAAAGAAATCCTTGACCTTGGAGAAGAATCCGACCGATTCCGGCTGGGTGGCGCCGGACGACAATTTTTCGAACTCCGCCAGCAACTCCTGCTGCTTCTTGGTGAGATTCTGCGGTGTTTCGACCACGACCTGCACATACATGTCGCCGGTCTGGCGTGAGCGCAGCACCGGCATGCCCTTTGATGCAATGCGGAATCGGCGGTTGGACTGCGTGCCGGCCGGAATTTTCACCCGCGTCTTGCCCTTGTCGATGGTGGGAACCTCGAATTCGCCACCGAGTGCGGCCGTCACCATCGAGATCGGCACGCGGCAATGCAGGTCGGCGCCGTCGCGCTGGAAGAACTCGTGCGGGGCAAGCGACAGGAAGATATAGAGATCGCCGGGCGGACCGCCGCGGATGCCGGCCTCGCCTTCGCCGGCAAGCCGAATGCGCGTGCCGTCTTCCACGCCCTGAGGGATGTTGACCGACAGCGTGCGCTCGCGCGAGACACGACCCTGGCCCGAGCAGGACGAGCAGGCATCCTCGATCATCTGGCCGCGGCCCTGACAGCCGGGACAGGTCCGCTCCAGCGTGAAGAAACCCTGGGCCTGGCGGATGCGTCCGGCGCCGCCGCAATGCGAGCAGGTCTTCGGCTTGGTGCCTGCCTTGGCGCCGGTGCCCGAGCAGGACTCGCAGGTGACCGAGACCGGAATCTCGATCTGCGCCGTCTTGCCCTGAAAAGCTTCCTCGATCGTGATTTCCATGTTGTAGCGCAGGTCGGCGCCACGCTCGCGGCCGCCACGGCCGCGCTGGCTCGCCATGCCGAACAGGTCTTCGAAAATATCGGAGAAAGATGACGCGAAGCCCGCGCCAAAGCCCGGGCCGCCGCCGCCCGCGCCCTGCTCGAAGGCAGCGTGGCCAAAGCGGTCATAGGCAGCGCGCTTCTGTCCGTCTTTCAGGATTTCGTACGCTTCGTTGATTTCCTTGAAGCGGACTTCGCTATCGGCATCGCCGGGATTGCGGTCCGGATGCCACTTCATCGCGAGCTTGCGGAAGGCCGCCTTCAGCTTGGAATCGTCGGCGTTACGATCAACTTCCAGGGTCTCGTAGTAGCAGCGTTTGGCAGACATCGGTCGGTTCCGAATTCGCGGGCCTTCCCCCTCAGGGAACGCGTTTCGAAAGACGCAGCGGTCGACTTAACGAAAAATGACCCCCACCCTTCGAGACGTGTCGCGCACTCTCGGGCGTGGGGGCCATGATCGCAAATCCGCTCGTCAAGCAGACTTCTTGTTGTTCTTGTCGTCGTCGACCTCGGTGAACTCCGCGTCGACGACGTCATCCTTGGCAGCGTCCTTGGCCGCGGCTTCGCCCTCGGCCTGCTGCTTGTACATGGCCTCGCCCAGCTTCATGGAAGCCTGCGCCAGCGTGTTGGTCTTGGCCTTGATGGCCTCGGCATCGTCGCCTTTCAGCGCTTCCTTGAGGTCGCTGACGGCGTCCTCGATGGCGCGGCGCTCGCCCTCGGCGATCTTCGAGCCGTGCTCGGCCAGCGCCTTCTCGGTGGAATGCACCAGCGCATCGGCGTGGTTCTTGGCGTCGACCGCCTCGCGGCGCTTCTTGTCCTCGGCCGCATTGGCCTCGGCGTCCTTGACCATCTTTTCGATGTCGGCTTCGGACAGGCCGCCGGATGCCTGGATCCGGATCTGCTGTTCCTTGCCGGTCGCCTTGTCCTTGGCCGAGACGTTGACGATGCCGTTGGCGTCGATGTCGAAGGTGACCTCGATCTGCGGCATGCCGCGCGGAGCCGGCGGGATGCCCATCAGGTCGAACTGGCCGAGCATCTTGTTGTCGGCCGCCATTTCACGCTCGCCCTGGAAGACGCGGATGGTGACCGCGTTCTGGTTATCCTCGGCGGTCGAGAACACCTGACTCTTCTTGGTCGGGATCGTGGTGTTGCGGTCGATGATGCGGGTGAACACGCCGCCCAGCGTCTCGATGCCGAGCGACAGCGGGGTCACGTCGAGCAGCAGGACGTCCTTGACGTCGCCCTGCAGCACGCCGGCCTGGATCGCAGCGCCGATCGCCACGACTTCGTCCGGATTGACGCCCTTGTGCGGCTCCTTGCCGAACAGCTGCTTCACCACTTCCTGGACCTTCGGCATGCGGGTCATGCCGCCGACCAGCACCACCTCGCCGATCTCGCCGGCGGTGAGGCCTGCATCCTTCAGCGCCTTGCGGCAGGGCTCGATGGTCTTTTGCACGAGATCGTCGACCAGCGCCTCGAACTTGGCGCGGGTGAGCTTCATCGTCAGATGCTTCGGCCCGGTCTGGTCCGCCGTGATGAACGGCAGGTTGATCTCGGTCTGCGTGGTCGACGACAGCTCGATCTTGGCCTTTTCAGCGGCTTCCTTCAGGCGCTGCAAGGCGAGCTTGTCGTTGCGCAGATTGATGCCCTGCTCCTTCTGGAACTCGTCGGCGAGATAGCCGACCAGGCGCATGTCGAAATCTTCACCGCCGAGGAAGGTATCGCCGTTGGTGGATTTCACCTCGAATACGCCGTCGCCGATCTCGAGAATGGAGATATCGAACGTACCGCCGCCGAGGTCGTACACCGCAATCGTGCCGGTCTTGGTCTTGTCGAGGCCGTAGGCGAGCGCGGCCGCGGTCGGCTCATTGATGATGCGCAGCACTTCAAGGCCGGCGATCTTGCCGGCATCCTTGGTGGCCTGACGCTGGGCGTCGTTGAAGTAGGCGGGAACCGTGATGACGGCCTGCTCGACCTTCTGGCCGAGATGGGCTTCAGCGGTCTCCTTCATCTTCTGCAGGATGAAGGCGGAAATCTGCGAAGGCGAATAGGTCTTGCCGTCGGCTTCGACCCAGGCGTCGCCATTGGAAGCCTTGACGATCTTGTAGGGGACGAGCTTCTTGTCCTTCTCGACCATCGGGTCGTCGTAGCGGCGGCCGATCAGGCGCTTCACTGCGAAGAAGGTGCGCTCGGGATTGGTGACCGCCTGGCGCTTGGCCGGTTGGCCGACGAGGCGTTCGCCATCGTCCGTGAAAGCAACGATAGAGGGCGTCGTCCGCATGCCCTCCGCGTTCTCAATGACTCTGGATGTTTTGCCGTCCATGACGGCGACGCACGAATTGGTCGTGCCGAGGTCGATACCGATGACCTTTCCCATGATTCTATCCTCTTTTCTGCGGCAGGTTGGTCGGGCCCTGACGGCGCCCCGGACCGAACCCCCAGGAGTTCAAATACGCGCGATGCCGCGACGTTGAGCCTCATATAGGAGGGGGGGTTGTGCCCGCAAGGACTGTAGACAACCTTAGTCCATGAAAAGCCTGATGTTTGAAAGATAGTGTCAGCCGGGCACTGGCGAGGGCTCAGGGCTGCCTTCGGCCTTGTTAAGAATTAAAGCGGCTCGCGCAACGAGCAGGAGAACATTGCCTGAACTGCCGTTGCCCCAAAGCGGAGCAGGCGCGCGACAAAGCGCTCCGGAACGAAGGCACCCCCGCCCTGTTGCCCGGGCGGCAAAACCGCTAAAAGCGGCCCCGACCGAACGGGGCATCCAGGCCGAGGGGGCCGCAGCCTGCCGATCTCCGCGCGGCTTCCAATGTAAACGGATAGATTTTCATGACCCTGATCCGACGCCTGTTCGCGGCCGCGCTTCTTACCATTGCCGCGACAAACCCCGCCCCCGCCGCCGACCCCGTATTTCCACCGGGGGCGCGGGTCGGCATGGTCCCGCTGGTCGGGCTCAACCGGGCAAAATCCTTCGTCGGCTTCGAGACCGAGGACCAGGGCGTCAAGGTCGTGATCGCCGACCTGCCGGCGGACGCCTATAATGAGGTCGCCAGCGCCTTCAAGAGCAACCCCGGCGGCGTCAGCGGCATCAAGCCGGAGAGCATCGAGACCGGTGCAGGGCTCGGCTACTACACGGTCGAAAACGCCAAGGAGGGCGCCACCAACGTGCGGCGCTATTCAATGATCGTGCCGGGCATCGCCTTCTCCGGCTACGTCGCGGTTCAAGTCCCGGAAAACTTCTGGAAAATCTACAGCGACGACGCGGTTCGCCAGATGTTCGCTTCCGCCGTCGTGCGCAAGGAGGTGCCGGCCGACGAACAGCTAGCGCTGCTGTCCTTCAAGGTGAACGAGCTCAGCGCGTTCAAGAACGTCCGCACGCTGGCGCCGGGCGCGGCGGTCATTCTCGCCGATGGTGACGAGACCACGGGCTTCGAGGCCGCACCCTTCATGATCATTGGCATCATCGGCCAGACCGTGGCTTCGCCCGACGATCGCGGCCGCTTCGCCCAGCAGATCGCAACGACGATACCGGGCGTGCGCGACGGCCGCATCACCATGTCCGAGCCTGTCCGTATCGACGGCCAGCCCGGCTACGAGACGCGGATCGAGGCGACCAGCGGGAAGGACAATACGCCTGTCACGATCGTGCAATGGTTGCGCTTCGGCTCACAGTCGGCGATGCGCATCGTCGGCAGTTCGCCGCGCGATCAATGGGCCAAGGCCTTTCCGCGCTTCCGCGCCGTGCGCGACGGCATCCAGCCGCGCGGCTGACTTGCCGGAAGTGTTGGCGCACGGCGGCATTTAAAAGCGGCTTTACCCTTTCATGGCGACCTGATTTGCTGGTGCAGATCCTCTGAAAAGCGGAGATGCACCATGCTCAACCGAAGGCAGATTCTATCTGGTTTGGGAACGACGGCGCTCGCGGCGATGATGCCCAGCGCAGTGTGGGCGGCGGCGATCAAGCCTGACGAGGCTTGCGCGCTCCTTGTGATCGATGTGCAGAACTGCTTCCTGCCCGGCGGCAGCCTCGCGGTGAAGGACGGCGAACAGGTGGTCCCCGTCATCAACAAGCTTGCAAGAGCGTTTTCCAACGTGGTGCTGACGCAGGACTGGCACACCGGCGGCCATATCTCGTTTGCATCCAGCCATTCCGGCAAAAAGCCCTTCGAGACCGTCGATCTCGATTACGGCAAGCAGGTGCTGTGGCCGGATCATTGCGTGCAAGGCACCGAGGGTGCGGGGCTGTCCAAGGATCTGGACGTGCCACACGCCGGTCTGATCATCCGCAAGGGTTTCCGCAAGAACGTCGACAGCTACTCGGCTTTCACCGAGGCGGATGGCAAGACCACGACCGGGCTTGCCGCCTATCTCAAGGCGCGCAACATCCAGCGTGTCTTCCTTGCGGGCCTTGCCACCGACTTCTGCGTTGCCTGGAGCGCACTCGACGCGCGCAAGGCCGGCTTCGAGACCTATGTGATCGAGGACGCCTGCCGCGGCATCGACACGCAGGGCTCGCTCGCCAAAGCCTGGGCCGACATGACCCAGGCCGGCGTCAAGCGCATCCAGTCGACGGATATCGCGGCTTAGGCCTGGTCCCGCAAAGCGGGCACCAGTCTTCGGATCAGACCAAGCCTAAGAATCAAGCTTCGGTCGAGATGGGGGCCGCCTTCGCGCCGCCCTTGGCGACGCCGACCAGCGCCGGCCGCAGCACGCGGTCGCCGATCATGTAGCCGGCCTGCACGACGTGGACCACGGTGCCTGCGGGCACCGAGGGGTCGGGCACTTCGTACATCGCCTGCTGGAAGTTCGGATCGAACTTCTCGCCCGAGGGATCGAACTTCTTCACGCCGTGCTTCTCCAGCGCATTGAGCAGCGAGCGCTCGGTGAGCTCGACGCCCTCGATCAGCGCCTTCAGGCCCGGATCGGCATTTGCCTTGTCTTCGGCCGGAACCGCATCCAGCGCGCGCTGCAGATTGTCGGCAATCTCGAGCACGTCGCGGGCAAAGCCGGTGATGCCATAGGCGCGCGCGTCGGAAACTTCCCTGGCGGTACGTTTGCGCAGGTTCTCCATCTCGGCCAGCGTGCGCAGCACCTTGTCGCGCGCGTCAGCCGCTTCCTTCTGCAACAGCTCCACCGAACCCGGCTCGGGATCGTCGGGCATCACATAGGGTTTGGAGACCACGGGCTCGCCAGCCTGCGCCGGGTTCGCCGGATCTTCATCGGGCCGGTTGGGATCGGTCATGGGTAGCCTTCTCGAAAAATCGCTTCGATCTGAATTATCGGGGTTTCAGGCTCGGATATCGTGCTTTGGGCGCCGAAAATCAAGCACAACCAGCCCGATTTCAGGGCGGGTCAGCTACCCAGCAGTTTGCTGACGATGCGTGCGGCATAGTCCACGGTCGGGATCACCCGCGCATAGTTGAGCCGGGTCGGCCCGATCACGCCGAGCACGCCGACGATCCGCCCCGCGACATCCCTGTAGGGTGCGATGATGGTGGAGGAACCCGACAGCGAGAACAGCTTGCTCTCCGAGCCGATGAAGATGCGCACGCCTTCGGCGCTCTCGGCGCGGCCAAGCAGGTCGATAACGCCCCGCTTGGTCTCGAGATCGTCGAACAGCGAGCGCACGCGCTCGAGGTCATCAAGCGCATGGAGATCCTCCAGCAAATTGCCGTGCCCGCGCACGATGAGCTGGCGCTCGTCACTGTCCCCGCCGGACCAGCTTGCGATGCCCGTCGCAATTACCTTCTGAGTCAGCTGATCGAGCTCGGCGCGATCCTCGGCAAGCGCGGTTTCCAGCTCCAGCCGGGATTCAGCCAAGGTCCGCCCGCGGATCCGCGCATTGAGGAAATTGGTGGCTTCCGTCAGCGCCGAGGAAGGCACCCCGGGCGGCAAGCTCAGCACGCGATTCTCGACCTGGCCGTCTTCGCCGACCAGCACGACCAGGGCGCGCTCCGGCTCCAGCCGCACGAATTCGATGTGTTTCAGCCTCTGGTTCGATTTCGGCGTCAGAACCACGGCTGCGGCCCGGGTCAGCCCCGACAGCCGGGTCAGCGCTTCGCTCAGCACGCCCTCGACCGATTGGGCGCGCCCGATGGAGGCCAACTGGGTCTCGATCGATTGCCGTTCGGCCTCGGTGAGGTCGCCGAGCTGCATCAGCGCATCGACAAAGAATCGCAGGCCCCGTTCGGTCGGCAGCCGGCCGGCCGAGGTATGCGGCGCATAGATCAGGCCGAGCTGTTCCAGGTCCGACATCACATTGCGGACGGAGGCCGGCGACAGCGGAACGGCGATCAGGCGCGAGATATTGCGCGAACCGACGGGCTCGCCGGTCGCGAGATAGCTCTCGACGATTTGCCGGAAAATTTCCCGCGAACGCTGGTTGAGCTGGGCAAGCCCGGCATGGGGGGTGATCAAACCAATCGGATCGTGGTGGGCCACGCGTTAACTCCTCACAATCGCTCCTAATTTGTCCATCCGGCGGGCCGCTGACAAGCGGGCTTTGACGGTCCTAAACAAGGCTTGCCGGTAACCTTTCCCGCACCTACAAGCACTCCTTGTTTGAGCATGATCTCCCGGAAAATCGGTCCTCACCCCGCACCAAAGTGCGGGGCAGGCTTTTTCGGGGTCATGCTGTGGTTTTTGCCCCAATTTCTGGAGGATTCCCCATGCGGCCCAGCCGCCGTGCTCCCGATGAGCTGCGCCCCGTCACCCTGGAACGCGGCGTCGTCAAATATGCGGAAGGCTCCTGCATGGTGAAATTCGGCGACACCCATGTTCTGGTCACCGCCACGCTGGAAGAGCGCATGCCGCCCTGGCTGAAGGGCCAGGGCCGCGGCTGGGTTACCGCCGAATACGGCATGCTGCCGCGGGCGACGCTCGAGCGCACCCGCCGCGAAGCATCTGCCGGCAAGCAGGGCGGCCGTACCGTCGAGATCCAGCGCCTGATCGGCCGCTCGCTGCGCGCCGCGGTCAATCTCGAAGCGCTGGGCGAACGCCAGATCACCATCGACTGCGACGTGATCCAGGCCGATGGCGGCACCCGCACCGCCTCCATCACCGGCGCCTGGGTCGCACTCGCCGATTGCATCGGCTGGATGAAGGCCCGCAACATGATCAAAGCGAACGTCTTGCGCGACAATGTCGCGGCGATCTCCTGCGGCATCTATCAGGGCACGCCCGTACTCGACCTCGACTATGCTGAGGATTCCGAGGCCGAAACCGACGCCAATTTCGTGATGACCGGAGACGGCCGCATCATTGAGGTACAGGGAACCGCGGAGAAGACGCCATTCTCGGAAACCGAGTTCCTCGCGCTGATGGCGCTGGCCAGGAAGGGCGTGGCGCGGCTTGTCGACCTGCAGAAGATCGCAGTGGCTTGAGCTGCGCATGCATCGCCAGATCACCGGCAAGCTCGTCATCGCGACCCACAATCCCGGCAAGCTGGCCGAAATGCGCGAGCTGCTCGCGCCCCACGGGGTGGAGGCGGTGTCGGCCGGTGAACTCGGGCTCAACGAACCCAACGAGACCGGCACGACCTTCCGCGCCAACGCGGCCATCAAGGCAGCCGCGGCCGCGAAGGCCGCGCAGCTTCCGGCTTTTGCCGACGACTCTGGCCTCGTGGTCGATGCGCTCGATGGCGCGCCCGGCATCTATTCGGCGCGCTGGGCCGGCGAAGGCAAGGATTTTGCCGCGGCCATGGCGCGGATCGAGCGCCTTTTGCAGGAGCGCGGCGCCACCACGCCCGGCAAGCGCAAGGCACATTTCGTCTCGGCGCTGTGCGTGGCCTGGCCCGACGGTCATCTCGAGGAGGTGGAAGCCCGCGCCGACGGAACACTGGTCTGGCCGCCGCGCGGCACCGCCGGTTTCGGCTACGATCCGGCCTTCCTTCCTGACGGCCACACGCGTACCTTCGGCGAGATGACCAGCGTCGAGAAACATGGTCTGCCCCCGCTGGGGCTCGGCCTCTCCCATCGCGCCCGCGCCTTCGTCAAGCTCGCGGAGATCTGCCTCAATGGCCGCTGAGCAAAAAGCTTTCGGCGTCTATGTGCACTGGCCATTCTGCCTGTCGAAATGCCCGTATTGCGACTTCAACAGCCATGTCCGCCATACGCCTGTCGACCAGGCGCGTTACGTGCGCGCCTTTGCGCGCGAGATCGAGACGACGGCCCAGCGCACAGGCGGACGCGAGGTGTCCTCGATCTTTCTCGGCGGCGGCACGCCGTCGCTGATGCAGCCGCAAACCGTCGGCGCGATTCTCGATGCCATCGGCAAGCACTGGCGCGTAGCTGACGATGTCGAGGTGACGCTGGAGGCCAACCCCACCAGCGTCGAGGCAACGCGCTTTCGCGGCTATCGTGCAGCCGGCGTCAATCGCGTGTCACTCGGCGTGCAGGCGCTGGACGATGTCTCGCTGAAGGCGCTCGGCCGATTGCATACCGCGCGTGAGGCGCTCGACGCCGTCGCGATCGCGCGCTCCGCCTTCGACCGTTACTCGTTCGACCTGATCTACGCCCGCCCGGATCAAACGCCGCAAATGTGGGCGGACGAGTTGAAGCATGCGATCAGCGAGGCGGCCGAGCATCTGTCGCTCTACCAGCTCACCATCGAGGAAGGCACCCCGTTCTTCGGCCTGCATGCCGCGGGCAAATTGCAGACGCCGGATGAGGCGACCGCGCGTGCTCTCTATGACGTGACACAGGATGTTTGCGCCAGGCATGGCCTGCCCGCCTACGAGATTTCCAACCACGCGCGCGAAGGCGCCGAGTGCCGCCACAACCTCGTCTATTGGCGCGGCGCGGAATATGCCGGCATCGGCCCGGGCGCCCATGGCCGGCTCGACATCAACGGCGTCAGGCACGCGACCGCAACCGAGAAGCGGCCGGAGTCCTGGCTGATGCGGGTCGAGGCCGGTGGCCATGGCGTCGTCACCGACGACATCCTCAACAGCGAGGAGCGCGCCGACGAATTCCTGTTGATGGGCCTGCGGCTGACCGAGGGCATCGATCCCCGTCGCTATCAGGCACTGTCCGGCCGTCCGCTCGACCCGAAGCGCATTGCGCTGTTGCACGAGGAAGGCGCGATCTCCGTGGAAGCCGATGGCCGGCTGCGCGTGACCAAGGACGGCTTTCCGTTGCTCGATGCCGTCGTGGCCGATCTCGCCGCTTAGATATCTACGCCCCGAAACTCTTCGGCGAGCCCGCGACCGCCACGCCGCCGCCCGTCGTCACCTTCATCACGGCAAGACCCCGCTCATTGGTACCGTCGGAGCGGAAGCGGAACAGCCCGTCAATGCCGGCAAAGCCGGACGGGTTGGTCAGGGTCTCCGGCGCGAATCGATTCGGGCCCTGCGTACGCGCCAGTGCCGCCATCAACGCGACCGCATCATAAGCAAGCGTCGAGGTGCGAACCGGCTCTGAGCCGAACCGGGAACGATAGCGGCCGGAGAAGGCGCGGAAGCCGGAAGGATCCGGCGCGGCATAGAGGCCGCCCTGCAGCGATTGGCTCGCGAATATTCGCGGATTGTCCCACAGCCCGGTGCCGAGCATCTGGATGTTGCGCAGGTTAGAGCCCGCCGCTGTCAGCGCATCGGCGGTGGCGACGACGGAATCGCCGTCATCGGCGATCATCAGCGCATCGGCCGAACCCAGCATCTGCGCCACGGTCCGCGCCGGCGTCGCGCGATCGCCGCTGTATTTCTCGAACGCCACGACGCGACCGCGGCGGCCCGCCGCCTGCTTGAACGCGGCCTCGACCACATTGCCATAGGCATTGTCGGGCACCAGCGCGGCAAAGGAACGCTTGCCGGTGCCGGCGGCGTAATCGACGATGCGGTTGACGTCCGATTCAGGCAGGAAGCTCAGCAGATACACGCCGCGACCGGCGACGCTCGAATCGGTCGAGAACGCGATCACCGAGATGCCGCGTGTGCGCGCGACCTGCGCCACCGCGGGGACCGAGGCCGCAAACAACGGCCCGAGAATGATCTCGGCGCCCTCGTTGACGGCCTGCTGCGCGGCCGCATTCGCGCCTTGCGGGCTGCCGGCGTCGTCCTTGATCAGGAGCTGGATGTTCGGGTTCTGGAACTCGGCCAGCGCCATTTCGGCGGCGTTCTTCATCGACTGCGCCGCGATGCCGGCATTGCCTGCCGCCGAGAGCGGCAGGATCAATCCGACCTTGACCTGCCCGGTGCCGACCGCGGTCGGCTCCTGCTGCGGGCCGGCCGGCGGCTCGGAACCGCCGAACTGGCTAAGACTCTGCTGCACGCTGGAGCAGGCGCCCAGGAGCGGCGCGCCGAGGATCAGGGCAATTGCGCTCCGCCGGGTCGAGCCCGAAAGCGAGCTGCCCGAAGAACGGGGTTTGCGGTTGAACGGGCCCACCATCTGCCTCTTCTCTTGACCGACCGGAATCGGCCAGGATTCCCTCCCTTCAAATACCGGGGGTGGGGATTCAGGCACAATGTCGACGAATAGTTAACCAGAACAAAAGGTTGATGGTCCATGGCACCATTGCCAGCTACGGACCCCTCCTGCCTCGCCGCCGCGCTGCACTTGATCCCGGATGGCGTAAACGCCGTCCCCCCTCTAGATTGATATTATGCGCGCAAAAGCCAGTTCAATATACGGGTCTGAGGGAGAAACGGGTTCTGCCGGCAAGACTTTTTCCGTCAATGGCCAGGTCCTGAATGCACCCAGGCTGGTTCCCGCGCTCTATCTGGTCGCCACCCCCATCGGCAATCTCTCCGACATCACGCTGCGCGCGCTGGAAACGCTGGCGGGCGCCGATCTGATCGCCTGCGAAGACACCCGCATCACCCACCGCCTGACCGAGCGCTACGTGATCTCGGCACCGCTCACGCCGTATCATGAGCACAATGCGGCAACGGCGCGGCCGAAGATCCTCGAAAAGCTCGCGCAGGGCGCTTCCATCGCGCTCGTGTCCGACGCGGGCACGCCGCTGATTTCAGATCCCGGCTTCAAGCTCGTGCGTGAAGCCTGCGCGGCCGGGCACCGCGTTATTGCCGTGCCGGGTCCCTCGTCGGTGCTGACGGCGCTTTCGGTCGCCGCATTGCCGACGGACCGTTTTTTCTTCGAGGGGTTCTTGCCGTCGAAGCAGACCGCGCGGCGTGCGCGGCTGGCTGAGCTCGCGCGGATCGAGGCGACGCTGGTCGTGTTCGAATCCGGCAATCGCGTCCAGGGCACGCTTGCCGATCTTGCCGAAATCATGGGCGGGCGCGAAGCCGCGATCTGCCGCGAACTGACAAAGCTGCACGAGGAGATTACACGCGCGCCCATCGCCGAGCTGGCCGCCGGCGCGGACCGGCTGGAAACGCGCGGCGAGTTCGTGCTTGTGATCGGCCCGCCCCCGGCCGGTGCCGGGGTCATGGCGGAAGACGAGCTCGACAATGTGCTGCGTTCGTCGCTGAAGCAGGGCAGCGTCAAGGACGCGGTAGCCCAGGCGGTCGAGGTTTCCGGCCGGCCGCGCCGCGAAGTCTATACCCGCGCGCTGGAGCTGGCGAAGGAAAGCCGGGGCACCCATGGTGAAGACTGAAAACGCCTCGCCCGAACGCGTTGCGGCCTTCCGCACCGGTCTTTCCGCCGAAAGCCGCGCCGCGGCCTATTTGATCGCAAAAGGCTACCGCATCCTGGCAAAGCGCTTCCGCACGCCCTATGGCGAGATCGACCTGGTGGCGCGCAGGCGCAGCCTGATCGCCTTTGTCGAGGTCAAGGCGCGCGCCAACCTCGACGATGCCGCCTGGGCCGTGACGCCGCGCCAGCAGCAGCGCATCATCAATGCCGCGCAAGCTTGGCTGATGGCGCATCCCGAGCATGCAGAATTCGAGATGCGTTTTGACGCCATGCTGATTGCGCCGAGGAGCCTGCCGCGCCATCTCTTGGCAGCCTTCGACGCCAGCCCTTAAGAAGCATCACCCGAGAGCCGGATATCCCAAATGAAACTGAACGTCGCCGTCCAGATGGACCCCATCGCGCGCATCAACATCCGCGGCGATTCCACCTTTGCGCTGCTGCTGGAAGCTCAGAAGCGCGGTCACGGCATTTCCTACTACACCCCCGACAAGCTCTCGCTGCGCGGCGGCGAATTGGTCGCTCCCGTGCAAAAGCTCACCGTGCGCGACGAGGAAGGCAATCATTTCACGCTGGGCGAGTCGACGCGCGCGGTGCTCAATGGTTTCGACGTCGTCCTGCTCCGGCAGGACCCGCCTTTCGACCTCGCCTACATCACCTCGACGCACCTGCTTGAAGGTATCCACCCCAGGACGCTGGTCGTGAACGATCCGGCTTCCGTTCGCAACGCGCCGGAAAAACTGTTCGTGATGAACTTCCCGCAGCTGATGCCGCCGACGCTGATCTCGCGCGACATCGACGAGATCAATTCCTTCCGAGAGCAGCACGGCGCGGTCGTGATGAAGCCGCTGCATGGCCACGGCGGCGCGGCGGTCTTCCGCGTGATGCCGCAGGACATGAATTTCGGCTCGCTGTTCGATATGTTCTCCGTCACCTTCCGCGAACCCTGGGTGATCCAGCGCTTCCTTCCCGAGGTAAAAAACGGCGACAAGCGCATCATCCTGGTCGACGGCGAATTCGCCGGCGCCGTCAATCGCGTGCCGGCCGCGGACGATCTGCGCTCCAACATGGTGCGCGGCGGTGCTGCGCAAGCCACCGACCTGTCGCCACGCGAGCGCGAAATCTGCGCCACGCTCGGTCCCGCACTACGCGAGCGCGGTCTGCTCTTCGTCGGCATCGACGTGATCGACGGCAATCTGACCGAGATCAACGTGACGTCACCCACCGGCATCCGCGCCATTGCAAAGCTCGGCGGGCCGGACGTGGCAGCGAAAATCTGGGATACCATTGAGGCAAGGCACTGCGGGAAATAGCTTCTTCCCCCTGCGGTTGTCCTTCCGCGGCACTTCCACTCTGCAATCCCTGCCGACCTGATTCATCTTGCCACATTGCCGGGGCGGGGGCAGCATGTTGATGCGCGCGCCGTGCGCGGGGCTGGCCGGCCGCGCGATAAAAACCGCAATGTGGAGGAACGAATGACGACCCAACTTTCGCGACGGTCTCTCCTTGCACTTGGCGCCGGCCTCGGCGCTTCCACCATGCTCGGCGGCAGTGCGCTCGCCAAGGCGCCGAAGCTCAACACGCAAACGCCCTATTGGCACCGCATGATCCTCGGCGATGCTGAAGTGACGGTCGTTTCCGACGGACCGTTGCCACTAGGCCCGCCCAAGGGGACCTTCGTCGGCGTGCCGGATGAAGAAGTGAAGAAGATGCTGACCGACAATTTCCTGTCGGCAGAGAACGTGGTTCTCGAGCAGAACTCTCCGATCATCAATACCGGCGACAAGCTGATCCTGTTCGACACGGGCATGGGGACCTCGAAAGCGTTCGGGCCGACCACCGGTCGCCAGCAGAAGAGCATGGCGGAAGCCGGCATCAAGGCCGCCGAAATCGACGCCGTCGTGCTGTCGCACGCCCATATCGACCATATCGGTGGCATCGTCGGCGCCGACGACAAGCCACTTTTTCCGAACGCGCAGTACTACATCACGCAGAGCGATTTCGAGTTCTGGACCGATGAAGGCAAGCTCGGCGGCCCCCTGAAAGACTTCGTGGTTCACGCCCGCAAGAACTTGATGCCGGTGCGCGATCGCATCGTCTTCATTAAGGACGGCCAGGAATTCTTGCCCGGCGTGCAGGCCATCGCGGCGCCCGGACACACCGTCGGCCATACCATCTTCACGGTGAGCTCGGCCGGTAAATCGTTCGTCTTCCTGGGCGATCTTTCGCATCACCCCGTGCTGTTGCTGGAGAAGCCGCGGATGGAGTTCTCCTACGACACCGATCCGAAGCAGGCGGCCGTGACACGGGTGAAATTACTCGACATGATCGCGACCAACAAGCTTCCGGTCATGTCCTATCACTACGCCTGGCCCGGCTTTGGCCACATCGCCAAGACGGGCGAAGGCTTCCACTACTATCCGGCAGCAATGGTGATGCAGCTCTGAAATCCGATTCCCCGGGGCGGCCGACGCCGCCCCGGGATTTTCCTCCTCACAACAGGATTGATTCTCGGGCTTGGCTCGCAGGCCCACGCCGCCTGCATTGCCTTCATGAAATTTACCCTGACCCGCGAAGGCCCTTGGCACGGCGGAGCGTTCTTGTAATGTTCTTGCGCTGCCTCGTTGCTTCCGCTACGTTCGATGGCGGCAGGGAGCGGCATGGTCCAGCGGGTTTCCACGGTAGCTTTTGAGGGGATCGAGGCCCGCACGGTCGACGTGCAGGTTCAGATCGTGCCCGGGTTGCCGGCTTTCGCCATTGTCGGCCTCCCGGACAAGGCGGTGTCGGAAGCGCGCGAGCGGGTGCGCTCGGCGCTGATCGCTTCCGGGCTGGCGCTGCCGGCGCGGCGAATCATCGTCAACCTCGCGCCCGCCGACCTGCCCAAGGAAGGCAGCCATTATGATCTGCCGATCGCGCTTGGCCTGATGGCCGCGATCGGCGCGATCCCGCCCGATGCGCTAAGCGGCTTCACCGTGCTCGGCGAGCTCGGCCTCGACGGGTCGATCGCGCCTGTTGCAGGCGTGCTTCCGGCCGCGATCGGCGCCAATGCGCGCGAGGAGGGTCTGATCTGCCCCGCCGCCTGCGGCTCGGAAGCGGCGTGGGCGAGCCCGGACATCCAGATCATTGCCGCCAAATCCCTGATCCAGATCGCCAATCACTTCAAGGGCACGCAGGTGCTGTCCCGCCCGCAGCCGAAAGTGCATGAGCTCAGTGAATCACAGCTCGACCTGCGCGACATCAAGGGCCAGGAGAGCGCCAAGCGCGCGCTGGAGATTGC
>DASWVJ010000034.1:0-11031 GCA_036406295.1 Bradyrhizobium sp.
GCCTGCGAGGAGGTGCAAGGCACCTTCGCGCTGACCATTGCCGGCCGCGGCTTCGACAGCCGCGTCTCGCCGGGCATGAGCGAGAGCTTTCTCGGCTCCGAATGCGTATCCTGCGGCGCCTGCGTACAGGCCTGCCCGACCGCAACGCTGACCGAAAAGTCCGTGATCGAGACCGGCCAGCCCGAGCATTCCGTGGTGACAACCTGCGCCTATTGCGGCGTCGGCTGCGCCTTCAAGGCGGAGATGCGCGGCGAGGAAGTGATACGCATGGTGCCCTACAAGGACGGCAAGGCCAATCGCGGCCATTCCTGCGTCAAGGGCCGCTTTGCCTGGGGCTACACGACCCACCGCGAGCGCATCCTCAAGCCCATGATCCGCGAAAAGATCAGCGATCCCTGGCGTGAGGTGAGCTGGGATGAAGCCTTCACCTTTGCCGCCGACAAGCTGCGCGGCATTCAGGTCAAATACGGCAGGGAAGCCATCGGCGGCATCACCTCGTCCCGCTGCACCAACGAGGAAACCTATCTGGTGCAGAAGCTGATCCGCGCCGGGTTCGGCACCAACAACGTCGATACATGCGCCCGCGTCTGCCACTCACCGACCGGCTACGGACTTGCCACCACCTTCGGCACCTCGGCCGGCACACAGGATTTCGATTCGGTCGAGCATGCCGATGTCATCATGATCATCGGCGCCAATCCGGCCTCCGCCCATCCGGTGTTCGCCTCGCGGCTGAAGAAGCGGCTGCGCCAGGGCGCCAGGCTGATCGTGATCGATCCGCGCCGCACCGAGATGGTCGAAGCCCCTCACCTCAAGGCGTTGCATCTGCCGGTGATGCCCGGCACCAACGTTGCCGTGTTCACGGCGTTGGCGCATGTCATCGTCACCGAGGGGCTCGTCAACGAAGCCTTCGTGCGCGAACGCTGCGACTGGAGCGAGTTCGAGGAATGGGCGGCTTTCGTGGCCTTGCCGAAGAACAGCCCGGAGGCGACGGCGATCATGACCGGCGTCGATCCGAAGGATCTGCGCGCGGCGGCGCGGCTGTTCGCGACCGGCGGCAACGGCGCGATCTACTATGGGCTCGGCGTCACCGAGCACAGCCAGGGCTCTACCACCGTGATCGCGATCGCCAACCTGGCGATGGCGACCGGCAATATCGGTCGCCCCGGCGTCGGCGTGAACCCACTCCGCGGCCAAAATAACGTCCAGGGCTCCTGCGACATGGGCTCGTTCCCGCACGAGCTGCCGGGCTATCGCCACATCTCGGGCGAGGCCGTGCGGCAGCAGTTCGAGGCCATGTGGAACGTCAAGATTAACCCGGAGCCGGGCCTGCGCATCCCTAACATGTTCGATGCCGCAATCGAAGGCACGTTCATGGGTATCTACATCCAGGGTGAGGACATCCTGCAGTCCGACCCCAACACCAAACACGTGGTAGCGGCGCTGTCGGCGATGGAATGCGTCATCGTCCACGATCTCTTCCTGAACGAGACCGCCAATTACGCCCACGTCTTCCTGCCGGGTTCCACCTTCCTCGAGAAGGACGGCACCTTCACCAATGCGGAGCGGCGCATCCAGCGCGTGCGCAAGGTGATGACGCCGTTGAACGGTTATGCCGACTGGGAAGTGACGATCCTGCTCGGCAAAGCCCTCGGCTTCGAGATGAAGTACAACCACCCGTCCGAGATCATGGACGAGATTGCGGCGCTGACGCCGACCTTTGCCGGCGTCTCTTACGCCAAGCTCGAAGAGCTCGGCTCGGTGCAGTGGCCCTGCAACGAGAAGGCGCCGGAGGGCACGCCTGTCATGCACCTCGACGGTTTTGTTCGCGGCAAGGGCAAGTTCGTCATCACCGAATACATTCCGACCGACGAGCGCACCGGCCCGCGTTACCCCCTCCTGCTCACCACCGGCCGCATCCTCAGCCAGTACAATGTCGGCGCACAAACCCGCCGCACCGACAACGTCGTCTGGCACGCGGAGGACCGGCTGGAAATCCATCCGCACGACGCCGAGCAGCGCGGCGTGCGCGACGGCGACTGGGTGCGGCTCGCCAGCCGCGCCGGCGAAACCACGCTGCGCGCGGAGATCACCGACCGCGTCGCGCCCGGCGTGGTCTACACCACGTTCCACCACCCGGACACGCAGGCCAACGTCATCACCACCGATTACTCCGACTGGGCCACCAACTGTCCGGAATACAAAGTGACCGCCGTGCAGGTTTCGCCGTCGAACGGGCCGACCGACTGGCAGAAATCCTACAGCGAACAGGCGCGGCATTCGCGCCGTATCGCCCCGGCGGAAGCCGCGGAGTAACTGCCTTGCACGATCCGATTCGCAAATTCGGGCGAATGGTCTGGCGCGATGGCCGCCTCACGGCAGGCATGCGCCAGATCGCCGAGGAGACGGCGATCGCGCTCACCTATAATGGCGGCACCTATGTCGTCATGATGGGGACGCCGCAGCATCTGCGGGATTTTGCCATCGGATTTAGCCTCACTGAAGGCGTCGTGCAATCCGCGGACGAGATCGAATCGATCGACGTGGTCGAACTCGACGAGGGCATCGAGCTGCGGATGTGGCTCGCCGCCGAGAAAGCGGCCCGGATCAGCGAGCGGCGGCGCCACGTCGCCGGCCCCACCGGCTGCGGCATCTGCGGCCTGGAGTCGATCGCGCAAGCCGTGCGGCCTGCCGCCATCGTTGCGCAAGGCCGCATCTTCACCCCGCGCGAGATCATGGCGGCGATGGCTGGGCTTCCGCCGCTGCAAGCCATCAATAGCGAAACCCGCTCCGTGCACGCCGCGGCGTTCTGGACGCCGGCGCACGGCATCGTCGCCTTGCGCGAGGATGTCGGCCGCCATAACGCGCTCGACAAGCTCGCCGGCGGCCTCGCGCGACAGAGCGTCTGCGCCGCCGACGGCATGGTGCTCCTGACCAGCCGCGTCTCGGTCGAGATGGTGCAGAAGGCCGCCGCCATGGGCGTGCCGCTGATGGTCGCCGTCTCCGCACCGACTGCACTCGCCGTGCGCATGGCCGATGCCGCCGGCATCACCCTCTGCGCGATCGCGCGCGCGGACGGATTCGAAGTCTTCACCCACCCGCAGCGCATCGCGGTCCAGAGTGTAGTCGAGGAGGCAGGTCGTGTCGTCGCCTGACAAGCTGGTCTATATGGCCAACCAGATCGGAAAGTTTTTCCAGAACCAGGGCTACGACAAGGCCGTGCCCGGGATTGCCGAGCACATCAAGAAATTCTGGGATCCGCAGATGCGGAAAACCATCTTCGCCCATCTCGACGCCGGCGGCGCCGGCCTCGATCCGTTCGTGCGCGATGCCATCGCGAAGCTGAAAGGCGCCTAGCCGACCACCGCGGTAAACACGCGCCGTACCTCGGCCTGCGTCTCACGCAGCCGCGCTTCCAGCGTCGAGAAATCCGGCGTATCCCCTGCCCGCGCCATCACCCGCAGCAAGTCCTCGCCCGATGTGGCCGGGTTGAACTTGCCGCCTACGCAGAGTCTGATGATCTGCGTCAGGTCGTGATAGAGCCGCGCTGCGGCCCGCAGCACTTCGGCGTCCGACTGCGCCAGCACACCGAGCCGTGCCGCATTGTCGAGCACGGCTGACGTGGAGACGTTGAGAATGTCGGGCTTCTCGGCAGCGTGAACGAGCTGCAAATACTGCGCGATGAAATCGATATCGACGGTGCCACCGGCGGCATATTTGAGATTCCAGACGTCGTCCTCGCCCTTTTCCTGGGCGATGGCGCGGCGCATGTCGGCGACATCGGCGGCGGTCGCAGCCCGGTCGCGCGGCCGCCTCAGCACGGCGCGGATGACGTCCTCGATCCTGTCGCGGAAGGCGGGCGAAGCCGAGATCACCCGCGCCCGCGTCAGCGCCATGTGCTCCCACGTCCAGGCCTCGTGCTCCTGGTAGTCGGCGAAGGAGTCGAGCCGCGACGCCAAGGGACCGGCACGACCCGACGGGCGCAGCCGCATGTCGATTTCATAGAGGACGCCGTAGTTTGTGCGCGTGGTGAAGGCGCTGATCAGCCGCTGGGTGAAGCGCGCGAAATATTGAGCGCCGTGCAGCGAACGCTCGCCGTCCGAGTCCGGCTGATCGTGGTCGTAATCGTAGAGCAGGATGAGGTCGAGGTCGGACGATGCCGTCATTTCGCGGCTGCCGAGCCGGCCCATGGCGAGGATCGCGGTCTCCTGATCCCTGATCTGGCCGTACTGGCCGGCGAACTGGTCGGTGACAAGGCCGTGCACGGTGGTGACGATGCCTTCGGCGACGTCGGCGAAGGCGGTGCCGGCCTGTTGCGCCGAAACGGTGCCGGAGAGGATGCGCGTGCCGATCAGGAACAGGCTCTCCTGCCCGAACAGGCGCAGGCGGTCGAGAAAGTCCTCGTAGGAGTCCGCGTCCTTCAGCGTTGCGGCGAGCCGCCCGGACAGCTCCTTCTGGTCCGGCATGGCGCCGAAGAAGCGCGGATCGATCAGACCGTCCATGATCTGCGGCTGGCGTGCGAGCATGTCGCCAAGCCGCGGCGCGGCGCCGAGCATCAGCGCCACCAGCGCGACCAGATCGGGGTTCTGGCTGAGCAGCCTGATCAGCCGTCCGCCGCGCTGCAGCGCCTGCAGGAAACGGTCGAAGGCGGCAACGGCGTTATCCGGCTCCTCGGCATGCGCCAGGCCGTCGATCAGGCCGGGCACGAACTCGACGAAGGCGTTGCGCGTCGCCTCGACCCGTAGCGCGCGGTAATCGCCGGTCAGCCATTGCTGCACGGTGGTTGCCACCATCGCAGGTTTCTTGAAACCGAGCGCCAGCAAATGATCGAGCAGGCGCTGGTCCTCCGGCCCGGCGGCATAGTTCACGTCGCGCAGTTTTTCGGTGCCGGTCGGATCACCCTCGAACAGGCGGCTATAGTGGCCCTGCACAATGTCGAGATGGCCGACCAGGTCCCTGGCGAAGACATCGCGGCTCTCATAGCCGAAGAAGTTGGCAAAACGCTCGACCGCCTCCGGCTCTTCCGGCAGCGCATGCGTCTGCTCGTCCGCGATCATCTGCAGGCGGTGCTCGACCCGGCGCAGGAATTCGTAGGCCACGGTGAGCTCGTCGCGGGCGTCATAGGTGATCCAGTTGCTGTTGGCGAGCACATTGAGCGCCAGCAACGTCGGCCGCACCCGCAATTCCGGATGCCGGCCGCCCGCGATCAATTGCTGCGTCTGGGCGAAGAATTCGATCTCGCGGATGCCGCCGCGACCGACCTTGACGTTGTGGCCTTCGACCGCGATCTCGCTCTGGCCGCGATAGGTCTGCATCTGCCGCTTCATGTCGTGGACATCGGCAAGCGCGGCGAAATCGAGATGCTTGCGCCAGACGAACGGCGCGATCTCGGCAACCAGAGCTTCCCCGGCCGCGAGGTCGCCGGCGCAGGGCCGCGCCTTGATCATGGCGGCGCGCTCCCAGGTGCGCCCTTCCCGCTCGTAGTAATGCAGCGCCGCTTCCGTGGAGATCGCGACCTGCGTCGAGGCGGGATCCGGCCGCAGCCTGAGGTCGACGCGGAACACATAGCCCTCGCCGGTGCGCTGCTGCAACAGCCGCGCCATCGCCTGCGTCAGCCGCACGAAGAACGGCTGCGGCTCGATGTCCTCGGCAAGCGAGGTCGCATTGCGGTCGAAGAACACGATCAGGTCGACGTCGCTGGAATAATTCAATTCCCCGGCGCCCATCTTGCCCATGGCAAGCACGATGAAGCCGCTTCCCTCCTCCGGGTGCTCCGGATCGCTCGCCCTGATGCGGCCGCGCACCACCTCATGGCGCAGCAGGAAGCGCAGCGCCATCTGCACCGAGGCGACCGCAAGATCGGTCAGCGCGGCGGTGACCCGCATCACCGGCCAGACCCCGCCGATGTCGCACAGCGCGATCAGCAGGGCGGCTTCCGCCTTCATGCGGCGGAGCAGATGCGCCACTTCGGTCTCGCCAGGCGCCGACCACACCGCGTGGGACGTGTTCTTGATCAGCGCGCCGAGATGCGACTCCGGGTCGCACGCAAGAATTCGGATCAGCCGTGCCGCGTCCGCGCGGACGAGATCGAACAGATACGGCGAGAACTCGGCCAGGCCGAGCAGGATCTTCTTCGCATTGGCATGGTCGAGCAGTGCGTTGACCGCAGCCGACTGCGCCGGCTCGAGCTCGGAGAGCCAGTCGCCAAGGCGCTGTTCGGCTTTATCGGGAGCGGAGACATACGGCCCCGCGACGAATCGGGCGGCGAGTGGATGTCGTTCCGCGTTTCCCGGCGCGGATGCGTTCATGCCACCTTCTGTGGCACATCCTGTGTTTGCGCCGCAAGCCTCCCGCCGGTGCGCGCGGGAAGCACCAGCGTCGCGATGAGGCCCGGATGGGCGTCGCCGAGGCGGAGCTCCCCGCCGTGCAGGGTTGCGACCGCATGGGCGAGGCTGAGGCCAAGGCCGGAACCGGGCAGCGTGCGGCTCGCCTCCAGCCGCACGAAGCGCTCGATGGCGTGCTTGCGGTCGGCCTCGGGAATACCCGGTCCGCGGTCGGTGACGCTGAGCAGCACCTTGTCGCCTTCGCGCCTCGCCTCGATCACGATCTCCCTCGCCGCCTTGATGCCGAGCGGCTGGGCGGCGGCCGAGGGCTTGCCGTATTTGATCGCGTTCTCGACGAGGTTGGCGAGCGCCTGGCTGATCAATTCGCGGTTGCCATGGATCGGCGCGGTTGCGGCCTTGACCGTCAGCGTCATGCCGTCGTCCTCGGCGAGCGGCTCATAGAGCTCATGGATGCCGTTGGCGACGTCGGCGGCGTCGAAATCGTCCATGTTGTCGCGCGCCTGTCCGGACTCGGCGCGGGCGATCATCAAAAGGGCATTGAAGGTGCGGATCAGCCCGTCGGATTCCTCGATGGTGCGCTCCAGCGCCGCGCGGTAATCGGCTTCGCTGCTGGAGCGCGCCAGCGCCTCCTCGGCGCGGTTGCGCAGCCGCGTCAGCGGCGTCTTCAGGTCATGGGCGATGTTGTCGGAGACTTCCTTCAGCCCGCTCATCAGCGCCTCGATGCGCTCCAGCATCGCATTGAGATTCGAGGCGAGACGGTCGAGCTCGTCGCCGCTGCGGCCCACCGGCAGGCGGCCTGAGAGGTCGCCGGCCATGATGCGCTGGGTGGTGCCGGTCATGGCGTCGATCCGGCGCAGCACGCGGCGCGACACGAAGATGCCACCGCCGATGCCGAGCACGACGACGACCAGCAGCGACCATTGCGCCGCCTTGGCGACGATGCCGAACAGCCGGCGCCGCTCTTCGAGGTCGCGCCCGATCAGGAGGCGAAAGCCGTTGCTGAGCTCGCTGACCTTCACCAGCGCGCGGTGCTCGGCGTTGTCGTTTTCGTCGAGCCGTCGATAGGAGGTTTCCGACCAGCCGGTGGTCGCCATCACGCCGGGCGAGAGCGAGCCGACATTGCCGCCGAGCGCCACGCCGTTCGGTGCGGTAATGAGATAGAGATTGGCGCCCGGCCGGAGCGAGCGATTGCGGATGGTGGAATCGAGCCCACGCAAGCCGCGTCGCAGATAGATTTCGTTGATCTCCGAGGCTTCGGCACTGACCGTGGTGGTGATCTGCTCGGTGATCAGGCGCCGCGTATTCCACGCGAAGTAGCCGAGCAGCGACGCCGCAAACAGCGCGAACAGGAACAAATAGACCAGCGTCAGGCGAAACGCCGTGGTACGGATCAATTTGCCGAACGCGGCCACGGCCTACCGGATGCCGTCGCGGATCATGTAACCGGCGCCGCGAATGGTGTGGAGCAGCGGCCGGTCGAATCCCTTGTCGATCTTGGAGCGCAGGCGCGAGATGTGCACGTCGATGACGTTGGTCTGCGGATCGAAGTGATAGTCCCAGACGTTCTCCAGCAGCATCGTGCGCGTCACCACCTGGCCGGCATGCTTCATCAGATATTCGAGCAGGCGGAACTCGCGCGGCTGCAAGGTCAATTCTTCCTTGCCGCGGACAACGCGGTGCGAGAGCCGATCGAGCTCGAGGTCGCCGACGCGGTAGACGGTCTCTTCCGCCGGCCCGCCATGGCGGCGCGACAGAACTTCAACGCGCGCGAGCAGCTCGGCGAAGGAATAGGGTTTCGGCAGATAGTCGTCGCCGCCGGCGCGCAGGCCCTTGATGCGATCATCGACCTGGCCGAGCGCGGATAGGATCAGGGCGGGCGTGCGATTGCCCTTCTCGCGCAGCGTACCGATCAACGACAACCCGTCGCGCTTGGGCAGCATGCGGTCGACCACCAGCACGTCGTAATCGCCGCTGTCGGCAAGCGCCAGGCCCTCCTCGCCGTCGATGGCGAGATCGGCGACGTGGCCGACCTCACGGAACGCCTTGACGAGGTAGTCGGCGGATTCGCGGTCGTCTTCGACGATCAGAAGGCGCATGCTGGGATTGGTACTGGAATTGGTGGCTGACGTCACCGGGCTGAGCTCTGTCACCATGGCGCGACTGATCCTCTCATGCAAGGCGGGGAAGCGCCCTCCGGACGAAATGAAAAAAGTGGGCGGCAAGGCTGGGGGACCTCACCGCCCTTAGGCCCTTCCGACGGAGGGGGGCGTATTCCACCGGAAGGTAGCCGGAGGGAGCGAGCTTTGGACTCGCTCCCCGGAAAGCGCCGCGGCGGGGGCGACTGATGCCAGCGACACTCTCCATCTGGTACTTAACTCTTGGCCAGCGGCACTGCCACGAAGCGCGACGAACCGCCGCTCTTCACGCGCATCAGCACGCTGTTCTTGCTGTCGTTGCGCGCTGCGGAGATCGCGTCGCGGACATCATCCGCGCTGGCAACGCTCTTGCCGCCGACTTCGAGGATCACGTCGCCTTCCTTGAAGCCGCGTTCCGCGGCGGAACTCTTCGGATCGACTTCGGTCACCACGACGCCTTCCTTGCCGGCGCCGGCCACGCTGTTGGCGGGGGCCACCGTCATGCCGAGCTTCGGCACGTCGGTTCCGCGGTTGGGTTTGCCCTTGTCCTGATCAAGGTCGGCCTTGGCCTCAACCGTGTTCGGCAACTGGCCGAGCGTGAGGTTGATAACCTTGTCCTGCCCCTTGTGCAGCACATTGAGCTTCACGGCACTGCCGGGCGCCAGCCCACCGATGGTGCGGGCGAGCTCGCGGGCATCCTTGACCGCCTCTCCGTTGACGGCGACGATCACGTCACCCGACTCGATACCGGCCTTGGCCGCCGGACCGTTGTTCTGCGGTTCTGCAACCAGCGCGCCTTCCGCCTTCTTCATACCGAGGCTGTCGGCGATATCAGCCGTCACCGGCTGAATCTGCACGCCGATCCAGCCGCGGCTGACCGAGCCCTTGTCCTTGAGCTGGGCGACCACGCTCTTCACGGTGGAAGCGGGGATCGAGAACGCGATGCCGACGCTGCCGCCGGACGGCGAATAGATGGCGGTGTTGACGCCCATCACCTCACCCGACGTGTCGAATGCGGGGCCACCGGAGTTGCCCTTGTTCACGGGCGCGTCGATCTGGATGAAGTCGTCATACGGACCGTTGCCGATATCGCGGCCGGAGGCCGAGACGATGCCGGCAGTCACGGTGCCGCCGAGGCCGAAGGGATTGCCGACCGCGAGCACCCAGTCGCCGATCCGCGGCTTGCTGTCAGACAATTTGGCGAAGGCGAAGTCGGTACGGCCAGAAACCTTGATCAGCGCCAGGTCGGTACGCGGATCGGTGCCGATCACCTTGGCAGTATAGGTCTTGCCATCGTCGGTGGTGACCTCGACCTTGTCGGCGCCGTCGACCACGTGATTGTTGGTTACGGCAAAGCCGTCAGCCGAGATGAAGAAGCCCGAGCCTTGGCCGGTCACCGGACCACGGCCACCGCCGCGCGGACCGCGCAGGCCCGGAGGCATGCCGTCGGGACCGCCGAAGCGGCGGAAGAAGCGCTCCATCGGCGAGCCCGGAGCGAATGGCGAATCCTCCTTGTCGGCGCTGTCATCCTTCGCAGTCTTGTCGCCCATCGCGACCTTCACGGAAATGACCGAGGGCTTCACGCGCTCGACAATGTCGGCAAAGCCCGTGGGCCGTTCGACCTTGCGAACTTCCTGGTTGACCTGCGCATGGGCAGCCGAGGTGAAGACGTCAACCGGGCCATGCGAGGGGCTGAAGCCGTAGACGGCGGCGCCCAGGCCGGCGAAGACGGAAGCCATCAGCGCGAATTTGCGCAGCGAAAATACCGGGCGCTTCGGTGCCTTGTGGGGTGGGAAGTTCGAGAGGTCGGCGGGGCGTTCAGTCATCCTGGTAAGTCTCCAACAGAGAAGAAAATTCGACGGTGCGGGGGAGCACCTGACCCAACAAAACATGGGGAATCCCGCCTTACGGCGCGCTGGCGAGGGAGTTAAATTTTTGTAATAGATGCGGAGGACGGTGCGGCAGAATAGCGCAGCCGTTTCAGCGACTTACGACCTAAGAGCGAGACTCGTCCTGGGGTGCGGACGGATCGGAAGCCAACAGTTTTTCCAGCCGGGATTCCTCTTCCGGGGTCAGCTTCATCAGCGATTCCTCACCCACAGCCCCCGCCCGGCGCCGCCTGTTGCTGTAGACCCACAGCGCGACGCCTCCCCCCATCAGCGCCAGCGGCGGCAACAGCCACAGCAGCACGGTATGCTGGTTGAGGCGCGGTTTCAGCAGCACGAACTCGCCATAGCGTGCCACCAGGAAGTCGATCACCTGGGCGTCGGTATCGCCGGCCGAAATGCGCTCGCGCACCAGCAGGCGAAGGTCGCGCGCCAGCGGCGCATCGGAATCGTCGATCGACTGGTTCTGGCAGACCATGCAGCGCAGCTCTTTCGACAGCTCACGCGCGCGCGCCTCTTTCGCGGGATCGGGCAGGATTTCGTCGGGCTGCACGGCCAAGGCTGACGAGCCGGCCAAGTTCGCCCAGAGGAAAGCAATCCACAAGATGCGCGACAATCTCATGCCAGCCTTCTAGCCCGCACGCCGCCTCCCGTCACCCGTAAATC
>DASWVJ010000035.1:0-32576 GCA_036406295.1 Bradyrhizobium sp.
CCCTGCGATGATCCCGATAAGCCCGCTAGCTCGCCGCGCGCAGATTGACCTTGCTCTCGGCGAGCGCCGTCAGCTTCTTGTCGGTCGCCTTTTCCTCGTCCAGCGTCTTTTGCAGGATGCTGGCGCACTCGTTGCGGCCGAGCTGTCTGGCCCAGGCAACCAGGCTGCCGTAGCGCGTGATCTCGTAATGCTCGGCGGCTTGCGCGGCGTTGATCAGGGCGGCGTCGAGCACCGCCTTGTCCTCGATCTCGCTCGCGGTATCGTCGGCTTCCTCGATGATCCCGTCGATCGCCGGGCAGTCGATCGCCCTGATTTCGGCACCGTGCATCTTGAACACCTCCTCGAGCCGCGTGACGTGCTGGCGCGTCTCATCCAGATGGGTCAAAAAGCCCTGCTTGAGCTGCGGATCGGTCGCCTTCTTCGCCATGTTCGGCAGCGCCTTTACCAGTTGCTTCTCGGCGTAATAGATGTCCTGTAGCTGGTGCACGAACAGATCGTTCATGGTCTTGATGTCCTTGGTGAACAGTCCCATCGTCAATTCCTCGTAAAGCTGGAACGCGCGGTTTTTCCCTCTCGCCGGGCAAAACCGGGCGAGTCCGGCGCGTTCGGTTGCGGCAACGGGGTAACCGGGGGAACAGGGCGACGTTCCTGAACCGGAGATGAATGCCGCAGGAACATTCCGGAACAGCCGCCCCAACGCAGGGCTGCCCCCCATCAACGATCTGATTCGACTTCCATTCGTTCATGCTTATGTACGTAGTATGACAATGGTGGCGACGAAGGCGAAAAGCCGGCCTTGTCAAGGACTGCACAAGACCTCGGTTTTGCCTTATGGCTCTCCGCATACGGTGCGATAGACCGTTGTCTGTCACCCCACACGACAGGCCTTCAATTTTGCCGCCCCTGCCGGGAGGATGAATGTATCGACTGCTGACCGCGCTCAAGCGCGGTTTCAAGGAAAAGATCGGCTGGAAGCGGCTCGGCCTTGCGTTGAGCCTCCTCATCATTGCGCTCGCGATCACCCATCTGGTACGCACGCTGAAGGGCGTCGATACCGCCGTCGTGTTGACTGCGCTGACCGATATTGCGCCGCATCGCATTGCGCTGGCCGCGCTCTGCGTAGTCGGCGCCTTCTGCACGCTGACCTTCTACGATTTCTTCGCGCTGCGCACGATCGGCCGCAACCATGTGCCGTATCGCATCGCGGCGATGTCCGCCTTCACGAGCTACACCATCGGCCACAATATCGGTGCCACCGTCTTCACCGGCGGCGCCATCCGCTTCCGCATCTATTCCGACTATGGCCTGACCGCGATCGACGTCGCCAAGATCTGCTTCCTCTCCGGACTCACCTTCTGGCTCGGCAATCTGTTCGTGCTCGGCATCGGCATGACATGGCACCCGGGGGCGGCCTCGGCCATGGACCTGTTGCCCGATGAAATGAATCGCCTGATCGGCATCGGTTGCCTTGCCGGCATTGCGGCCTATTTCGCCTGGCTGATGACCGGCGAGAAACGCCGCGAGCTCGGTCAGAACGGCTGGAAGGTGGTACTGCCCTCGGCTAAGCTGACGCTGGTGCAGGTGCTGATCGGCGTGGTCGATCTCGGCTTCTGCGCGCTCGCCATGTATCTCTTGATGCCGCTGCAGCCCGGTATCGACTTCATGTCGCTGGCGGTGGTGTTTATCATGGCGACGCTCCTCGGCTTCGCCAGCCATGCGCCCGGCAGCATCGGCGTGTTCGACGCCGCAATGCTGGTGGCGTTGCCGCAATTCGGCAAGGAGCAATTGCTGGCGACGCTGGTGGTGTTCCGCATCCTCTACTTCCTGATCCCTTTCTGCATCTCGATCTCGATCATGGGCATGCGCGAGCTCTGGCTCAACGTGGTGCAGCCCTGGCAGGAGCGAAGACGGCTGAGTGAGACCTGCGCGGCGGCTGCCACCGCGGCCGCCGTGCGGCAGCCGGTGCAAAGATCGGAAAGAAGGGCCCGCAAGTAACGGCGACGTTATCGGGGCCGTTCGCTTTTTGGGCTATTTGCCGCGGACCCGTTCTCTTATTTCTGCCGTACCGCTAACGTTCAACGCGCCATGGCCAGAATTGCTTTCCATTTGCTCGCCCTTTCGGCGTTGTTCCTGAACCTGCCCGGCGCGCTGCCGATCTCTCCGGCCGCGGCGCAGACCGCGGGCGTGATGCAGATTTCCTGGGAGGTCCGCAACCGCTTCCGCCTGTTCCGCGAGGAGCGCGATTTCCTGCTGCATGTCGATGCCGGCCGCGGCCGCAACGTGCTGACTTCCGAGCAGATACTGGCCGTGCAGAGCGACGGCCGCGGCTGGGCCCGCAACACCGTGGGCCGGCTCTGCATCGATGTCACCGGCCGCGTCAGCGAGCCCTGCACCCGCGACAACGTGAAAGAGAGCTACCTCACGCCGATCGACCATCCCGTCACCGTCCGCCTCACCGGCCAGGTGCCGGTCGGCGCCACCTGCGCCTGGACCTTCGATGACGGCGATGGGCCGCAATCATCGACCTTCGACTGCGCCGAGCCGGTGAACCTGCGCGTCCGCTACGGGCGGACCACCGCAGCCTGGGTTGACGTGGCCAGTTCCGAAGGCGCCCGCCGGGTCACCACCGAGATCGCGGTCCGCGACATCCTCATCGCGGGTCTCGGCGACAGCATCGCCTCCGGCGAAGGCAACCCGGATCGGCCGATCGCGCTCGCCGACGAGGGTTTTTGCTTCCGCTATTACCTCTCCACCGCGACTGCGCAGTATTACCGGCCCAGCCGCGCCGGCTACAAGGGCGGGCGCGCCTGCGAGGCGCCGGACGCCTTGCAGGTGTGGCAACGCCAGAGCGCCCATTGGTTCAACCCAGCCTGCCATCGCTCGCTCTACAGCTACCAGACCCGCACCGCGCTGCAGCTAGCCGTGCAGTATCCGCACATCGCGGTGACCTACCTGCCGCTCGCCTGCACCGGCGCCACCATCGCCGACGGCCTGTTCGGCTCGCAGCGCTACCGCGAATGCCCGCCGTCGAAATCGAACGCCACCTGCCGGGGCACGGTGAACGGCCAGATCGCCGAATTGCGCGAGGCGCTGAACGCGGCAAGAAGCCGTCAGCCCGAGCGCACGCTCGACCTCGTGCTGCTGTCGATCGGCGCCAACGACATCTACTTCTCCGGCCTCGTCGCCGACGTTATCGTCGACTATCCGACCGAGCGCGTGCTGTTCAAGCGCAGCGGCGTGATGGCAACGGTGGAGGATTCCCGCAGCGTGCTGGTGCGCGACCTGCCGCAGGGCTTTACCAAGGTACGCGAGGCGCTGCGCCCGCTGGTCGGCGATCTCTCGCGCGTGATCTTCACCTCCTATGCCAACCCTACGCTTGCCGCGGGCGGCGCGCCCTGCCCCGGCGGACGCGCCGGCTTCGAGATCCATCCCTCGTTCAATGCCGAGCCGCGCCGGCTCGCCACGGTGTCGGCGTTCGTCGAGAATGAATTCCTGCCGCAGCTCAAGAACATCGTGATGTGCCAGGGCGGCATCCTTTGCCGCAACCCGCAAGCCGACCGCATGACCTTCGTGGATACCCACCAGGTGGCGTTCGCCGGCCACGGCTTCTGCATGCGCGCGCCAACCGATCCCGAATTCGACCGCGACTGTTTTGCCTCCAATGGCGAGAGCTTCAATTCCGATCTCGTCACCGCCGCGAACCAGCCGATGGTGTGCGGCCGCAGCGCGGGCGAGTACCGCGCCTATCTGCCGCGCGCCCGCTGGGTCCGCGACGCCAATGACAGCTACTTCGCCGCCATGACCTATCCGCAGGGACTGCCGGCCAACATGCAGCCCTCCGATATCCATGACGCCACCTGGGGCGTGCTGTCAGCCGTCTATGGCGGCGCGGTGCATCCGAGCGCCGAGGGTCACGCCGTGATGGCGGATGCCGCTGCGCCTGCCGCCGCCGCCGTGCTGCAGCTCGATGCAGGTGTTCCCGAAGTGACCTCGCAGCCGGTGGCACCGCTCCCGACGCGCTGAGCATCTCTTCGCCAGTCCCGAAGGTTGCGCGACGCGCGATCAGCCGACACGCGCTGAGGATCACCATGCTGAGGCGTGCTGGCTTATGGCGTGGTTTGTGCCCTTGAACCAAACCGTCGGATGGTGCCAAGCTTGCGCGCCACAACTTTACCGAATTCGCGCAACCATACCACCGAGCTCGCCACCGCGGCACAAAGCAGCCAGTCCTCGACGCCCAAGCTGACCGTCGAGAACGCCTCCTGGAGGAAGGGCGTATAAATCACGAGCATGTGCAGGAGAAGCGAAAGCGTCAGCGCCGCCCAAAGCCAGCCATTTCTGAAGAGTCCGTGGAATGCGCTGAGCTCATCCGAGCGCGCATTGAACACATTGAAGAGCTGAAACAGGACAAGGGTCGTAAAGGCCATGGTTCTTCCATAGGCGATCGTACCTGAGCCTTCGATCAGACCTCCCGGCAGCGAGGCGTCCAGCACGAGCAATGTGCCAGCCGCCATGATGGCACCGACCAGGAAAATCCCACCCCACATCCGTCGTGTTATGACGCCCTCATTGCGCGGACGCGGCGGACGCTGCATGACGGCCGAATCCGCCGGGTCGACGGCAATCGCAAGCGCTGGAGCGCCGTCGGTCACCAGATTGATCCACAATATCTGCGTCGCGAGGAGAGGAAGCACGACGACGTCTTTCGCGGAGGAAAGCCCGAGCCTGTCGGCCAGCACGACGCCGAAGAACATGGTCATAACCTCGCCGATATTCGACGACAGCAGGTAGCGCAAGAACTTCCTGATATTGGAGAAGATCGCGCGCCCCTCCTCGACGGCGGCGACGATGGTAGCAAAATTGTCGTCGGCCAGGATCATGTCGGCAGCCTCCTTGGAGACGTCGGTGCCGGTAATTCCCATGGCGATGCCGATGTCGGCGGCCTTCAGCGCCGGCGCATCGTTGACGCCATCACCGGTCATTGCGACCGTCTCCCCGGCACGCTGCAGCGACCTCACGATCCGCAGCTTGTGCTCGGGCTTGACCCGGGCATAGACCGAGACGTCCTGCACCGTCCGGTCGAGCTCGTCCTCCGTCATGGCTTCCAGCTCCGCACCGCCGACGGCCCGCTGGCCGGATGTGATGCCGAGTTCTGCGGCGATGATCGCCGCTGTCTTCGGGTGATCGCCCGTGATCATGATAGGACGAATTCCCGCCGCCCGCGCAAGCGCGACCGCTTCGCTCGCTTCCCGGCGTGGCGGGTCAATCATTCCAATTAGCCCGAGAAAGACGAGATCCTGTTCCATATCCTCGTCAAATCCATCGCGCTCCTGCGCATCCGTCGGCAGCGAACGGAATGCAACACCAAGCGTCCGTAACGCTTCAGCGGCCAACGCATCGTTGCCCGCCGTGATTTCGGCCCTGCGTGCGTCGGTGAGCGCGACAGCCTCTCTTCCAACAAGTTCGTGGGTGCAGTGCGCAAGCAGAATGTCCGGCGCGCCTTTGGTCACGAGAACCAGACGCTCATGCCGCTCCGAATCCGTATGCACCGTGCTCATCAGTTTGCGCTCGGACGAAAACGGAACTTCACCGATGCGGGCAAAGCGCGCATCAAGCGCATCGGAAAGCAGCCCCGCCTTGCGCGCCGCGACGATCAGCGCCCCCTCCGTCGGATCGCCCAGCACGGTCCAGTTTCCATCAATCTCCTGCAACACTGCGTTGTTGGCGCGTTCGGCCGCGGTCAGCGCACGGACAAGCTCGAACTGCAGTGGCACCGTGACCGACGAATCTCCGACAAGCTGCACGTCTCCCTCGAGGGAATAGCCGGTGCCGGACAGATTGGTGCATCCGCTCGCCGTTACGACCCGGCGCACGGTCATCTCGTTCCTGGTCAATGTGCCAGTCTTGTCGGATGCTATGACGGTTGCCGAGCCAAGCGCTTCGACAGCGGCGAGACGACGTATGATGGCATTCTTCCTCGCCATCCGCTGCATACCAATGGCCAGCACGGCGGTGACTACCGCCGGCAATCCTTCCGGAACCGCCGCAACGGCCAGTGCGACTCCGAGCAGCAGCACTTCGAAGACTTCCGAGAAACTGCGGAGGTCGCTCACCAGAAAGATCGTGCCGATCATCGCTACCGCAATGAGCACCACGATAACCGCGAGCACCTTCCCCATGCGGCCGAGTTCTCGCTGCAGGGGCGTGACTTCGTCCGATGCTTTCTCCAGCAAATCGGCGATCCGGCCCATCTGGGTCGACATCCCGGTTGCTGTGACCACGGCGAGACCATGTCCATACACGGCAGTGGTCCCGCTGAAGATCATACCGTGCCAGTCACCGAGTTCCGCTGTTGCCGCGGCCGGTGCAATGTCCTTGGCCACCGGCAGGCTCTCGCCCGTGAGCGCAGCTTCCGCGGTCTGCAACGCAACGGATTCCACCAGCCGGGCATCGGCCGGAATAGTATCGCCTTCGGCGACAACGATGACGTCGCCGGGCACAAGCTCGGCTGCCGGAATGCCTTGCCTTTTGCCGTTGCGGATGACGTTCGAGCGTGCGGCCGACATCTGCCGGAGAGCAGCAGCCGCGCGCTCCGCCCTGGACTCCTGAATGTAACCCATGAGCGCGTTGAGCATGACGATGGCAATGATCGCCATGGCTTCGTACGGCAACGCCGTCCCTCGCTCGTGCAGCCAGATCACGATGGAGATCATCGATGCAGCGATCAGCAAGAGAACCAGCACGTCGGCAAACTGATCGAGGAATTTCAGCCATTCGGGACGGGGCGCGGCTGTGACCAGCTCGTTTCTGCCATAGCGCGCCAAACGCCGGGCGGCCTCCGCCTTGTCCAGGCCGCACCTGACATCCGTGTGCAGGACCGCAACCACCTCCTCTGCCTTCTGTCGGTGCGGTTCCCAGACCACGCTGTCGGACGATTCCAAGGACATGCTGCAAAGATACTCCTCGGTGAAGCTGCTGGTTAAAGCGAGCCACGATTCTCGGCGTGATCCATATCAAGTCCACGCCAAGCAATTGAAGCTACGGAGTGCTGTCACAGGAGGCGAGCACACATATGCGCGCAAGCGAACGAATTGTCGCAGCTGAAGCTGTTGCCGTCCCATGTCGAAGCCGAAATACTCCGTGGGGCGGTGATGCATGCGGGACAAAAGCGCGGCCGCCAGCAGACGCGAATACAGGCCACTGGAGAGCCGGAAGGTAACGTCACATGAGCGAGACAAACTGGATCAATGGCCCCCCGAAATCGATCCTGCTCGCCACCGATCTCAGCGCTCGCTGCGACCGCGCGCTTGACCGTGCAGTGCTTCTGTCGCAGTTGTGGCAGGCAAGGCTGGTGATCCTCCACGTGCTTGAGGATATTTGGGATCCGGATTCGAATTCAACCGAGCCGTCTTGGCGGCGTCCTCCGAATCCCTGCGATGTCGCCGAAAAGCAGCTGCTGGCCGACATTGGCCCCCTGCGAGAAACGGTCGATATCGTGGTCGATGAAGGTGATCCGGCCGAGGTGATCGTGCGCACGGCCGAAAGGAAAGGCTGTGAACTCATCGTAACCGGCGTTGCAAAGGATGAACTGTTCGGACGTTTCATCCTCGGTACGACCGTAGACCGCCTGCTTCGCCGCTCGCAAAAACCCATCTTGATCGTCAAGAAAAGGGCGCGGCAAACCTATAGCCGTATCGCGGTGGCGATCGACTTTTCAGACTCGTCGCGGCATGCTCTCGAAGCCGCGATCCGATACTTCCCCGACCAAGGTCTTACCATTTTCCATGCCTACGAGGCGTCGATGAGCGGAATGACAACCGACTCGGCTGCCTACCGCCGGCAGTACCGGCGGGGTGTCGAACAGGATTACGAAGCGTTTCTTGCGTCTTTGAAATCCGGCGAGACGATCAGGCAGCGAGCGCGTTCATTTATAGAATACGGTGCGCCGAACACGGTGCTGCGCCGGGGCGTGCAGGACATGAACATCGACCTCACCGTGCTTGGGACCGAAGGGCGCGGCGCGCTCTCGGAATTTCTGGTTGGTAGCGTCGGCAAACATCTCATGTCCGAACTGCCCTCCGACATCCTGATGATCAGGGAGCCGCAAGGAGACATCCAAGCCGGCGCTTAACTCGCTCTCCGTCAACACGGGTAGCAGCGGTCACGCCGGGTCATCTTGGACGAGATGGACGATTCCAGCTACCTTCTCCACCGGCACGACGAAGGCAAGTCCGTGGCCCGGCGCCGTCAATTCCGCGGCGCGCACGATTTCCTGAAGGATGGTATCCTTCAATTCGTCGGGAACAACGGTCAGGACGATTTCCTTTTCTGGCTCGATCTGGATGCCGAAGACGCGTTGCTGCTCGTTGCGCCCAATTCCGCGTCCGAACAGTACCGTGCCTCCATGGGCACCGGCCTTCATCGTCGCCTCCAGCACGGTATCACCCCATCCCTTGCGCACGATGCTCACGATCAGGCATGGACTCCGCATCGCTATTTCCCCTGCTCGCGTGTTTTGAGGCGGACGAGAAATCCCAAGGCCATGACGGAGATAATTGGAGCCAAGGCAATCAGCGCCACAAAACCAAACCCGTGGATGATAGGATCCTGATCTCCCGCAGATGCGGAAGCCCCCAAGGCGAGCGCCAGGAGAAATGTATTGGCAAGCGGTCCCGTGGCGACGCCTCCGGCGTCCACAGCAATCCCGACGAAATCCCTGTCACTCAATCGCATCAAGCCGACCACGACAAGATAGCCCGGCACGACCAGATACAGCAGCGGAATCTCGTATACGATTCTGAGCATACCAATACCAACCCATAAAGCGACTCCGATGGAGATCGAATACAGGACCAGTGTCCCGCGAATGGAGCCGTTCGAAGCTTCCTCGACCTGGTTTGCCAGGATACGCACGGCAGGCTCCCCCCATGTGGTGAGGAGACCGAGCAACGATCCTATGAGAACAATGAGCCAGGTCTGATCCATGGCTCCAACCGCCTCCCCGATGGCGCGGCCAAACGGCAGAAAGCCGATTTCGACGCCCAGGAGGAACAGGAAGAGGCCGGTCGCGGCAATCGCCGTTCCTTTCAGAATGTCGGCCACCTGCCTTCTCGGCAGCCTGAGCAGGAAGAATTGGAAAACCAGAAAGAGCGCCAGCAGCGGCACGATCGCGATGGTGACACTCCAAGCGGTTGCTGCAATTTTCGCCGTCCACGGTGCGATCACGACCACAGCAGCCCCATCAACAGAACGGCGATGATCGGACCAACAGAGGCAAACCCCAAGAGCCCGAAACCGTCAGACACCGCCGAGCGGCCAGCCAGAACGGAGCTCAATCCGATGGCAACAGCGATCACGATGGGCGCCGACAAAACGCCCGTGGTCACACTTCCGGCATCAAAGGCTAAAGGCGTGAAACGCTCTGGTGCAACCAGGGCTAGCGCGATTGCAAGCACATAGGCGGCGGTGAGCAAAGACCGCATCGACCAGCCCGGAATTATCCGTCCCATCGCGATGGCTGCGAAGCCCGCAACCCCGACTGCAATAACATATAGAATGGCGTGTCCGGAAATCGCGCCACCCGACACAACATCAACTTGCCCTGACAAAACCAGTACATCGGGTTCCGCAATGGTCGTTGCGAACCCAAGGGCAAATGCCACCCCGATGATCAGTGCCACCGAGCCCTTCTTCGGCAGTTCAGCCCCGATGAACCGCCCCATCGGCAGTATGCCAAGATCGACGCCTGTGAAGAGCAGCAGCATGCCTAGAACGGTGAGAACCGATCCCGCAAGGAACTGGAAGAACAATTCTGCGGGGGCTTGAACAACTGTCGCCTGAAGCATGCAGATGACGCTGATCAAAGGCGCGACGGCCTTCAGCACATCTCGTAGATTGTTTCTTAGCAAAGACCACATGTCTTGAAGCTAGACAGCATTATGAGATCGACCGCAAGCGTTGCACCGCTGGTGCACGTTATGCCGGCAAGCTGCCGGTACGCGTCATCGTAGCCAGAGGCGACGCTGCTGCTGTCTGGGTGATGGCGGTCAGGCGATTGGCACTAAAGTAAAAGCGGGATGACGATTCGAAGAAAAGTTATCCCGCTTTTGTCGGTGAGAGAAAGCGCCGGCGTCAGCGGCTCGGCGCCATTGCGCCTCCGGGCGGACGGGTCGGCGCCACCGCGCCGCCGTGCGCAGGCGCGGGTCCCTTCTTGGGAGCCTGCTTCAGCGCGGTCGCCTGGGCCGGCAGATATTTCTGGATGATCTCGGGATCGAGCTGCGCCATCTCCTTGTCCGGCAGCCGCGTCCAGACCTCGTCCATGCCGAACAGCGAGATGCCGACGAAGCCGCGCATGGTCAGCGTCTGACCGTCGGCGCTCAGCGTCATCTTGGCCTTGTAGACATTGCCGTCGCGCGGATCGAGCACGTTGCCGCCTTCATAGGCGAGCCCGTTGCGCTTCATGTCGCGAATGAAGGGAATGCCGAGCCACGGCATGTCCTTGCGATCGTCGGTGCATTTCGAGCAGGTCGGGTTGGGCGGATCGCCGGGCCGGGAAAACATCCTGGCGATCACGCCTTCGAACACGCCGTTGCGCTCGATCACCAGAAACCATCCGCTCGGCTTGCCATCCTCGATCTTCTGCCACAGCCCGGCAGCCGAAAGTTCAGCAGCACGCACGGGCATGGCGGCCGCCAGCATCAACGCAAGACCAGCCGTGATCGGGAGCAGCAGGGAACGGGCATTCCGCATTGTCATCACCTTGATCAATCGACAAATTTAATGGCCGCAGACTACGGCCATTTCGCGGATCGTTCCAGTGGGCGATGGCAGGGCGCGCGGCGTTCCCGTGCACCTTGCGGCCATATTCCCGCTGCAATCAGCTGACGCCGAGCTTCTTCTGCAGGCTCGAGGACGAGGTCGTGTACTGGAACACCAGCCGCTTGTCCGGATAGACGTAGCGGTGCGCTTTCTGCGCCATCAGCGCGCCCTCGTGGAAACCGGAAAGGATCAGCTTCAGCTTGCCCGGATAGGTGTTGATGTCGCCGATGGCGAAGATGCCGGGGATGTTGGTCTCGAACGCGGCGGTGTCGACCGGGATCAGATTGTTGTCGAGCGCAACGCCCCAGTTGGCAACCGGCCCGAGCTTCATGCTCAGTCCGAAGAACGGCAGCATGGTGTCGCAATCGACCTTGCTCACCGTATTGTCGTTGCCCTTCACATGGGCGCCGGTGAGCTGGCCGCTCGCGCCTTCCAGGCCGGTGACCTGGCCGATCTTCAGGTCCATCTTGCCGGAAGCCACCAGCGCGCGCATCTGCTCGACGCTGTGCGGCGCCGCGCGGAATTCATCACGCCGGTGCAGGAGCGTGATGCGCTTGGCGACCGGGTGCAGGTTGAGCGTCCAGTCGAGCGCGGAGTCGCCGCCGCCGACGATCAGCACGCTCTTGTCGCGGAATTGCTCCATCTTGCGTACGGCGTAAAACACCGAGGTGCCCTCATAGGCCTCGATGCCCGGCACCGGCGGGCGCTTCGGCTGAAATGAACCGCCGCCGGCAGAGATCACGACGACCTTCGCCTCGAATTCCTTGCCGGCATCGGTCTTCACCCGAAACAGCGGATCGCCAATCTTCTCAATCGTCTCCACCATCTCGTTGAGATGGAAGGTGGGGTGGAACGGCTTGATCTGCTCCATCAGCGCTTCGGTGAGGCCCTGTCCCGTGACCAGGGGAATGCCGGGAATGTCGTAGATCGGCTTTTCCGGATAGAGCTCGGCGCATTGCCCGCCGATCTTGTCGAGGATGTCGACCAGATGCGCCTTCATATCGAGGAGGCCCAGTTCGAACACGGCGAACAGTCCGCACGGGCCTGCGCCAATAATCAGCACATCGGTTTTGATCACTTCGCTCATGTCGCTACTTTTCGGTTGGACCGCAGGACTTTGGGCCTGGACGGGAGATGGGGGCCCCGCCTTCCTAGCCAAGGCCGGGGGAACAGGAAAGCAATAATATGAGCCCCGCAACGCAACTGCTTGCGGTGGCTCAACAACTGGGGTGTATGGGACCTGAGATTTTCGGAGAACTTGAGCCTGTGAACGCCCCCATCCGTACCGACGCCGAGCCGCTTCTCGAGGATTTTCCCTACCGGCTGTCGGACAATGTCCGCTTTGCCGACCTCGATCCGAACCAGCACGTCAACAATGCGGCTTATGCGAGCTATTTCGAGTCCGCGCGCGTCACGCTGATGAAAGACAGCGCCAACGGGCTGTCGCTCGAGGGCTTCGGCTGGGTGATGGTTCGGCTCGACATCAACTTCCGCGCCGAGCTGCACTGGCCCGGCAAGATCGAACTGGGACTCGGGGTGGCGAAGATCGGACGTACCTCCGTCAGCTTCGACCAGGCAGTGTTTTCCGGAGGCAAATGCGTGGCCTCGGCGCGTGCGGTCAATGTGCTCGTCGATCAGGCGACACGCAGGCCGGTGCCGCTCACCGACGATATCCGAACGAATTTCAGGCGCTGGCTCAGGCGGGGCTACGACGGCCAATGAAGCGCGCGGCGTAGCCCTAATGCGTCAGAATCGGCTGTCGCGGTTTCAGGCCTGCCGTTCCGGCGTGGAGACGATGAGGCCGTCGAGATCGTCCGACACCTTGATCTGGCAGGACAGGCGCGAATTCGGCCGCACGTCGAAGCCGAAATCCAGCATGTCCTCTTCCATCGGCGAGGGCGAGCCGGTCTTCTCGCGCCAGGCCTCGTCGACATAGACGTGGCAGGTCGCGCAGGCGCAGGCGCCGCCGCACTCGGCTTCGATGCCCGGAATGGCGTTACGGATCGCGCCTTCCATCACGGTCGCGCCGTTCTCGACTTCAACGGTCCGGGTTTCGCCGGTGTGGTCGACATAGTGGATTTTGGCCATGTTCTCTCTGCGGAATGCGGATGGAAGGAGTCCCGGCAGTCCTATAACGGGTCAGTCCCGGCAATGCCAGCGCTTGGCCGCAGGACAGACCGCCGGTTTTCGTCGGGATAATTGCGGCGCTCAGCACCGCCTGAGATAGACCTCGATTGCGCCCTGTGCTTGCGCCACGGCGTCGTGAAGCCCGTCCAGCGCGGCGCTGGCATCGCCGGCCTTGTCGAGCACCGTCTCCAGACGGGCGGCGGCTTCCGCCACCGCAAAGGCGCCGATCGCCCGCGCCGAACCCTTGAGCGTATGTGCCAGCGCGCCCGCCCCCGGCGGAAGGCTCGCGAGCTGGCCAAGCAACTTTGCCGATTGCGCCACGAACATCGTCAGCACCTCGCATTCGAGGACCGGATCGCCCAGCGTCATGCGCGAGAGATGTTCCAAGTCGATCGGGCCGTCATCGGGTACGAGCGGCGGCGAAGACATCCAGTTGATCCGTTCAAGGTGAAGTGGCATGGCTTGACCTACTTCTCGCCGCAGCTTGGGCGGAGCTGCGGGCACAGTCCTCAGCCAATCACGAATTTGGTTAACGGAACGTTTGACGGATTTGCCGTAAATCCGCCTTGTTTTGGCCGGCGAGCCGCCTCATTCAGCGAGTTCCCGCAAGAATTCTGAGGACTATTAATATCTTACGCGCCAAACCTGTTAACGATGATTAAGATTGTCTTAATCGCCGCCATTTCATTCGCATCGCTCAACCAATAGGATGTTTGGCGGATGAAGCGGAAAAGTGTGCGCAGTTGCGCGGCTTTTGCTCCGCTCGACGGGCATGTTTTTTCCGGTAACGCACCTGCGCGGGGACGATTGCAGGCTCACCGGATGCGTATTGTAAGAGGGCAGGCTGACTATGGCGAACACGAAAAAAGCGAAAGACCCCACCGAAGTCGCGCTTTCTGCCATTCAGGAGGCCCTCAACATCAGCGAACCCCATCCGGACACCAGCCGCAGCGCTCCTCCCGTAGACCTTGATGTGCCTCCGCCTCCGCCGGTGATGACCGCCACCGCGCCGTCTTTCGAGCCGGCCTTCGAGCCGCGCAGCAGCGCCACTGATCGTGCGATCTTCGATCCGATCGAGGAGCCGCGTAGCCCACGCCGCGCCGCCAATGACGACCGCGAGACCATCGGCCAGCTGCTGCAGTCGCTGCAGAAGGGCCGCCCTGCCCGCAGCGTCTACACGCTTGCATCGATTTTCTCCGGCATCTGGCTGGTCGGCTGCGCGCTGCTCACCGTCAGCTTCCTCTCTTCGCTGCAGGCCGCGATCGGCCAGAGCGGCGGCGTTCTGGTGCTCGGCGGCCTTGCCGCCCTGTTCTTTGCGCCCGTGCTGCTGATCTATCTGCTCGCCAGCCTCGCCTGGCGCGGCCAGGAGATGAGCATGATTGCGCAGGCAATGGCGCAGGTCGCGATCCGCTTCTCCGAGCCGGAAGGCGCCGCCAGCGACTCCATGGTCACCGTGGGACAGGCGATCCGCCGCGAGGTCGCCGCCATGGGCGACGGCATCGAGCGCGCGATCGCGCGCGCGGGCGAACTGGAAACGCTCGTCGCCAACGAAGTCGCAGCCCTCGAACGCGCCTATTCCGACAACGAAGTGCGTATCCGCGCGCTGTTGCAGGACATCGCGCATCAGCGCGACAACCTGGTCGGCCAGGCCGAGCAGGTGCGCAGCGCCATTTCCGGCGTGCAGATCGATCTCCGCCATGACATCGCGCTGATCTCGGATGCCATCGCCTCGCGCGTCGATGAGGTCGCGAAAAGCATCACCGGCGCTCTGGAAGAGCGCGGCGCCCACATCACCGGCGCGCTCAGCCACGCTGGCGACAACATGATCCTTGCCCTCGGCGAGCGCGGCGGCGACCTGCTCGACCGCCTCGAGGAAGCCAGCGCCGAGACCACGCGCGCAGTGCTCGACGCCTCCGAGCGGCTGACCACCAGCCTCAACTTCAAGACCGGCCACGTGCATGACGAGTTCGTCGATCTCGCCGACCGCGTCCACGAGATGCTGAACGAGCGCATCGACCGCATCACCGCGGAATTCGAGAGCCGCTCGGCGACCATCGTCGACGGCATCTCCGAACGCACCGAGCAGGTCCACGACTCCCTGAAGAACTCCTCGGACTCGCTGCTGCTCGAGCTCGAGCTGCGCTCGGGTGATCTGGTCAGCAAGATCGACGAGGCCGGCAACAACCTCGCCACCCGCATTCTCACCTCCGGCGACAAGGCGAGCGACGCGCTCGACGTCACCGTCAACTCGCTGGTCGCCAAGGTGGTCAGCCAGACCGAGACCACGCACGACACGCTGTCGCTGCAGATGAGCGCGTTCGACGAGCTCGTGAAGAACCAGGGCTCGGAGCTCGCGGAAAAGTTCGCCCGCGACAGCGGCACGCTCGGCGCGCTGATCACCCGCCATATCTCCGAGTTCGACCGCACGGTAAAGACCTTCGGCGGCGACATCGTCGAGCGGCTGGGCCAGCGCACCCAGGAGATCTCCGACAACCTCAGGAACTACGTCGACAATTTCGACACCCGCTTCACCTCCAACAGCGGCCAGATCACGGCCTCGCTCGACCAGCGCCTGCTGCAGTTCGAGACTACGCTGGGCACCCGCGTTGCCACGCTCGACAGCTCGCTCGACGGCAAGATCAAGTGGTTCGACGAGTCGATCGACAGCCGCCTGAAGTCGCTCGAGGTGAATTTCGACACCCGCGCGAAATCCGTCACCGAGACCATCGACACGCGCCTCGCCTCGCTCGCCACCACGCTGACCGACGGCGCGGCTCAGACGATCCATTCGATCGACTCGCGGCTGAGCCATCTCACCTCCTCCCTCACCGACGGCACCACGCAGGCGGTGCAGGCGGTCGACCAGCGCATCACGGCGGTCACCGACACCATCAACGGCCGCAGCGCGCATCTCACCGACTCCATCTCGGCGCGTTTCCAGGAAATCCAGCAGGGCATCGAGGCCCGCGTCGGCCTCATCGCATCCGACATCGATACCCGCGTCGCGCAGTTCGAGGACCTGCTCGGCTCGCGCATCGAGGCGGTCGCCGGCCGCATCGAGAGCTCGGGCCGCCAGGCCAGCGAGGATCTGATGTCGCGCGCCGAAATGCTCTCCTCCGGCATCAAGTCGCATGTCGAGGACGCCGAGCGCTCGCTCACCAACCTTGTGGTCAACACCTCGGAGACGATCCAGACCGGCGCCCGCGCCGCGCAGCAGGCGCTGCTCAGCGTCTCCTCCGACGTCGGCGCCCAGCTCAAGCTGACCTCGTCGGAAGTCGAGGCGGCGCTCACTGCCGTGGGCACGGGTGCTGCGACCTCCATCCTCACCTCCGCCCACGAGGCGCAAACCTCGCTGGTCTCGGCCTCCTCGGAAGCCGCCGGCCAGATCAAGTCGCTCGCAGCCGACGTCGAGCGCACGCTCTCGGCCGCCGGCAGCGCCACCGCCGCTTCCGTGCTGTCGGGCGCCCGCGAGGCGCAGAGCACGCTGGTCAACGCCTCGACCGACGCCGCCAACCAGGTGAAGGCGCTTTCCGCCGACGTCGAGCGCACGCTGTCGATCGCCGGCACTTCGACCGCCGAAGCCATCACCGCCGGTGCGCGCGAGGCCCAGAACACCCTCGTCACGGCATCCACCGCCGCAGCCGAGCAGGTCAAGTCGCTGTCGGCCGACGTGCAGCGCTCGTTGTCGATGGCCGGCACGGCCACCGCTGAAGCGGTCACGGCCGGCGCCCGCGAGGCCCAGAACACCCTTATCACGGCATCCACGGCCGCCGCCGAGCAGGCCAAGACGCTTGCCGCCGACATCCAGCGCACGCTGACGATGGCCGGCGCCGCGACCGCGGAGTCGGTGACCGCCGGTGCCCGCGATGCACAAAACACCCTCATTACCGCGTCCTCGGAAGCGGCTCAGCACGTCAAGTCGCTGACAGCGGATGTCGAGCGCACGCTGACTTCCGTCGGCGTCGACACCGCGGCCGCCATCCTCGGCAACGCGCGCGAAGCGCAGGGCCTGTTCGCGTCGAGCTCGGCCGAGCATGCCGGCAACATCAGGTCGATCTCCACCGAGATCGAGCGCTCGCTGGCGGCCGTCGCCGCCAACTCCACCGACACCATCCAGGGCGCGGCCAGCGCCGCGCAGGGTGCGATCCAGACCAGCGCCGCCAACGCGCAGAACACGCTGGTCGCCGCCTCGAACGAGATCGTCGCCAAGATCAAGTCGACCGCCGCCGACGTCGAGCGCTCCGTGCTCGCCGCCTCCTCCGGCTTCGGCTCGACCATGACCGGCAAGACCGACGAGATCGTCACCTATGTGACGCAGACCTCCGACCGCCTGTCGCAGATGATCGACAGCCGCCGCGGCGCGCTGGTGGAGGCGCTTACCGCCAAGACCGGCCAGCTCTCGACCGAGATCGACCGCGTCACCGCGGACTCGCTCAAGGCGATCGAGATGCGCGGCCAGGCGTTCGCCCAGTCGATGAGCGCGCACGGCTCGGACGTGTCGCGTTCGATCACCTCGGCCGGCGAGCTTGCCACCGGCGCGGTCGGCAAGTCGCTGAAGGACCTCGAACAGGCCTCGCGTGCGGCGATCGACCAGTCGCGCCAGGTCTCGATCGCGGCCGTCACCGAGATGCAGGAGACCAGCAAGATCCTGCGCACCGACACGGTCGCCCTGTTCGAGCGGCTGCGCGAGGGCAACATCCTACTGCAGGAAGTGCTCACGGGCGCCCAGGACAACCTCAACTCGCTGGAGCGCGCGCTGGTCACGCGCGTCGCCGACTTCGTCTCCGCGATGAACGACGTCACCAGCCGCAACGGCGTGGCGACGCAGACGCTGGAGGACCAGCTGTCGGTGTTCAACGACAAGACCACCAAGGCACTGGCCGACCTCAATTCGCTGTCGAGCCAGTTCGACAGCCACGGCAAGGCCCTCGTGGACGCCGCCGCCGTGGTCGAGCAGGCCAACCGCTCGACCTCCAATTCGGTCGCCGAGCGCAAGTCGACGCTGGAATCGCTGGTCACCACCATCGACCTGCGCACCGCCGACCTCGACCAGCGGCTGTCGCGCTTCACGAGCCTGCTCGATGAATCGCTGGCGGCTGCCGAAGAGCGCGCCCGCGACATCGCCCGCGTGGTGGCGGAGACCGCCGGCGCCGGCTCGGCCGCGATCAGCCGCCAGTTCGAGGCGGTGCGCGCCGCCGCCGAGAACGAGCGCCACCAGACGCTCGATGCCATGAACGAGCTGTACCAGCAGAGCGCGCACGAAACCGACCATATGTTCAAGCAGTCGACCGAGAAGTTCTCGGCGATGGTGGCCTCGATGAAGCAGATGGCCGCCGAGATGCACAGCGAGTTCGAGGCGACCCGCAACGAGCTGCGCCGCGGCGTTCTCGAAATGCCGCAGGAGGCCGCCGAGAGCACTGCGCAGATGCGCAAGGTGATCGTCGACCAGATCGAGGCGCTCGCGGAGCTCAACCGTATCGTGGCGCATCATGGCCGCGGCCTCGACGTGGTGACGCAGGGCCGTTCCAGCGTGCGCCAGGAAGAGCCCATGATGGCAGCCGCCGTCGGCGGCGGTGGCGGACGCGGCAGCGCCTCCACCCTGCCCCCGCCCGACCTCGGCATGCCCGCCGCGCGCCGCACCGAGGCCCCTCCCGTCTCGCCCGCCAACAACGACGGCCGGGGTGACGGCTGGCTCTCGGATCTGCTCAGCCGCACCGATGGCAACGGCCAGCCGCAGCCGCAGCGCGGCCGCGCGCAAGGCCCGGCCAATCCGCTGGAGTCGCTGTCGCTCGATATCGGCCGTCTGATGGACCGCAACCTCGCCGCAGAGATGTGGGATCGCTATCAGCGCGGCGAGAGCAAGGCGTTCTCCAAGCGCTTGTACACGCCGGCCGGCCAGAAGGCGTTCGACGAGGTCGCGCGCAAGTACCGCGCCGACCGCGGCTTCAAGCAGACGGTCGACCGCTACATCGCCGAGTTCGAGCGCCTGCTCGACGAAGTCGCCCGCGACGAGCGCGGCCCTCAGGCGCTGCGCGCCCACCTCACCTCGGAGACGGGCCTGGTCTACACCCTGCTCGCCCATGCCGCGGGCCGGCTCGGATAAACCAACGACCGATATCGAACGAAGACGGAGGCCTTGCGGCCTCCGTTTTCATTTGTTCGCCGCAAAGCGGCCGCCAAGTTCTCGCGATTTCCGGCGAAATTTCGCCTGTGTCACGGAGTCGAATCCTGTGTACATTTTTGAACGGAACGATTTGGTACTGCGGGCCGTTCACCTGAACATTCCGGCAGCCGTATCTCAGGGGTTTCGTTTGGAGAATAAACTACCTGTGGTCCTGGTCATCGAGGATGACCCGGACATTCAGTTCTTCCTGGAGGAAGCGTTGCGCGACGGCGGCTTCGAGCCGGCGATCGCCGGTTCCGGAGAGGAAGCCGTCACGCTGCTCAAGGCATTCCGCTCGAACTACTCGGCGCTGATCACCGACATCAAACTGTTGGGACGCCTTGACGGCTGGCACGTGGCCCGCGCGGCGCGCGAGGTCGATCCGGCATTTCCCGTCGTCTACATCACCGGCGCCGCACCGCAGGAATGGCCGATGTGGGGCGTGCCGGACAGTGTGCTGCTGACCAAGCCCTTTGCGTCCGAGCAGTTGGTGGGCGCGATTTCACGGCTCATCGGCGAGCCTGCCGCGTACGGCGAAGCCTCGGATTCGTAATTGACCCACCGCCGCCGCGCTAGGCGCGGACGCGATGGCTCAACCCATCCGATGAGGGGATAGAATCGATTCTGACGCAGGAGTTTAGCGCAAGCGCAATCCGACATCGCAAGGGGCGGCGCGTTACGCCTTGCGGCTAACGCGCCTACGCTTTTGCGATCAATAGCAGCGGATGACGTTGACGGTCTGCTCGCCGCTGCTTCCGGGGACGGTCACCGGCTCGTTCGAGCAGGCCGGCACGTACTGCCGATCGGACGGCACGACGTTCGGCGGATAGCGGTGCGCCCAGTCCCACGGCACGTCCTGCTTGTAGGTGTAGGTATAGTTGATGTCGGTCGACAGCGGCAGGGAGCTACCCATCAGCGGCTCGCCAAACGGAGCGCCGTCATAGAAGCCGCCTGCCGGCCAGAAACCGCCGGCAAAGCCGCGGCGATGGTGCAGGAAGGGCCTCTGGCCGATCGGAACCCCGGGCCGCACGAAGGGCACGGCAGCTGCTCCACCCTTGCCGCCCCTGGCGAACGTCTCTGTTGCCGAAAGCGCGAGCGCAGCTGCGCCGAGGGATGCAATAACTCCAACTATTTTGAGCGTCATGGCACGCACCAACTCGTTGACTCTACAATGCTTGCCGCACGCTAGGCCGCGGCCTTCGCAGCCGCAAACTTATCCTTAATGTTCGGTTAAGGGGTAATATTAATAGGGGGCGATTTGCCGCTATCTGGAACCGGACCAGGCTCGCGCCCCTCGATCAGCGCCCGCCGCCTGGCCACGTGATCGGCGATGGCGTCCAGCACAAAGCGAACGCGCCTGACGCGGCGAAGCCCGGGATGGGTCAGCAGCCACAACGATGTCTCCATCTCCGGCAGCGGCTCTCCAATGCGGTGAAGCCCAGGCATAAGGTCCGCGAAATAGCAGGGCAACGCCGCGACACCGAGGCCGGCTGCGACCGCAGATCGCAGCGCCGCCAGCGAATTCGCCCGAAACACGACCCGCTCGCTTTCGATATTGGCGGATATCCAGCGTGCCGAACGCAGATGCGCGAGGCTTTCCTCGAAGCCGATCCAGTCAAGCGCCGTGAGCGGCTTTCCCCGGTGCCTCGCCAGATAGTCCGGCGCGGCGTAGATGGCGGTGGCGACGCCGGCGAGCCGGCGGCCGACCAGTCCCTCCGGGGCCGCCGCCGCGGGCCGGAGCGCAATGTCCGCCTCCCGCTTGGTAAGCGGGACGAACGTGTTCGTCACCACCAGCTCGACCGTGACGGCCGGATTCTCTGCAGCCAGCCTCGCGAACAGCGGCGCGATGATATCCGTGAGCGTGTCCGGTGTTGTCATCCGAACGACACCCGAGGGCCGCAGGTCCTCGCCGGCCAGCCGCTGTTCGAGCTCGCCGACATCGGAAAGGATGCGATCAGCCCTCTCGATCGCCACCTCGCCGGCGGAAGTCGCCGCATAGCCGTCCCGACCGCGGTCGAACAGCCTCGTTCCCAGGCGGCGCTCGATCGCGTCGAGACGGCGGAAAGCTGTCGAATGGTCCACCTTGAGCAGCCGCGCCGCGCCGGTCAGCGTTCCCGCCGTGCCGATGCTGCGGATCAATCGAAGGTCTTCCAGCGAAAACATGCCTGACATCGGGAGCAGATCTGGTGATGGGCTGCTTGCATTCAACGCAAGCCGCGCTTGCGGGTTCACCGCGTTTGCTTGCGCGCAGGCCACCCCACCTCCCCCGGATCAGGAATCGAGAGGAGACTCCGCAATGGGCGCCCCATCCCCGGAACTATGCAACCTTTGGCTGGCGCAAGCCTTCAACGCCGGCGATGTCGATGCTGCGGTCGCGATGTATCACCCCGACGCATCGATCGTGCAGGTCGACCAGGTTCACGGCGGCACCAGGATCGCGCGCGGCGCCGACGGCATCCGCCAGACCATGGCCGCCTATATCGGGCTGAAGCCGCATATGGATGTTGCTACCCACCACACGACAGTGTCGGGCGATTTTGCGATGACCAGGTCGCAATGGCTGATCAAGGGCACCGCCAGGGACGGAAAGACCACGGTCGTGCACCATCATGGCATGGAAGTGCATCGCAGGCTCCCCGACGGCACCTGGGCATTCTTCATCGACCATCCCTTCGGCGCCGATCCGTCCTGGGCCGTCACCGCGCCGCCGCCCACGGACTAGCGCTCCAAATCCAAAGTTCGCATGCTGTTGCGGCAATCGCTTTGCGAACTTCGAATTAAAGGGACACTGGATACTTTGATTCCTTCTGGTGCTTCCGAACCATCACACTGGCCGCGCGCAAATCGAAAAAGCCCCGGCGGACCGGGGCTTTTCCGTTACGACCATTTCTGGCGGCCGAACCATTCATTCACTTCCTTCTTCGCCTGATCCTTGGCGTAGCCGTAGCGCTGCTGCAGCCGACCCTCGAGCTGGTCTTGCTTGCCGTCGATGACATCGAGATCGTCATCGGTCAGCTTGCCCCACTGCTCCTTGACCTTGCCCTTGACCTGCTTCCAGTTCCCTTCGACGCGGTTCCAGTCCATTGAGGTTCTCCTTTCGATATCCTCTGTGCAACCGCCGAACCGAAGCAACGTTCCGCTGACGGCAATCGGCCGCGGTCACGGGCCGCGATGCTTCGGCGGCTTGTGGCCGCTCTGACCGGGGTTGTTGTGCTTGTTGTGATGGCTCTCCTGGTTGAGGCCGCCCCGGCTCACCACGAACTCCGATTGGCGCGCCTCGCCGTGCCGCGGCAAGCGCGATGCGCCTTCGGGAAGTTGCGCCATCTCCTCCTCGATCCGCCGCGCATTGGGTACGTCGGGCTTGCGCTCGATCATGCGGATCTGCTGCTCATGCGTCTTTCGGCCGTGCCACTCGACTTTGCGCGGTTTCGGTGTCTGGTCGCGCGCGGGCCGGCCCCGACGCCTGTTCTCCTTGTCGATCCCGCCCTGCGCGTTGGCATCGTTCTCGAGATCACCCTCGAATGTGTTCTCGCCCGCGATCTCCTCGATATCCTCGGGTGCGGCCTGCGCCATGGTCACTCCCTTGGAACCGCCGATCAGCGGATTGCGGTAAAGGTCGATGTCGCTGGGCCGCGCGGTCTTGCTGTGCTTGGTCATGCGCGCTTCTCTCCTCTGCCACTATGCGGAATCAACGTGTGCCGGAAAGAGTGGTTCGCAAGGCGATGCCGCCTGAGGCGACATGCCACTGGCTGGAACACGATCCGGGCGGGCTGATGCGCTTCCGCCTTACGAATGAGTTTTCTGCCGTTTGCGGCGCCTTTGCTCGCGCGATCTCAGATAGCTCAGGCCATGCACCGTCAGCCTGTTGGCGTCTTCGATTCCCTGGTCGGCAAGTTTCTTGATGTGACGCGCCAGCTCGCGGCGCAGCGCATCGTCAAGCGGGTGCCTGGCCACGCGACTATAGATGTTGATTGCCCTGGCAAGGGGCTTTGCGATTTCTTCGATTGAGGCCATGCGCCTACTCCATGCCGCATGGGATTTTCTTTCCTGAGCCGCCGACGAGCGAGCCCGCGCACATGCAAATGCAGTCCGCGCTCAGGTTTCGTTCTTCCTGTACCGCTCCCGCGCGATCTCGCCTCCAGCTTCCGTCGCCGCCCTGTTGCGGTAACGATAACTGAGCACGCCGTAGATCAACGCGGTGAGAAGGACGAAAGCGCCTGCGAAATATACGATCTCCATGGCGGTCTCCTTTCAACGGCAACGGCCGCTACGCCGCCTACGCTTGGTTCAAACCCGCGGCGCGATCCGAAAGCAGTTTTTGCGCCTTCGGCGTCAGCTCATAGAGGTCGCCGTCCTTGGCGACATAACCCTCCCTGATCAGCTTATCGACCTCCCCCTGCATATCGTCGGCGAAGGCGATTGATTGGGCGATGTCGCGGAGAACTGCGACCTGTTCCTCTCTCAGCATGGCGCTCCTCCCTGGGCTGGGAACGCGATCCGTCATTCTATGTTCCCGTTCCGCGGCGAACGGCAGGTCGGGCGGTAATTCTTGGAACGCCGGATGTGCACGCTGGTTAGGACAACCAGTATAGGCGCGAGCACGGCGGGGCATGATCGGATGATGGGACGCTTCTTTCTTGGGATCGCGATCCTGAGCGTCGCAACGCTGCTTGCGATGTATCTTCACATCGTCAGCTACTAGGACCGGCAGCGCCGCAGCGCAGGCAACGATTTGCTCGCTCATCGATTGGAATCCGTCAGATGGAGGAGACAAATGGCCGAAGCCGCCCTTGAGAACCCGAACAGCAAGTTTCCCAAGCCGCCGTTCAAGCGGCAGACCCAGCCATGGCCGGGCCTTGCCGGCAAGATGGAACCCCGGCCCGACCACGGCGAAAAAACCTATCGGGGCAGCGGCCGACTTGCAGGGCGCAAGGCGCTGATCACGGGCGGCGACTCCGGCATGGGCCGGGCCGCCGCCATCGCCTACGCGCGCGAAGGCGCCGACGTCGCCATCAACTATTTTCCGAGCGAAGAGCCGGATGCACGGGAGGTCATCGAATTGATCGAGGCGGAAGGACGCATCGCCCTCGCCATCCCCGGCGATCTGCGCGACGAAAAATTCTGCCGGGAGCTTGTCGCCCGTGCACGTGAGGGTCTCGGAGGCCTCGACATCATCGTCAACAACGCCGCGCGACAGCAGGCCCGCGAGTCCATTCTCGATGTCTCATCGGAAGATTTCGACGCGACCATGAAGACCAACATCTACGCGCCCTTCTGGATCATCAAGGCGGCGCTGCCCCATCTCAAGCCGGGCGCCGTGATCATCGGCACCTCGTCCGAGCAGGCCTATGATCCCTCTCCCGAACTCTATGACTATGCGCAGACCAAGGCGGCTACCATGAACTACGTGAAGTCGCTGGCGAAGCAGCTTGGTCCCAAGGGCATCCGCGTCAATGCCGTTGCCCCCGGGCCGATCTGGACTCCGCTGCAGGTGTCAGGCGGTGCTCCGATGGAAAAGCTCGAGAAGTTCGGCGGGCACACGCCGCTCGGCCGTCCAGGTCAACCCGCCGAATTGGCTTCGATCTACGTTCAGCTGGCGGCCAGCGATGCCAGCTACGCCAATGGACAGGTCTACGGCTCATCTGGCGGCGACGGGCTGCCCTAAAACGCTACTTCGGCTCCGGATCGACCAGTCCGGCGGCGGGATTGTCCAGCCGGCCGGCGCGCGCGAGATGGACCGCATTGCCAAGCGCCTTCGCCGCGTTCACGATTTCCTGCCGGAAGGCATGATCCGCATCGAGCGCCTCATGCGAACTGGCGTACGGCTCCATGTACCCGACGTAACCTTCGGCCTCCGCGGTACGGCCGGCGGAAATCAGTCCCATATCCGTCAGCCAGTCGGAAAGCGATCGCCGCAGCGTTTCGGCGCCGGCACTGTCGCCGTGCACGACGAGCCCGAAATGGCGGCCCGCGAGATGGCGCGGATACGGCCAGCCCTTCAGTTCCAGCGCCTTGGCTTCCGCAGCCTTCTTGCCGTGCGTGGAGGACGGATCGGGGTTGCCGCCGTCGGCGCAGACCAGGCGGTCGATCATCGACTTGAGCGCGGCCGGCGCATGATACCAGTTCACGGGAGTCACGATCAGAATGCCCTGCGCAGCCACCCACAGCGGGTAAATCTCGTTCATCCAGTCGTCGGTCTGGCCGAGCGCGTAGTTCGGGTAGCAGCTGCACGGCCAGTGACAAAGCGCCATGGAAGTCGCCACGCATGATTTGCAGGGATGGATTTGCTTTCCGAACTCGGATGCCGTGCGCGACAGGTCGAGGATGTCGACCGCAAACCCCATCTCATGGAGATCGGGTTCTGCAAACTTGACCATCCGCCAGGTCTTTGACATCTCGCCCGGACAGCTATGCTCGCTGCGCGAAGATCCGTTGACGATGAGGATACGCGGCTTTTCCCTTGGGTCGTCATGGTGGCGTTGCGCTTGCTTGACGGCCTTGCTGGCAGACAGCCAATCGACGGAAATATCGTAGTCGGGATCGGCAAAGCCTGCGCCGGCCTTGCGGGTCAACGGCGCCTTGCGCGAGTGGCTATAGGCATCCCACGCTGCCGCGATGATCGCATCGAGTTCTTTCCCCAGTGGCTGGAAGGCCGGGTCGATGAAACGCCGGCGGTAGCGCTTTTCAAATTCATCGCGCGACAGCTTGACGGGTGGCATTCCCTTGCGAACGTCGGGCTTCTTCATTCAATCCTCAAGACATGCACAGCCGTCACTTTGAACACGAACGTTGAATACGAACGCCTGACCAAAGTTCCTGCATGCCGTTCCACCGGATCGGAACCGATCTGCACGCTTTCCGTTCAACTCCTGAAGGAGGACGAGGAATGGCAGGAGCAACATGGAGACGCCTTCCTAAGTCCCCTCGGCAAGGAGGCAACCATGTACGCGCTCTTTGAAGGCAATAAGCAGATCGGAAGCCCGTTCCCGACCGAGAAAGAAGTCTGGGAAGCCGCCTTGATTGAAGGACTGGTGACCGACGTTCCCGTAGCGGACGGGGCCGGCGGTCAAATTCTCCCGAAGGGCTATCACGTCGCCGAGGTCAACGAGGCGCGCGATCCGCAGCGCGACCGGAAACTCCCCCGCGAAATTTCCTGACGGGAAAAAGACCAATTGGAGTCCGACGGCCATGCCTTACCGGGTACCGCCCACGCGGGCGGACATCGAGATCGCAAATGCCGTCTCGAACCACACCAGTCCGGGCGCCGAACGGGCGGCCTCCGCGCTCACCTGGGGCGCCGACGAGCACATCCTGGTGGCAGTTGCGGCGGGCTGGTGGCTGTGCAGCCGCCGTGGCTCGCCGCGCCAACGCAGGAACAGCAACCATCTCCTGCTCACCACGCTGGCGGCAAGCCTGATCCCGCACTTGCTGAAATCGGTGTTTGATCAGCGACGGCCGGATCGCGTGACGGCGCAAGGCCATCTCCACGGCGTGCCGATCTCAGGCAAGCCTCTCGATGCTTTCCCATCCGGCCACGCCGTGCATGTGGGCGCCCTGGCGTCGGCCGCCACGGTGCTGCCTGCGGCCGGGCGCAACGTGGTATGGGCGCTGAGCGCAGGCCTTGCGCTGACCCGCGTTGTGCTGCTGGCGCATTGGACAAGCGACGTCGTTGCTGGCTTTGCGCTCGGCGCCCTGACGGAACGGCTGCTGCGGTTGCTTACCGGCTACGGCAAAAGCCCTCGGCCCTGTGCGGGCCGAGGGAGTCATCGGGAGGATTCACCTGAGAGGTGATCGGGGCCAACGCCTCCGCCGCCGGACCGTTCCTAGGCCGCGGCCTCCTGATTGACCTCCCGCTCTGCAAGCTTGCTCAGGATTTCGTCAGTCTTCTTTTCTTCGGACAGCGTCGCATCAAGCAGCCTTACCGCTTGCGGCATGTTGAGCTTGGCAGCCCAAGCCTTCAACGTTCCGTAGCGGGAGATTTCGTAGTGCTCGACCGACTGTGCCGCCGCCAGCAGCCCGGCGTCCAGCGCCTGCGTGTCGGCATATTCGTCCATGATCTCCTTGCCTTCATCGATGATCCCTTCGATGGCATCGCACTTCTTGCCGCGCGCGGCCTTGCCCAGCATCTCGAAGATCTGCTCGAGCCGCTCGACCTGTCCTTCGGTTTCGTCGTAATGCTTTTCGAAGGCGGCGCGCAGCTCGTCGGAACTGACGGCCTTTGCCATTTTGGGCAGCGCTTTCAAAATGTGCTTCTCGGCGTAGTAAATGTCCTTGAGCGTATCGAGAAACAGTTCATTGAGATTCTTTTCGGCCATCGACATTCTCCCTGGGTTTGTGGCCGGACAACACTGGATTGCTGAAATTCGTTCCTACTGCTCCGGCTGCCAGACTTCCGTCAGCGCTTCGGCGGTGACAAGATCGATCTGCTCGCTGAATCTCAGCCGGTACATCGTCATCAGCGCTTCGTGCCCCGCATCCGACGAGCTGCACAGCGCATCTTCCACGAGCACGGCGCGAAAACCGATATTGACGGCGTCGAGCACGGTCGAGAGCACGCAGACGTCGGTCTCGGCGCCCGAGACGATCACGGTGTTCACTCCCCTCTCCGTAAGGAAATCGCTGAGCGGCGAGCGGAAGAAAGCCGAATAGGCAGGCTTGTCGACCACGGTTGCCGGCGGCGCAAATCGCGCGAGCTCCGGAACGAGATCGAGCTGAGAGACATCCATCGCGTGCCGGGTCGCGGTCTTCCAGCGGCGAAAATAGCTCTGCCATTGTCCCGGCGCTTCCTCGGGGGAACGCGGCGTGATGAAGCGCGTGAACACCGTTCGCCGGGGATGACGCGCCACCAGATCGACGATCGTCGGCAGGACCCGCTCCATCCAGGGCGTTTCCCAGATGCCTCCCCGCGAGAAGATGCGCTGCATATCGACGCAGATATGGACCGCGCTACCGAGCGGCTTCATGGCCTGCGTGTCTCACGACACCAGCGCGAAGTCCCGCGCGGTTTGCCGACGCCTGTAGGCATCGATGGCGCGATTGGACAGCAAGAGCTGGCGGCGCTCACCCTGCTTCATCGCGGTCACGATGTTGTCGAGCAGGAAGCGGGTTGCAGCCTCGGGCTCGCCGAGCTCGCCCGTCAGTTGCAGGTAGTCCCATGCAATCCTGAACGAGTTTTCCAGAACCTGGTGCGGAGTTTCGATCATGCAGGGAAAACGCCGGCCTGCCCTGCTCCGTTCCTGGATAAACGAAAGATCATGTGCAGAGCTTGGGGCAAGACGTCTTCTCAATTCCTCGGCGTGATCTGCAGTTCGAGCAGGGCGATGCGCTCGAGGACGTCGACGCTTCGTTCGCCGGATTTTGCGGTGCGCAGGATGGACTCCGCCAGCCGGCTGACATGCAAGGAGCTCACCGGGTCGGGAAGGCTGGCCACCGCATGATCGAGCGCGGCCGTCATCGCCTCGATCGCTTCCGGCTCGAACGCCGCATCGGCAAAGTTCTTCATGAGCCCCAGGGGCTCTCCCTGACAATGACAATATCGCCGGGATCAACGCCCTCCTTCAAAGGAACGTTCCATGCGCATCCGGGTCTGTGGTCAGTGCGGATGCGCCGTGCCGGGCTCGGCCCTGCGGCGGTGCTCCTTCGCAAGCAGCGCTGCCGGCATCACATGCGCCATGGCGGATTGCACCTTGTTGTACAGGCCGCTGACGATGTCGCCGTCGCCGCGCATCATGGCGTCGAAGCCGTCTTTCGCAACGGCGGCCGGATCGTCCTTCCGTGCGGTACCCACATTGGTATCCAGCATGTCCGCGCGGCGGAAGAATTCCGTTTCGGTGGCGCCGGGCATCAGGCAGGTCACGGTGACGCGCGTATCCTTCAGCTCCTCACGCAGCGCGAAGGAGAACGAGTTCAGGAACGCCTTGCTGGCATTGTAGACCGCCTGGAAACTTCCGGGGACGAAGCCTGCAATCGAGCCGGTGATCAGGATCCGGCCGGAGTTTCGGCGCCGCATGTCATTACCCACCTTGTGGATCAGATGGACCGTGCCGGTGATGTTGGTGTCGATCACGGCGCGCACTTTGCGAAGATCCTGGTCCAGAAAGCCATGACCCAGACCCCTTCCGGCGTTTGCCAGCAGCGCATCGACCGGCCGGCCAAGGGTCGCCGCCCAAAGCCGGTCGACGCCTTCAATGGTCGCAAGATCGGCCTGTATGGCGTCGACCCGGACGCCCGTCTCACGGAGCGAGGCGGCAGCCGCTTCGATTTGCGGTTCATCGGCTGCAATCACCAGATCGAATCCGGCTTCGGCGCAGCATCTGGCAAGTTCCAATCCTATCCCGCTCGATGCCCCCGTGACGACGGCAAGCTGTCCGTTGGCGGTCATGGCTGATCCTCCTTCTGATCTCGGATCACAATCGGGACGAGCGGCACTCGTTCCTTGCGGTGCGGCAGGCGGTCGGGAACCGCCAGCCGCCTTGCCGTTTGTAAGTCCGGTCGTACGAACGGAAGATTTGATGGCGGCTGCCCGCATCCAGATCGGCACGTCCGGGTGGCACTACAAGCGGACCGCCGATTTCGTCTACGTGCGCGGTCACGGTCCCGGCGGCCGCTATTGCGGGCACTACAGCCGCGCAACGCTCATGCAGTGGGCCCGACGCATCCGCTCGTGGAAGCGGCAAGGCTGCGATGTCTATGTCTATTTCGACAATGACCAGAAGAGCGCAACACCGGCCGACGCGCTGACGCTCAGGGAATTTTCGGATTGAGGCCGGTATTTCAGGTCATCGGCCCCGGCATGAAGCAGCGGATGGTCAAGCCAAGTGCGCCGCGCATTGGCCATACCATCGTTCTCCCTGCACGGTTGGGCACCGTGATCACGGCGTCGTCAGGCACATCATACCAGGCGCCGTCAAGCCACACGCGATAGTGACCGTCTTTCGATTCCCAATCGACGTCGGACAGCGCCGTGCCGTCGGCATCCGAGCAGCACAGACCCTTCTTGCTGGCAAGGCTCTCGAACCATTGCTTCAGAGGTGAATTGGCATAGCGGCCGTCGAGATCGCGGGCCGACGCATGAAAGCTTAACGCAAGAACCACCAGCAATGCCATCAGCGCAGGCATTCGGCTTTCTCCTCCATACAAACCGGCGGCGCGGCCTGCCAATCGCAGCGCCGATATCTCATGCTCCACAAAGTGAGTTTCGGAACCATCAAAGCGAATTTTCGGAACCATCAACGCGGGTCCGCGCCGCAGGTTCCTGTCGCCTCCCGTACCGCGAGCGATGCAGATCCACGCCACGCCCTCACGGCACGCCCAAGCTGCAAATCTGCCCGCTATGACGCCGTTTCGCCGGCTTGCGCAGCGCGACGGTTCGATTCCGCAGCGCTTGATCGCTGCAATTTGAACGAGACGCTCGCCAGGCTTTCCACCTGAAGCGCCGGAAGAGGCTTGTTCCAATCCGCAACGACCAGCCAGGAACCTCACCCGCGCCGCGCCATTAACGCCGATACGGCCCGCGCCGCATCCCGCAAGGGCGTCAACCGCAAGGCTGCAAGCTGATGGAGAACCTTATGCGACGTATCTTGATCGCAACCGCCTGCCTTATGATCGCCGCGCCCGCGCTGGCGCAATCCGTCGGCGAAAAGACCGGCGTCAATTCCATGCTCGGTGTCAGCCCTTCGACGTCCGACTTCGTCAAGGAAGTCGCGATATCGGACATGTTCGAGATCGAGTCCAGCAAGCTCGCGCAGCAGAAAGGAAATGCGGCTGAGAAATCCTTTGCCTCGCAAATGGTGACGGATCACACCAAGACCAGCACCGAGCTGAAGGGGCTGGTCTCCGGCGGCAAGGTGAAGGCCGAGCTGCCCACGGCGCTCGACAGCTCGCACCAAAGCAAGCTCGACAAGCTCAAGGCCGCAAGCGGCACGGACTTCGGTTCCGAGTTCACCTCGATGCAGGTCAGCGCGCACAAGGACGCTGTCGACCTGTTCGAGCGCTACGCGAAGGGCGGCAACAATCCCGCGCTGAAGGACTGGGCCGGCAAGACCCTGCCTGCGCTGCAACACCATTTGCAGATGGCGCAGGACCTCGACAAGGCCAGGCCCGCCGCGACGATCGGCGAACGTAGATAGGCTGTCCGCACCCGCAGAGCCGCCATGCGCATGGCGGCTCCGCGGGTGTTCGCGCGCAGCAGGCTGATGTGGCAATGGCCATCGAAGACAAGCTCAAAACGGCGCTCGATGAATCGCGCCTGCTCATCCTGGGCGCACAGGTATTGTTCGGCTTTCAGTTTGAAGCGGTGTTTCAGGAGCTGTTTTCAGGCATCCCCACGGCGAGCCGTTACGTTCACTGCGCCGGGCTTGTGCTGTTGCTCATAAGCGTTGGCCTGTTGATCGCGCCATCGCTGTTCCACCAGATCGTCTTCGCCGGCGAAAGCAGGCCGGGCGCGGTCCGGATCGCCGGCGCGCTCGCCGCCGCGAGCCTGCTGCCTTTGACGCTCGGGCTCGGCGCGGCAACCTTCGTGACGTTCGAGCAGTTGTTCAACCGAAGCATCGGCATTGCCGCGGGGGCGTCATTCACGGCGATCGCGCTTGGACTTCTTTACGGTCTTGGCTTCGCCTTCAGACAGGAACGGAAGGAATCGATGGCACAGGAGCACACCAGCACTCCCCTGAAATCCAGGATCGAGCAGATGCTGACGGAGGCCCGCGTGATCATTCCCGGCGCGCAGGCGCTGCTGGGCTTTCAGTTGATCGCGGTGCTCACCAAGGCGTTCACCGAGCTGCCGCCTGTCTTCAAGTATATCCACGTCGTTGGCCTGAGCGCGGTAGCGCTGTCGGTCACCCTTCTGATGACGCCGGCCGCCCTCCACCGCATCGGCTTTCACGGCGAGGACAACCCGAGGTTTTTCCAGATCGGGTCCCTGCTCGTCGTGGCAGGCTCCATCCCGCTCGCCGTCGGCATCGCCAGCGATGTCGCGGTCGTATTCTTCAAGGCGGTCGAAAGCGCCGGCATTGCCATGGCATCCGGCGTCGCCTCCCTCGCCGTGCTGCTCGGCCTTTGGCTGGGCTATCCCCTGCTGGTTGCCGGGCGCCTCAAACCATCCGCCACGAGGCAGCGTGCGACAGGATGACGCGACCGGCAAATCAGTTCTGTTTTACGGAATCGTGTCAAGCCTCGCGATGAAAGATATTCTGCTTTACAGAATTATAGATTGGTGATCTAACCCGACCTGTCCCGAGCCCACATGAGGGGCGTTTCGCGATCGTCACGATACGTTGGGCATGGGATGCGATGGACGCTGCGGTCTCGTTGACGAGTGGGGCATGCGGCGGACGGCGAAGTCGTGTGGTCCTGGCGCCGCGACCCTGGCGTCTATCCGCTCCGCCTGTGCGGGGACGGCAACGGTGACAATAAAGGCCGCTCACCGGGGAGCAACTGTGCTGACGTAGACCTGTGATCGGTCGGCCTC
>DASWVJ010000036.1:0-25710 GCA_036406295.1 Bradyrhizobium sp.
TGACGCGCGCAGCCGCAGCATCCGTCAGCTTCATGACCTGCGGACGGGGGCGCGGTTTCGGCTTGGCTGGTGCAGCGGGTGTCATATCAGTCATTTGGTCAATCCCGGCGGCAAATCAATGCCGCTCTGTTCCCTAGAATCCAAACCCGGCTCGCTCTTGCTTGATGCTTTTCTCGCGCGATCCGGTCTCCACTCGAAAAACGCTCACTCACTCTTTGTTTGACGCGTATTCTTCACGCGAACCGATACCACTTCGCTCGAAAACGCTTTCCATCACCACATATTGAGCACGAGGCGGGCCTCGTCGCTCATCCGGTCCGGCGTCCAGGGCGGATCCCACACGAGATTCACGTTGATGAAGCCGACGCCGGGAACGCTGGCGACCGCATTCTCCACCATGGTCGGCAGTTCGCCTGCGGCCGGGCAGTTCGGCGTGGTCAGCGTCATCTCGATATCGACGCCGCGGTCTTCCCTGAGGTCCACCTTGTAGATCAGGCCGAGCTCGTAGATATCGGCCGGAATCTCCGGATCGAACACCGTTTTCAGCGCGGCGATGATCTCGCCGCTCAGGCGCTCCGTCTCCTCCGGCGGCAGCGCCGAATGGGTTTCCACGGAGGCGGTTTTGATTTCGGCCGTGTCAGTCATGCGAACAATTCCCGCGCCTTGATCAGCGCCTGCACCAGGTGGTCGACTTCCTCCTTCGTATTATACATGCCGAAGGAAGCGCGGCAGGTGGCAGTAATCTTGAACCGTTCTAAAAGCGGCATCACGCAGTGGGTTCCGGCGCGCACCGCAATCCCCTGACGGTCGATCACGGTGGCGACGTCGTGGGCATGCGCCCCCTTCAGCTCGAAGGAGATCACCGGCCCCTTGTCGCGGGCGGTGCCGAACACCCGTAGCGAATTGATCTCGCGTAGCCGCTCCTGGGCATAGGTGAGCAGCCCATGCTCGTGCGCGGCGATGCGCTCCTTGCCGATCGAATTGACGTAGTCGATCGCCGCTCCCAGCCCGATCGATTCCACGATCGCCGGCGTGCCCGCCTCGAACTTGTGCGGGGGATCGCCATAGGTGACCCAGTCGCGCGCGACCTCGCGGATCATCTCGCCGCCGCCGTTATAGGGCCGCATCGCGACGAGGTGCTCATGCTTGGCATAGAGCACGCCGATGCCCGTTGGGCCGTACAGCTTGTGACCGGTGAAGACGTAGAAGTCGCAGTCGATGTCCTGCACGTCGATGGCCAGATGCACCGCGGCCTGGCTGCCGTCGACCAGCACCGGGATGCCGCGGTCATGCGCGAGCTTCACGACCTCCTTCACCGGCACAACGGTGCCGAGCGCATTCGACATCTGCGTGATCGCCACCAGCTTGGTGCGCGGCCCCAACAGCTTCTCGAACTCGTCGATCAGGAAATTGCCGTCGTCATCGATCGGCGCCCATTTGATCACGGCGCCATGGCGTTCCCTGAGGAAATGCCAGGGCACGATGTTGGAATGGTGCTCCATGATGGAGATGACGATCTCGTCGCCCTCGCCGATATTCGGCTCGCCCCAGGAGGACGCGACCAGGTTGATCGCCTCGGTAGCGTTGCGGGTGAAGATGATCTCCTCGTTGCGCCGCGCATTGAGGAAGCTTGCCACTTTGGCCCGGCCGCCCTCATAGGCTTCCGTCGCCGCATTGGCGAGGTAGTGCAGGCCGCGATGTACGTTGGCGTATTCGCTGTGATAGGCGTCGGTCATCCGCTTGAGCACGGCGGTCGGCTTCTGGGCGGAAGCGGCATTGTCGAGATAGACGAGCTGCTTGCCATAGACCTTCAGCGCCAGCGCCGGGAAATCCTCGCGGACGCGGGCGACGTCATAGGAACCATTGGCGACCGCGGGATGCAGGGTCATGGCCGTGCCCTCAGCCAGCGTTCCGCCATCGACGTCGCGAGATCACGCAGCGCGTCGCTGGCGATGGATTCGATCGCCTCGCCGACGAACGCCTGAATCAGCAGCGCCTGCGCGTCCTTCTCCGGCAGCCCGCGGGCGCGCAGATAAAACAGCAGGCTCTCATCCAGTGCACCTGACGTAGCGCCATGGCCGCAGGTGACGTCGTCGGCAAAAATCTCCAGCTCCGGCTTGTTGTCGGCCTCCGCATCGTCGGACAGCAGCAGCGCCCGCGTCATCATCTTGGCGTCGGTCTTCTGCGCATCCGGGCGCACAACGATACGGCCCTGAAACACCGAATGTGCCCTGTCGTCGATGACGGCGCGGAACACCTCGCGGCTGGCGCAATCCGGCACCGCATGGTCCATGAACAGCGTGGTGTCGGCGTGCTGGCGGCCCCTGAGCAGATTGACGCCGTTGGTTTCGACCCGCGAGCCCTTGCCGGCGAAGACGATGTTGGCCTGGTAGCGGCTGACGGCGGCACCGGAGGTGAGGCCGAACGTGTTGAAGTACGCGTGTGCGCCGAGCGTGACGACAGCCGAGGAGATGTTGACGGCGTCAGCCGCGTCCTCGACCAGGCGGATATGATCGAGCCGGGAATTGTCGCCAAGCGCGATCACCAGGGAATCGTGCGCCTGATAGTTCTTGGCGCCGTCCGCGGCGACATAGCCCTCGACCAGCGTGGCCGAGGCATTCCTGCCGAGGCGGAGCAGCGAGCGGGTGAACATCGACGAGGCGGTCGCGGCAGCGATATGGACGATATGGAGCGGCTGCGACAGCACAGTGCCGTCGGCGATGTCGATCACGACGCCATCGGTCAGCATCGCGCTGTTCAGCGCCACCATCGGATTGGACGTGTCGAGCGAGAACAGCTGCGCCTGCAGCGCGCTATCGTTCCCTTCAATCGCCTCGCGGAGCGAACGGATGTTAAGGCCCTTCTCCAACGCGCCGACGTCCGAAAGTCTTGGTACGAACGCGCCATCCACCAGCACCAGCCGGCGCGCGCCCTCGATTGTCGCGGTCTGCAGCGCGGCCTCGGCGCGCTTCAGCGCCGCAGCATCCGGCGGCGGCGCCGGCGGCAGCACTTCGCGGATCAGCACGCGCAGATCGGTGTACTTCCAGTCCTCGATGCGCCGGTGCGGCAGGCCCATGCGCTCATAGGCCTCGAGCGCCTGCTGCCTCAACTCGGCGACCTTGCCGGCGACTGGCAGTCGTTGGCACGCAACCGCAAAGGTGTCGCCCAGCGCACGTCCAGTATCGGTCTTTGCCAAAGCTACGTTCATCGCTGGTTCCATCCTGCCATCAGGCAGCGTCTTCGAACTGGGCGTAGCCGGACTCTTCCAGCTCCAGCGCCAGTTCCTTGCCGCCGCTCTTCACCACCCTGCCCCTCGACATGACGTGGACGACGTCGGGCACGATGTAGTTGAGCAGCCGCTGATAGTGGGTGATGACGACCATTGCGCGGTCGGGCGAACGCAGCGCGTTGACGCCGTCAGCCGCAATGCGCAGCGCGTCGATGTCCAGGCCCGAATCCATCTCGTCGAGAATGCACAGGCTTGGCTCGAACAGCGCCATCTGCAAAACCTCGTTGCGCTTCTTCTCGCCGCCGGAGAAGCCGACATTGACGCCGCGCTTGAGCATGTCCTGCGGGATGTTGAGCGATTTGGCGACATCGCGCACCTTCTTCAGGAACGCAGGCGTCGAATATTCGGCCTCGCCGCGCGCCTTGCGCTGCGCATTCAGCGCCGTGCGCAGGAAGTTCATGGTGGCAACGCCGGGAATCTCCACCGGATACTGGAACGCCAGGAACACGCCCTTGGCGGCGCGCTCATCGGGCTCCATTTCCAGGAGGTTCTCGCCCTTGAACAGGATCTCACCGCCGGTGACCTCGTAGCCGGGCTTGCCGGCGATCACATGCGAGAGCGTCGATTTGCCGGAGCCGTTCGGCCCCATGATCGCGTGCACCTCGCCCTTGTTCACCGTCAGCGACAGCCCGTGGAGGATCTCGCGGTCCTCGACACGCACCTGGAGGTTTTTCACTTCAAGCAATGACATAATTTTCTTCCGTTTCTTCCTCGTCCTGAGGAGCGCCGAAGGCGCGTCTCGAAGGACATGGCCACAATCTTTCCTCTCATCCTTCGAGACGGCCGCTTGCGCGGCCTCCTCAGGAGGAGTGCCTATCCAACTGAACCTTCGAGGCTGATCGAGATCAGCTTCTGTGCCTCGACAGCGAATTCCATCGGCAGCTGCTGCAGCACGTCCTTGACGAAACCGTTGACCACGAGGCCCACGGCTTCTTCCTGCGAGAGGCCGCGCTGGACGCAGTAGAACAGCACGTCCTCGGAAATCTTCGACGTGGTTGCCTCGTGCTCGAACGTGGCCGACGAATTCTTCGCCTCAACATACGGCACGGTGTGCGCGCCGCACTTGTCTCCGATCAAGAGCGAGTCGCAGGCGGTGTAGTTGCGCGCGCCGGTGGCTTTCCGATGCGCGGTGACAAGGCCGCGATAGGTGTTCTGCGATTTGCCGGCGGCGATGCCCTTGGAGATGATCCGGCTGGTCGTGTTCTTGCCCAGATGGATCATCTTGGTGCCGCTATCGACCTGCTGGAACCCGTTGGAGATCGCGATCGAGTAGAACTCGCCGCGCGAGTTGTCGCCGCGCAGGATGCAGCTCGGATACTTCCAGGTAATCGCAGAGCCGGTCTCGACCTGGGTCCAGGAAATCTTGGAGTTGGCGCCGCGGCAGTCGCCACGCTTGGTGACGAAATTGTAGATGCCGCCCACGCCTTCCGAGTTGCCGGGGTACCAATTCTGCACCGTCGAATACTTGATCTCGGCGTCATCGAGCGCGATGAGCTCGACCACGGCGGCGTGCAGCTGATTCTCGTCGCGCTGTGGCGCGGTGCAGCCTTCGAGATAGCTCACATAGGAGCCCCTGTCGGCGATGATCAGCGTGCGCTCGAACTGGCCGGTGTTGCGCTCGTTGATGCGGAAATAGGTCGACAGCTCCATCGGGCAGCGCACACCCGGCGGCACGTAGACGAACGAGCCGTCGGAGAACACTGCCGAGTTCAGCGTGGCGAAGTAATTATCCGTGGTCGGCACCACGGAGCCCAGATACTTCTGCACCAGTTCGGGATGTTCGCGGATCGCCTCCGAGATCGGCATGAAGATTACGCCGGCCTTCTTCAGCTCTTCCTTGAAGGTGGTGGCGACAGACACCGAATCGAACACGGCGTCGACCGCGATCTTCGAGCGCGCGGGCGCGCCCTCTTCGCCGTCTGCCTCCGGCTTCACAACGCCTTCCAGCACGGCAACTTCGCGCAGGGGAATGCCGAGCTTCTCGTAGGTCTTGAGGATCTCCGGATCGATCTCGTCGATCGAGGAGAGCTGCTTCTTCGGCTTCGGCGCCGCGTAGTAATAGATGTCCTGATAGTCGATCTTGGGATAGTCGACACGCGCCCAGGTCGGCTCGGTCATGGTCAGCCAGCGGCGATAGGCCTCAAGGCGCCATTCCAGCATCCAGGCCGGTTCGTTCTTCTTGGCTGAGATGAAGCGGACCGTATCTTCGGAAAGGCCCTTAGGCGCCTTCTCGGATTCGATGACAGTCTCGAACCCATATCGATACTGGTCGACGTCGATTCGCCGAACGCGATCGACCGTCTCTTGTACGGCTGGCATTCCATCCTCCGCTCGCGGTTTCAAGGACCACGGTGGAATAAGGTTATGTCTGGTGCAGTGCACCGACGAAACCGGCTTAGAACGGTTCAAGCCGTGTTTCGTCGCTCCTTAAGTAAGCTATTAGCGAGCTTTCGCCAAGCCTGAATGGTCAAATCAATGTCTGCTTCGGTCGTAGACCAGCCCAGACTGATCCGCACTGCTCCCTGCGCCAGCTCGCGGCCGTATCCCATGGCCTCCACCACATGCGAGGGCTGGACCTTGCCAGAGGAACAGGCCGACCCGGACGATACCGCAATACCGGCAAGGTCGAAGCCAATGACAGCTGTTTCGGCACGCATCCCGGGAATCGCGAACAAAACGGTATTTGGCAACCGCATCGCCTCCTGCGCGAACACCACCACGCCGGGCGTTTGCCTGATTCCATTTTCCAGTCGGGCCCGAAGACCCTCCGTGCGGCTGGCGTCGCGTTCCCGGCCAACCGAGGCTGCCCTGGTGGCTGCCCCGAAACCTGCGATCCCGGCGACGTCCTCCGTACCCGCCCGCCGGCCCTTCTCCTGACCGCCGCCGCGGAGCAGCGGCGCCAAGCCCTCGATCCCCTCGGCCAGCAGCAGCGCGCCCACTCCCTTGGGGCCGCCGATCTTGTGGGCCGAAAGCGACAGCAGATCGGCGCCGGTGGAAGCGAGATCGAAGGAGATCTTGCCGAGCGCCTGGATTGCATCGACATGCAGCAAGCCGCCGGCGTCATGGACGAGCTTCGCCGCTTCGGCGACCGGCTGGATCGCACCGGTCTCGTTGTTAGCCAGCATGACGGAGACCAGCGCAGGCGGCCCGTCCAGCAGCGCGCGCAGGCGGCGGAGATCGATGATGCCGGCGCGCGTGATGCCGATACGGCCCGTCGCCCCGACCGCAAAGCGCCCGCCTGCCAGCACGGAGGCGTGCTCAATGGCGGAAGTCAGCAGACGTTCCACCGCAGGCCCCTTGCCTCGCCTCAGGCCCGGCGTCAGCGCCAGCGAGTTGGCTTCGGTGCCGCCGGAGGTGAAAATCACATTCGCCGCGTCGGCGCCGACGCTTGCCGCCACCGCGGCGCGCGCCTCCTCCATCAGGCGGCGCGCCTGCCGGCCCTCGGCGTGAACGGAGGACGGATTGCCGCCGATCTCCCACGCCTGCGCCATCGCCGCCTTCGCCTCGGTGCGAAGCGGCGTGGTCGCGTTCCAGTCGAGATAGATGCGCTCGGCCATGTCAGCCATATAGCGCTTTCCGGCGGCGACGGTACGCCTTGCGCGGCGAAAAGCGCTAATTCGCCGTTTGCCCGCTCGCCTGCATCGGCATGGGTGGCCCGGCTGCTTCCGGCTTCAGCCCGAACAGCGGCCTCAGCCAACTCACCCGCCGCACGATCTCGTAGGTCGCCACGCAGGTGGCCGCCGTGCCCGCGATAACGACGGCCGCCTCGACGCCGGCCGCAATCCCGCTGCCGCGCAGCGCATGGGCGATCACGATGATCGCGGTCTGGTGCACGATATAATAGGGAAAGATCGCATCGGTCAGATAACGACGTGCGGCGGAATCCCTGTCCAGCCAGCGCCGCGCAAAGCCGAGGACGACGACGATGCAAAGCCATTGGTAGAAGCCGTAGGCGAACGCGATACCGAGCCGCACCGGCACGCCGCCGTCGCGCAGCGGCCGCAGTGAAAGCCACAGCACATAGCATGCAACCGCAAGGACGAGCGCGGTCCAGCGCTGGCGCTCGATGGCTTCCCAGAAGGTCGGCGCATGCGCCAGCAGGAAGCCGAGCAGGAATGCGCTGGCAAACAGCGCGTGATTGTACCAGTCGCCGAATAGCGCATGGGTCGAGGGGAAGTTCGGCAGCAGCGCCAAGCGAAAGACGCCAAACAGCAGCGACGGCACGATCGGCAGCAGCACGCCCGACAGCATCGGCGCCAGCCACCGCTCGATCCAGCCGGCAACGCTGGGGACCGCCATCAGCACGACACCCAGCGCCATGGTGTAGACCCACAGATAGGCCACGAACCACAGATGGTTCCAAGTCGGCAGGATGATACAGGGGTTCGGGCAGAACGCTGTGCCGAACGCAAAATAGTGGTTCAGGTAAAAGCGGGCGAAGCCGCTCTCGTAGCCGAGCGCCTCGACGATCTGAATGTAGGCCTGCGGCGGCACGATCACGAGCATGCCGAAAATCAGCGGGATCAGCAGCCGCGACGAGCGCGAGCGCAACAGTGCGCCGGCGGCGGCTTTCCGCAGCATGAAACGGGTTGCGACGCCGGAGACGAGGAACAACAGCGCCAGCCGCCAGGGGTTGAGCGCGAGCATCAGCGGTTCCAGCGCCGCGATGGGCACTGTGCTCTTGATGTGCCAGCCCCAGGGAACAAAGAACATGCCGACGTGGTAGAGGATCAGGAGCCCAAAGGCGCCGATCCGCACCCAATCGAGGTCTATGCGCCGCATGGGCGCCACATCCGACGGCTGTGATATGGTTTGCTGCATCATGGCCGGCTCCGCAAAATGCGCTGAAATCTCATGACCGACGTCAAGGATGCGCCCAATCGGCCTGCTGAGAAGCCGGTTTGGGATCAAGACGCGCCGCGGCGGGATGAAACGAGGCCCGCCGGGGCGAGCGGTTGGCTGCGCGGGATGATCGGCGAGGACTGGCTGATCTATGTCGGGGTCAGCGTGGTGGCGATCGTCATCGGAATCGTCGGCGCGCTGTCGACCGCCGACGATGTCGCCCGCCGCGGCGGGGGCTATCATCCCGGAACGCCCCTGCTCTGGGACATGACCAGCATAGCGGTCATCCTCCTGCTGACCCCCGCACTGCTCGCCATCGTCAGGCGTATCCGCCGCGAGCCGGCGCTCGCGGTTCGCATTGCGCTGGCCATCGCCACCATCATTGCTTTCTCGGCCGTTCACATCACGGGGATGGTGTGGCTGCGCAAGCTCATCCTGTTCCTGGCTGGCGGCGCGTATGACTTCCGTTTCTCGCTGGCGACCGTGCTCTACGAATTCCGCAAGGACGTCGTGACCTGCATCCTGATCGGCGGCGGCATGTGGCTGATGGATCTCAGGCGCGAGGTGCATCGCGCGCTGCAGGTGGTGGCGCCACCGCCCGCCGCAAGCCCGCCCTCGACACCGCAAACGATCTGGCTGCGCGACGGCGCGCGCAGCATCCGCATCGAGCCGCGCGACATCCTCTGGATATCCTCGGCGGGCAATTACATCGAATACAGCCTCGCCGACGGCTCCAATCATCTGATCCGCGGCACGCTGGCGGCAGCGGAAAGCGAGCTGTCGCGCTTCAATCTCGCGCGCATCCACCGCACGCGGCTCGCCAATCTCAACCGCGTCAGCGGCGTGCAGTCGAAACCGTCAGGCGATTTCGACCTCACCTTCGATAGCGGACACACCGTTTCCGGCAGCCGGCGCTATCGCAGCGCCGTTTCTTCGCTCGACCGGAACGAAGCCTCGGCATAACGCCGACGCCGCCCGGCATCGCATGGAATTTCCCCGGCGTTCCAGCGAGTTACGGGCGCGTCATGAAGCGGTTTCCGACCCGCCAAGGGCGCACAATTTCCTTGCTTTTTGCCCCTCGCGTCATGCTAGAACGCGGCCCACCACCACGCCGCGCCCGGCGGCCTGTCTCCCAATTCACAAGCCGCTTTGTTCGCACAGCGCCAACGAAGTCCGCTCCAACCGGTTGATTGACCAGCGTCAATCAAGGGATCGCAATGCCTGAAGTGATTTTCACCGGCCCTGCCGGCCGCCTCGAAGGCCGCTACCATCCGGCGAAGCAGAAGAACGCCCCGATCGCCATGATTCTGCATCCGCATCCGCAGTTTCACGGCACGATGAACCACCAGATCGTCTACCAGTGCTACTACGCGTTTGCGCATCGCGGCTTCTCGGTGCTGCGCTTCAACTTCCGCGGCGTCGGCCGCAGCCAGGGCTCGTTCGACCATGGCACCGGCGAATTGTCGGACGCGGCGTCCGCGCTCGACTGGGCGCAGGCGATCAATCCCGAAGCGCGCGCCTGCTGGGTCGCGGGCTTCTCCTTCGGCGCTTGGATCGGCATGCAGCTCCTGATGCGGCGCCCCGAGGTCGAGGGCTTCATCTCGATCGCGCCGCCGGCCAACCTCTACGACTTTTCGTTCCTCGCGCCCTGCCCGTCCTCAGGGCTGATCGTGCATGGCGAGAAGGACGCCGTGGTGCCGCCGAAGGACGTCAACACGCTGGTCGAGAAGCTGAAGACACAGAAGGGCATCGTGATCGACCAGCAGGTCATCCCCGGCGCCAACCACTTCTTCGATGGCAAGCTGGAGCCGCTGATGGAAGCGGTCACCGGCTATCTCGATATGCGCCTGGCCAACGTGCGCTAAATCATGGCCGCGTTCATCGCGCTGCTCCGGGCCGTCAATGTCGGCGGCACGGGCAAGCTGCCGATGAGCGAGTTGCAAGCGATGTGCGAGGAACTCGGCTTCGGCTCAGTGCGCACCTACATTGCCAGCGGCAACGTCGTCTTCACCAGCCGCAAGTCGGAAGCTGCAATCAAGACTGCGCTTGAGAAGCGCCTGGAGGCCTACGCCGGCAAGCCGGTCGGCGTCCTGGTGCGCAGCGCCGCCGAGATGGCGCAGGTATTGGCCGACAATCCCTTTCCGAAAGCCGCCCCTAACCGCACGGTGGCGATCTTCCTCGACGGCAAGCCGGCAAAGGACACGCTTGCCGGCGTGCGTGGGCAGAAGGACGAGGAGATACGCCTCGGCCGCCGCGAGATCTACGTCCGCTATGGCGACGGCATGGGGCAATCGAAGCTCGTCATCCCGGCGGCCAGGACCGGCACGGCGCGCAACATCAATACCATCGCCACGCTGGCCAGGATGGCCGCGGAGCTCTGATCAGTCCTCGGCGGCCCCAACCTCACGCGGCGAGCTTGAGCAGATGAGCGTCGTGGCGGGCGAGGAAGGCGCGCAGCAAGTCGGCGTAATCGGGCGAAACCGCGCTACGGACGCTCGGCCGTTTGGCAAGCTGGGCGCGCCAGGCGCGCACCTTCGGGGTATCGGCGAATATGGCGAGATCGGCGACCTCATCGAAGACGTCGAAGTAGCGGAAGATCGGCGCGAACACCGCGTCGACCAGGCTGAAGCGATCGCCGGCGAAGAAGGGTCCATCGCCAAGGGCCGCTTCGACGCGGGCAAACTTCGCTGCAATCGCCTGCCGCTTGCTTTCAAAGATCTTCGGATCGACCGTGGTCTCCAGCCCCCACAATTCGCCGAGGATCGCCGAGCCGAATTCCATCCAGGCGCGGTCCTCGGCGCGCTTCAGCGGATCCTGCGGGTGCAGCTTCATCTGCGGAAAGACGTCCTCGATATATTCGCAGATGACATTGCTCTCGAACAGCGCCACCTCGCGCATCACAACGAGAACAGGCACCTTCCCCAGCGGGGATAGTTTCAGAAACCAGTCCGGCTTGTTGGCGAGATCGATGTCGATCCGCTCGAAGGGAATGCCCTTCTCGGTCAGCGCGATCACCGCGCGTTGCACATAGGGGCAAAGCTTGTGGCTGATCAGCTTGAGTCCAGCTGCCATGGCGCATCCTCGACGTGTTAATGCATCTGCATGCAAACTACATGCACCCGCATATAACGGTCAAGGTCGATGCATTTGCATCGAATTCACGGTCGCGCGATCACCCCGCCGGTCATGGGCATAGGTACGCCGGTAGTAGCGGGATAGCTCAGCGGCAGGCCCTTCAGTCCCCGCGCGGCCAGAAAGCCGAACGCCTGCGCCTCAAGCGCGTCCGACGACCACCCGAGCGCCTCGGCTGCCTCAACCGTGGCCGGCTCGAGCCGCTCGCGCAGCATCCGCATCATGGTGCGGTTGCGCGCGCCGCCGCCGCAGATGATCCAGTTGTTCGGCCGCTTCGGCAGCAGCGGCACGATCCGGGCGATCGCGGCGGCCGTGAACGCGGTCAGTGTCGCCGCGCCGTCAGCCGGCGCCTTGTCAGTGACCTTCAGGCCTGCAAAATCATTGCGGTCGAGCGATTTAGGCGGCTTCAGGTCGAAGAACGGCAGTTTCAGCGCACGAGACACCCAGGCATCATCCACGTTGCCCTTGGCGGCAAACTCGCCTTCCTTGTCGAAGCGCTGGTTCATGGTGCGGAACATGTGGTCGTCGAGCAACGCGTTGCCCGGACCGGTGTCGCAGGCGATCAGCGCGTCCGTGCCGTCGATATAGGTGATGTTGGAAACGCCGCCGATATTGACCACCACGATCGGCCCCTCACGCTCCAGCGATTGCGTCAGTGCGCGGTGATAGACCGGCACGAAGGGCGCGCCCTGGCCGCCGGCGGCGACGTCGGCGGCGCGGAAATCATGCATCACGGGGATGTGGATCGCTTTTGCCAGTGCCGCGGCATCGCCGATCTGCACCGTCATCCGCTTTTCCGGCCGGTGCAACACGGTCTGGCCGTGGAAGCCGACGATGTCGATTTCCTCCCTCGTGATGCGGTGCTGCGCGGTGAAGGCGGCAACTGCTTCGGCATGCGCCGATGTGACGGCCTGCTCGGCTTCGCGCAAAATCCCCGGCCGCGCATCGCGCTGCGGCAGGTGCACGGCCTCGGTCAACGCCTGGCGCAACAGGCCGCGCTCGCGGTCGGTATAGGGCCGGTAGCCACAGGGCCCGAATGACTGGATTCGCTTGCCGTCCGTTTCGATCAGGGCGACATCCACCCCGTCCAGCGAGGTGCCGCTCATCAGGCCGAGTGCGGTTAACATCATTGTTGGAGCCTCACGAGCCCTACCCCGGGAAGCACGGCTTGTGCCAAAGGAGCACATCTTATAATGCCACAGCGGACGATAAATCGGCAGTCCGTTCGCGCTGGGTTCCGTAACTCGTTACAATTAGCGTGAAGAAAAACCGTGAAAATAGAATGATCAGAGCCAGCGACAGATGACGGCATTTAAATCGGATTTCCTGAACATTTTACAGGAACGGGGCTTCATCCATCAATGCTCCGATTTCGAGGGCCTGGACGCGCTCGCCGCCAAGGGCGAGGCGACCGCCTATGTCGGCTATGATTGCACCGCCCGCTCGCTGCATATCGGCAATTATCTCACCATGATGATGCTGTACTGGCTGCAGCAGAGCGGCAACAAGCCAATCACGCTGATGGGCGGCGGCACGACCATGGTGGGCGACCCCTCCGGCAAGGACGAGACGCGCGCGATGCGCTCGATCGAGGAGATCGAGGCCAACAAGGCGTCGATCCGCGGCGTGTTCTCCAAGGTGCTGCGTTATGGCGACGGGCGTTCCGATGCCATCATGCTCGACAATGCCGAATGGCTGACCAAACTGAACTGGATCGAGATGCTGCGCGACATCGGCCGCCACTTCTCGGTCAACCGCATGCTGACCATGGACTCCGTGCGTCTGCGCCTCGAGCGCGAGCAGGAGATGAGCTTCATCGAGTTCAACTACATGGTCTGTCAGGCCTATGACTTCGTCGAGTTGTCGCGGCGGGCCGGCTGCCGGCTGCAGATGGGCGGCTCGGACCAGTGGGGCAACATCGTCAACGGCGTCGATCTCGGCCGCCGCATGGGCACGCCGCAGCTGTTCGCGCTGACGACGCCGCTTCTCACCACCGCTTCGGGCGACAAGATGGGCAAGACCGCCAAGGGCGCGGTGTGGCTGAATGCGGACGAGTTCTCGCCCTATGACTTCTGGCAGTACTGGCGCAACACCGAGGACGCTGACGTCGTCAAGTTCCTCAAGCTGTTCACGATCCTGCCGATGGCCGAGATCGCCAAGCTTGCAGCGCTCAAGGGCGGCGAGATCAACGAGGCCAAGAAGGTACTGGCGACGGAAGCGACCGCCCTGCTCCACGGCCGCGATGCCGCCAACCAGGCCGCCGAGACCGCACGCCAGACCTTCGAGGAAGGCGCGATCGCGGAAAACCTGCCGACCGTGGAAATTCCGCGCGGCGAACTCGATGCCGGCGTCGGCGTGCTCTCGGCTTTCGTGAAGGCGGGGCTCGTCGCCTCCAACGGCGAAGCGCGGCGGCAGATCAAGGGTGGCGGCCTGCGCGTCAACGACGTCGCCGTCACCGACGAGAAGATGACGCTCTCCCCGGCCAATCTCACCGGCGAGGGCGTGATCAAGCTGTCGCTCGGCAAGAAGCGGCACGTCCTGCTCCGCGCCGCCTGACCGGCGCTGCATAGCCGTATTCGCGCAAGGCCCCTGCTCTTTTTGCGGGAAAGGCGCTCCCTTGCCCCGATGGACCAGAACGCGCCAAGAAATGCGCAAAGGAACTCGCCGAGCGAGGACACGACGGCGAGGCCGCTGAAGCCAGCACGCGTGGCGCTGAGTGTGCTCGCGCTGTGTTTCGCCTTGTCGGTGCTTGGCCGCGGCCTCGGCGAAAGCTTCACGGTCTTCCTGAAGCCCATCTCGGAAAGTTTCGGCTGGGACCGCGCACAGGTCGTCTCGGTCTACTCGCTCTCCTGGCTGATGAGCGGGCTGACCGCGCCGCTGGTCGGCCGCCTGTTCGACCGCTCCGGACCGCGCACGGTCTATACGCTCGGACTGCTGCTGCTCGGCGGCGCATTCCTGGCCGCCTCGCATGCGCAATCGCTGTGGCAATTCCAGCTTACCGTTGGCCTGTGCGTCGGGCTCGGCATTGCGCTGGTCGGCAACGTGCCGAATTCCATCCTGCTCGGCCGCTGGTTCGGTCCGCGGCTGCCGACCGCGATGGCGGTGGTCTATTCCGCGATGGGCGCCGGTGTGCTGGTGCTGCTGCCGGCCTCGCAGCTCCTGATCGACCATATCGGCTGGCGCGATTCCTATCAGTGGTTCGGGATCGTCGTGCTTTGCCTCGTGGTGCCGCTGATGCTCCTGCCGTGGCGGCTGTTCGCCGCCGGTTCGCCGGCCGTCGTGCGCAAGGTGCCGGTCGAGATCGAAGATGCCGGCTGGACGCTTGGCGGCGCGATCCGCCATCACGCCTTCTGGGCGCTGTTCTCGACGTTCTTCTTTACCGCGGTCGGCATGTACGCGATCTCGGCGCAGATCGTCGCCTATCTGATCGATGCCGGGTTTCCTCCCCTGCTCGCGGCCACCGCCTGGGGCTTTTCAGGCGTCGTGCTGACGGTCGGCATGGTGAGCGTTTCCACTCTCGACGGCATCATCGGCCGCCGGCCTTCGGTGCTGCTCAGCTACGCCATCTCGATCATCGGGATCTTCTTCCTGTGGCTGATCCAGTGGTTCCCGAACTACTGGCTGCTCACGGCCTTCGTCATTTTCTTCGGCAGCATGATCGGCTCACGCGGGCCGCTGATTACGGCGACCGCGCTGAAAATCTTCCAGGGCAAGCGGGTCGGAACGATCTTCGGCACGATCTCGATCGGCAGCGGCCTTGGCTCGGCCATCGGCTCCTGGAGCGGCGGCCTGATCCACGACTATACCCACGGCTACAACGCGCTGATCGTGTTCGCGCTGGTCAACGTCATCCTCGGGATGATTCCGTTCCTGGTCGTGCCGGCACTGCGGCGCTGAACGGCGATCTGTAGATTTCTTTTGAAGCTCAATTGTTCGGCGGGAATTCCACCGGATTGTTCTGCTTGCCGGTGTTGAATTCCATGATCTTTCGCGTCACGCCCGGGAACATCGCCGAGATCGGATTGACGCGCAGCACCGGCTGGGCTGGCGTGCCGACCACTTCATAGGTCACGCCGATCAGGCCTTCGTTGCTGCCGGCACCGAGGAACAGGCCGACGATCGGAATCTGGCCGAACATGTTGTTGAGCCCATACATCGGAATGAAGGTGCCGCTCATGCGCACGGTGTTGCCGACATAGTCGATGCTGCCCTCGATGGTGGCGCCGACGGCCGGCCCCTTCACCACGCCCTCGCGAACGGTGAGCTGACCGCTATTGCGGGTGAATTCCGCGCGCAGCCGCGAGAACGACACGCCGCTCTGCGAGCCGGGCGGGCCGCCCGCCGCCACGCGCTCGAGCGCCGCCTCGCCCTTGACCACGAAATTCATGACGTTCATCAGCCCCTCCTTGGGGCCGGGCTCCGATGTCGGCGGCTCCAGCGCGAGCGCAAGCTGGCCGCCGACCATCTTTGAATAAGTATCGGTGAAGCGGAAGAAGGCGCCGGCGTCGTTGGTCTCGAGATAGACCACCTCGCGCCCTTGCGCGCGTCCACGCAGATCGGCGGTGACCGGCGTGTCACGGCCGAGCTTGCCGTTCAGCGAGAAATTGCGGATCGCGCCGTTACGGCGCGAGAACTTGCAGTCGATGCTGCGCACCGCCTCGCCATTGAAGCCCTGCACCGCGCCCAGCTTGAGGTCGACATCGAGATCGATGTTCTTGGACTTGCTCTTGGCCTCCGGTTCGCGGCCCGAGACAGCCGATTTGAGGAAGCCGCGGCCGTCGAACACGTCGCCGCGCATCGTCACCTTCACCACGCCGTCGGCGCCGCGCTCGGCGCGCAGCGTTGTCCGATCGCCGTCGGTCGGCGAATAGACCGGGAAGTTCGCGTTGAGGAGATCGCCATTCTGGTCGACTTCGAGCGATCCCTTGATGGAGACGCCGCCGCCCTCCACCACGATGTCCTCGAACCGCGTCGACGATTGCTTCTGCACCACGTTGAAGGTGGCCTTGCCCGACTTGCCCGGCACCTTCACCCAGCCCGGCAGGATATTGTCGAGCTTGAGCGAGGTGAGATCGGCCTCGACTCCGAGCTTGCTGTCGTGATCGCCGCTGCCGATCCTGCCGATCAGCTTTACCGGCAGTGCGCCCGTTACGGCGGAGCCAAGGTCGAGCCCCAGCCGCGCGCGGCTCGCATCGTCCAGCGTGGCCGACAGCCTGACGTCGGCATCGCCCTCCGCCAGCTTGCGGTAGTCGAGCGAGGCCTGCTGGCCATTGATCTTGACGTCGCCCTTCACCTGGTAGCCGGCATTGCTCGCGGCGATCTTCAACGTGTTGGCCTCCAACTTCTGGTTCATCACCAGCTTGTCGGCGGCAAAGCCTGTGAGATCGGCGGTCACGCTATAGGTCGTATCCGCCTTGGTGATCGCATTCTTGACCGGCAGGCCCATGTTGATGATGGCGGAGAAATTGCCCTTGCTCGAATTGGGATCGACCAGGGGCCCTGCGAGATCGCTCAGCCGGTCGGATGCGAGGATTTCGGCCGCTGCGGGAACAGGACCATCGACGCGAACCCTAACCTTCGCCGGCGACGGTTTCGGCGCCATGTCGGGCACTTCGAAACTGAAATCGGTGAAGTTGATCTTGCGTCCCGCCGGCGTGTCGGCGATGCCCTGACCGATCGTGACGAGCACGGTGCGCCCGGTCACCCTGGCCTTCAGATCGGCATCGCGCACGGCGGGCATCTCGTCCACCGGACGCACCGTGACTCCATTGGCGACGATATTGACGGAAAGTCCTTCATCGGGAATCGGCGGGCCCCTGCGCGAGAGGTTGCGCACCGGCGAATTGATGGCGATGTCGATGCGCTGCAGCTGCCCCTTTTCGATCCGCTCAATCACCCATTCGCGCACTTCAGGCGCGATCAGGACCGGCCATACCCGCTTCAAGGCGGAGGCCGACATCGGCGTGCCGGCAAAACCGAGTTGCAGGCGCGGTTCGCCGGAATAATCCACCGCGCCGGTGCCGGCGAGGCTGATCTCGCCATTGCTGAAGTCGGCCTGCGTCAGCAGCACGCGCTTTCTGTCGATATCGAAACGGAAGCCGACCGAGATGCGATTGAAGATCAGGGGCTGTTCGCCCTCGGCGCCGGGCAGCACGATGGTGCCACCGGAAAGTCCGGCCTGCCAGTCATTGATGTTGCCGTTCGGCGGCTCGAGATGCGCCAGCAGCGTCACGCGGTTGGCGCCGGAGATGATCTTGAACGGCGCCACCAATACGCGACGATTCGAATCCCACTCGACATTCATCTCGGCCGAGTCGATCGCCATCGGATAGTCGGGCGTATCGCTGTCGATGATGTGGCCGGCGCCGGCGACGATCTTGCCGCGGAAATAGGTCGGCACGCCGTCGCGGCCGAGTTCACCCTTCAACTCGCCCGACAACGGCAGGTCGGCGCTGTAGGTGAGATCCTTCACCCGCATCGCCAGGAAGATGTTGGCGGTCGGCACCTTGTCGGCCTTGACGTCGACCGAGCGCACGCCGTTGGACGGCGGCCCGACGGTCACGCGCAGCGACCACGGCTTTGCGCCCTCTTCGCCGAGGCTGAGCGCGACGCCGCCGCCCCTCGGGCGGCGCAGGCTGAGGCTGATATTTTCAAACGACCATTTGTTGCCGCGCTGCTGGTCGTCCACGAGCAGGTTGCCGTTCTTCAGGCCGATCTCGTTGAGGTTCTGTCCGTCGAGACCGGTGAGGCTGAGGCTGTCGAGCCAATCGAGGCCGGCCAGAATTCCGGTCTGCGCGCTGTCCGCCGCGGGCGCAGTCGCACCCGCCGTGGGCGGCGTCACCGGGACCTGACGCGGGAATGTGGCCGGCAGGCCAGCCTCCTTCTTGGAAGCGACGCCGGTCGCCAGCGGCTTTGCGGTCTCGCCCGCGGAGACCGAGACCTGCCCGTCCGGCGTGATGCGGATGGCAAGCTCGGCATCGACCAGATTGAGGCTTTCGGCGCGCAGCCGTCCCATCATCAGCGCAGTGCCGGACAACTTCACTTCGGCCTTTGGCGCGGTGGCGACGATGGCGCGGTCGCGGTCGCGCACGACGATATCGCGGATGCGCACGGCAATGCGGATGCGCCCGGCACGTTCGATCTGGGTACCGCCGACCTCGACGGTGTTGCCGTGGCCGATATTTTCCTCGATCGCCGAAGCAAGCCAGGGCGTCGCAATGTCAAGATTGATCGGCCCTGCGCCAAGCCGCCACCACAAGCCGCCGAAGCAGGCGACGAAGATGACGGCGAGTGCGGCAACCGCAACCGCTAGCCGCTTCACCCAGCGCTCGCCGACCATCCAGCGCTGCAGCGCGCCGACACGATCGCCAATGCGGTGAATGCCCGAGCCTTTGCCCGACAGTAGTCTTCGCGCATGGTGGCCGGCCGCCTCGTCCTGCGCTTGATCCCAGCCGGTCTCGTCCCACTGCGGCGTCTGCGAATCGGCGCGCGGGCGCGATTGCAGAGGCTGCCCTTGGCGCGAGGAGGGATGCGGTCCGGCGTGAGATCCTCCAGCGTGGGGTGCTCCGGCCTGAGGACCTTGGGGCGACGAATTCCTTGCCATTGCCTCTCGGTGCTGGCGCTGATTGCGGGTTGGTTCGCCGCCAAGGGCGCGCCCCTCGATCCCCATCGAGCGCTCCTGTGCAGGCATCGCTGCCAATCCCCGGTTTTTGCTATGAGCCGTTGCCGGCCCCGACGAGTCCTTCAACGAGCTGACGGATAGTGCTTCGAAATCCTTGTAACCATACTCCGAGGTCATCAGACTTGCCCAGCAGCCGGTGCGAATCCGACTTCCCAGGACAAGACCCGCAATACCCTATTGGTTGAGCCGCCGAAAGCGTCGAAAGGAAGGCGTATGTCCAAGAAAACGCGCAAGAAATCCTCCAAGACCTCACGCAAATCCGCCACTGCAAAGCAGGCGAGTGTTCGCTCACCAAAGGCGACGAAGCTACGCGCTGCAAAAACAGGCGGCACAAAAGCGGCCAGATCGAAAGAAGCCGCCGCCTCGCCCCGAAAACGAGGATCGCAGACAGCCGCGTCGAAACCGTTAAAGGCGCCCCACTCCATGGCCGGATCATTGGCCGAAGGCGCGAAGGCACCAGGCTTCCACCTGCCGCGCGATGGTGGAAATTCCGTCTCGCTGTCCGATTTCGAAGGCCAAAAGCTGGTCGTGTTCTTCTATCCGCGTGCAGACACGCCCGGCTGCACCAAAGAGGCGATCGACTTCACGCGATTAAGGAGCGAGTTCGCAACCGCCGGTACAGCCGTGCTGGGCGTCTCGGCCGATCCTGTGAAGGCGCAGGAGGCCTTCCGGAACAAGCATCAGCTTGCGGTTCCTCTGGTCTCGGATGAACAGCATGAGATGCTGGAGGCCTACGGCGCCTGGGGCGAAAAATCACTGTATGGACGGAAGTTCATGGGGATCATTCGTACGACGGTTCTGATTGGCGCCGACGGCCGGGTAGCCCGGATCTGGCGCAATGTCAGGGTCGACGGCCATGCCGACGAGGTGCTGGAGGCGGCGCGGACGCTCTAACCCGGCAGCTCACCGGCTCCGCGCCAGTTCCCTTTCCTGAAAATTAACCATGACAGGGTTCAAATCGGCCCCGCCATTTGAGCCGTACGGAATCGTGTCCGACCGGCGCGGGAGTGCCGATGTCGCATCGTTCCGGTCATCATTCCGAGTATCAGCCGCACCACCATCCGCAGGATCACGGCCGTCCGTCCCCTCGCCGCGCAGCGCCGCACCATGCCGCGCAGAAGCAAGCCGGCTACACCATCACCCATGCGGGCAAACAGGTTCGCTTCGGGCCGGTGGTGTTCTGGATTGGGGTCGGCACCGTCACGTTGCTGGGCATGTGGTCGGCGGCGACGGCCACCTATTTCGCATTCCGCGATGACGTCCTCACCCGCCTGATCGCGCGCCAGGCCGAGATGCAATACGCCTACGAGGACCGCATTGCCGAACTGCGTGCGCGTGTCGATCGAACTGCCAGCCGGCAATTGCTCGACCAGGAACAGTTCGACCAGAAACTCGACCAGATCATGCGCCGCCAGACCGCGCTGGAATCGCGCGCCACCGCGCTCGGCGCCATTCCCGATGCCTCGGTTACCGGATCGGTTCGCCCCACCGGCCGCGGTGCCTCCGCCGACACGCCGTCAGGCACACCAAAGCCCTCGCCGATCAGCGACACCGTGATCTTCGTGGCCCCGCCCGATCGCGAAGCGCGGCTCGAGTCGCGCGCGCCGCTGGTGATCAAGCCGCAGCCTAATCAGTTCGCCAAGGTCCATGGTTTCGACAACGTCGTCCTCAAGCTGCAGACGTCGCTCGATCAGGTCGAGAAGCGCCAGATGGCGGCGCTCTCGGCCGTCGAAGACAGCCTTGAATCGCGGGCGCGGCGCATGCGCGGCGTCATCAACGATCTTGGGCTCGACATGGCGCAGCTGGAAGCTGCTACGCCCCGCAGCGCCGTCGGCGGCCCCTTTGTGCCCGTAAAACTCCCCACCGACGCCGGCGCCTTCGAGCGCCAGCTCTATCGCATCAACATCACCCGCGTGCAGGTCGAGAAGTTGAACCGCACGCTGGCGCTGGTGCCCTATCGCAAGCCCGTCATCGGCGAAGTCGAATTCACCTCCGGCTTCGGCGTGCGCAGCGATCCCTTCCTCGGCCGGCCGGCGATGCACACCGGACTCGACTTCCGCGCCGCCACCGGCGATCCCGTCCGCGTCACCGCCAACGGCAAGGTCGTATCGTCAGGCTGGCAAGGCGGTTACGGCCGCATGGTCGAGGTCGACCATGGCAACGGCCTCTCCACCCGCTACGGTCATCTCTCCGAGATCAACGTCAAGGTCGGCGAGATTGTAAAGATCGGCCAGGTGATCGGCGCGGTCGGCTCCACCGGCCGCTCTACGGGTCCGCATCTGCATTACGAAACCCGCATCGATGGCGATGCCGTCGATCCGCAGAAATTCCTGCGCGCGGGCGTGCGGCTCAGCTCGGGCTAGATTGGCGCTTCACCGCCGCTTCAATTCTGTCATCATTTGCAGCGGAACCGGCTGCGCGTCGGGTGAAGAAAATTTCCACTCTCGTGTCGGCCCGCGTGAAGGCCGGTCGTCCTTGTGGCAGAGACCAAGAGCTGATCCAGCCAAATCCTGCGATAAGCTCCGCTCAGCAATGGAGAAAACAACGCCATGTCACAAGGCAATACCGTGCGTCTGCATCGTGTCTTCGCCACCAGGCCGGAGAAGGTTTTTCGCGCCTTCCTCGATGCAGAGGCCATGGCCAAATGGCTGCCGCCTTACGGCTTCACCTGCAAGGTCCATCATCTGGACGCCAAGGTCGGCGGCACATTCAGGATGTCATTCGCCAACTTTGGCACAAGCAACGGCCACTCGTTCGGCGGCGAATATCTGGAGATCGTGCCCAACGAGCGCATCCGCTACACCGATCGCTTCGACGATCCCAACCTGCCGGGGGTCATCGAGGTTACGGTGACGCTGAAGCCGGTCTCCTGCGGCACCGAGATCAATATCGAGCAGGCCAACCTGCCGCCAGTGATTCCGGTTGAAGCCTGCTATCTCGGCTGGCAGCAGTCGCTCGCCCAGCTCGCGCTGCTGGTGGAGCCGGACATTCCGGAATAGCCGCAAGTCAAGGAGGCGCCAGGCCGTGGCGCCTCTCTCCTAATGCCCGACTTCGCCGGAGATGATCTCGCCGAACAGCTCCCAACTCTCGCCGTTGAAGCGCATCAGCTGCATCTGCTCGATCGGAAAGAAGTCGGTCGGGCTGGTGTTGATCTTGATGCCGGGCAACAACACGTCGCTGGTGAAATCCTTCAGGTTCGCGGCCTGCCGCATGACGTTCTCGCGCGTGAGATCGTCGCCGCATTGCTTCAGCACCTGCACCATGGTCTGCGCCGTAGCGTAACCATAGACATTGTTGTTATTGGTCCTGTCCCCTTCCGGATAATACTTCTCCATGAACGCGGTCCAGGCCTTGATGCCGGGATCGTTCTTCCAGGTGGGATCGGTGGGATCCTTGATATAGGCGGTCGAGATGATCCCCCTGGAATTCTCCAGGCCCGCCGGCTTGAGCACGGTCGCAACCGAGGTCGAGACGTTGCCGAGGAAATAGACCGGCTTCCAGCCGAGCTCCGCGACCTTGCGGATCGCCTGTGCGGCGCCCTTCGGCGCGGCCCAGGTCATGAAAATGTCTGCACCGGATTCCTTCAGCGCCACGATCTGGGAGTCGATGGTGGGATCGGCAACCTCGTAGGACTTGTCCGCGATGATCATGCCGGCCTTGTCGCCCAGACCATCGCGCAATCCCTTCATCTGGTCCCGGCCGGCGTCGTCATTCTGCCAAAGCGCGGCGATCTTGCCGTTCGGATAGTTCTTCTTGATGTAGGCGGCGTAGATGCGGCCCTCGCTCTGGTAGTTGGGCTGCCACCCCATGGTCCATGGAAAGTTCTGCGGATCGCCCCATTTGGTCGCGCCGGTCGCCACGAAGAGCTGCGGGACTTTCTTCGTGTTCATGTACTTCTGGATTGCCGAGTTCGACGGCGTGCCGAGCGGCTGGAACACCAGCAAGACCTCGTCGCTCTCGACCAGCTTGCGTGCCTGCTCGACGGCCTTCGGGGGGCTGTAGGCGTCGTCATAGGTGATGAAGTTGATCTTGCGGCCGTTGATGCCGCCCTCGGCATTGATCTTGTTGAAATAGGCCGCCTGCGCCTTGCCGATGGTTCCGTAGGCGGACGCCGGCCCGCTGTAGGGCATGATGTTGCCGATCTTGATTTCGGTATCGCTGGCGCCGGGATCATACTTCTTCTGCGCATTCGCGGGCGTGGCCATCGCCGCCGCGGAAACCAATGACACGAAGGCAATCAGACTCGTCCGACGCAGCATGCTTTCCTCCCGCTTGTTTTTTCCAAGTGTGGCAAGCCGCGTGCGGGCTGGCAAGAACGCCTTATTCCGCGCGACGAAACGAGTTGTTGTGAGCGGCCAATTGTGGTGAGTATGGCGCTATATCGACGGGTGCATTGAGGCGGAACGCTTGGCAGCGCAGAAGTTACGTGTCGGACCGCGACATCCCCGGCTGGGCGCTGCATGCTTTGGCCTCGCGCGCTGGCTCACGCGCAAGGCCATGAGCAGGATCGGATTCCACGAACTCGGCTCCGATTTCGTCAATGAGCGTCTGGCGCATGTCCGCAACAAGCTCGCACGTGGCGAGACGGTGTTCCTTGCGGGTATCGGGCTTCCCGGCACGCACAATTCCGGCGTCGCATTGGTAGAGGTGACGAAGGCGCGCGGTCCGCGGCTGATCGTGAACAACGAGGAAGAGCGCTTCTCCGGCAACAAGCACACCACCGAATTTCCGAGGCGGTCGGTTTATGAGATGGCCGCCACGTTGCGGGGCATGGGGCGGGATGTCGCCGACATCGATGCCTGGCTGACCAGTTGGGATTACTTTGCGCTGGCCGGCATGCTGGCACGCAGCGTGTTTGAGGAGGCGCCGCAAAGTCTAGCGCTGCTGCGTGTCGCCGACGCCACCGCGTTCGACCGCCGCCGGCTCGACCAGATGCGGCGCTCGCCGAAAATCCTGGCGAAGCAGCTTCGCCTTGCCGATCAGGTACCGCTGATCTGCATGCCGCATCACGGCAACCACGCCTGGTTCTCCTATGCCGCCTCGCCTTTTGCCGATGACCGCGAACCGGTTGCAGTCGCCGTGCTCGACGGCACCGGCGACATGGGCTCGGTCTCGCTCTATGTCGTCAAGGACGGCGAGATGCGCCAGCTCTACTGCAACAACAGCATGTTCGATTCCCTGGGCATGTTCTACAGCGTGGTGTCGTCGACCCAAGGCGGCTGGACCTGGCTGTCGAGCGAAGGCCGCTACATGGGCGCCGCCGCATGGGGCGACATGAACCGCGCGAGTAATCCCTACTACGGCCAACTGAAGGAGGTGTTGCAGCTCCGCGGCAATGGCGAGATCCGGCTCAACCGCGCCATGGCAAGCTGGTACTACGATCCCTCGATCAAGCCGTACAAGCGTCCCTTGATCGACATCCTCGGCGAGCCGCTCAAGCCGGAGCAATTGTGGAATCCGGATGCGGTGCTGCGCGTCGAGGACATCAAGCATCGCCCCGACACCCAGGATCGCCTCGACAAGGCGGCGGCGACGCAACTGGTGCTGGAGGACGCGATGATCCACGTTGTCGATCATCTCTTGCGCACGACCTGCGCGCACCGCCTCGTGCTGACGGGCGGCGTCGCGCTGAATGCGATCGGCAACATGCGGCTGCTCGAACATTTCGACGAGGCATGGTTCGAAAAGAACCAGGGCCGGAAGGCGCGCCTGCATCTGTGGGTGCCGCCGGTGCCCGGCGATCCCGGCGTCGTCATCGGCGCCGCCTGGCAGTTCGCGCATCTCGCGGGCAGCCCGCGCGGTGCGCCGATGACCCACGCCTTCTACTGCGGCACACCGCCGCCGCGAGCGGAGATCACCGCGGCCTTGCAGGCCGGCGACATCGCTTCCGAGCGTATCGGCGATATCTCGACTGCGGAAGGCCGCGACGCCATCGCCGACCTGATGGCCTATGCCGTGTCGCAGAACGGCGTCATCGCGATCTATCAGGGCGCTGCCGAAACCGGCCCGCGCGCGCTCGGCCACCGCTCGATCCTCGCCAATCCCTGCGATCCCGCCGCGCGCGAACGGTTGAACGAGCGCGTGAAATACCGCGAGGCGATCCGGCCGCTCGCGCCGATGGCGACGCTGCAAGCAGCAAAGCAATATTTCGAACTTTTGTCGGGCGCGTCCGATGCCGACTACAACGCCTATAATTACATGGTGCTGACGGCCCATTCGAAGCCCGGCGCACGCGAGAAGATTCCCGCCGTCATTCACGCCGACGGCACCGGCCGCATCCAGATCGTGCGCGAGGCCGATGATCCCCTCATCCACGCGTATCTCAAGGCGATGGGCCGTCGCGTCGGCGTCGAGATGTCGGTCAACACGTCGTTTAATGTCGCCGGTCCCATCGCGCAGACGCCGCAGCAAGCCATCGACACGCTGCGCCGCTCCAAGGGGCTGGATGCCGTGCTGATGGTGGCCGACGACGAGACGGTGCATGCGGCCTGGCACGGCGGCGATCGCGACAGCGGACGGTTTACCGGCTGGCTCGCCGAATGGCGCAAGGCGCGGGTCAGCACCCGATCCTAGATTAGCTGGACGATTTGTCCGCGAGGCCGGTGGAATCGCCAGCCGCCATCTCCGGCGCTTCTGCGATCAGCGACGCAATAGCCGCTCCGAGGCGCATGTCGTCGATATGGCCAAAGTGGTTGAGCCTGAGACGACCGCCGCGATCGATCAGCAAGGTCGTCGGCGTGCCCTGCATGCCGTAGATGCCCATGGT
>DASWVJ010000037.1:0-7575 GCA_036406295.1 Bradyrhizobium sp.
GCAGCCGCCAGACCCGTTCTTTTGTCTATCGCGGCATTTCCCGGCAGGGAAAAACCCATTATGGTGGCCGCTTCGCTTCATGAAAGTGAGGCAAGTTATTAAATAATATCAAAGGCTTAAGGTGTTTCCTGAGCCTTTGGAGGACAGCTTGACGCGATATATTTCAACCCGGGGCGAGGCCCCCACGCTAGGCTTCTGCGATGTGATGCTGGCCGGGCTTGCCCGGGACGGCGGCCTTTACGTGCCCGAGGTCTGGCCGCAGCTCTCGCAGGGAACTATCGCCGGTTTCTTTGGCCGGCCCTATTGGGAGGTCGCCGTCGACGTCATCAAGCCGTTCGTCGACGGCGAGATTTCCGACGCCGACCTCGGCCGCATGGCCAATGAGGCCTACGCTACCTTCCGCCATCCCGCGGTGGTGCCGCTCGACCAGATCGGCCCGAACCAGTTCCTGTTGGAACTGTTCCATGGCCCGACGCTAGCGTTCAAGGACGTGGCGATGCAGCTGATCTCGCGGCTGATGGATCACGTGCTGGCCAAACGCGCACAGCGCACCACCATCGTGGTCGCAACCTCGGGCGATACCGGCGGTGCTGCGGTCGACGCCTTTGCCGGCCTCGACAATGTCGACCTCGTCGTGCTGTTCCCCAACGGGCGCATCTCCGAGGTGCAGCGGCGGATGATGACCACGACCGGCGCCTCCAACGTGCATGCGCTCGCCATCGAGGGCACCTTCGACGATTGCCAGGCGATCCTGAAGGCGCTGTTCAACCATCACAAGTTCCGCGACGCCGTGTCGCTGTCGGGCGTCAACTCGATCAACTGGGCGCGCATCGTCGTGCAAGTCGTCTATTACTTCACCTCGGCGGTCGCGCTCGGTGCGCCCGCACGCGCCGTGGATTTCACCGTGCCGACCGGCAATTTCGGTGACATTTTTGCGGGGTACGTCGCAAAGCGCATGGGCCTGCCGGTGCGCTGGCTGAACATCGCGGCGAACGTCAACGACATCCTGCCGCGCACGCTGAAGACCGGCATCTATGAAGTGAAGGACGTCCACGCCACCACCTCGCCCTCGATGGACATCCAGGTTTCCTCGAATTTCGAGCGGCTGCTGTTCGAGGCCTGCAAGCGGGATGCTGCGACCGTGCGCCGCCTGATGGCTTCGCTGAAGCAGTCCGGCCGCTTCGTGCTGCCCGATGCCATGCTGGCGACGATCCGCGAGGAATTCGATGCCGGCCGTGCCGACGAGACCGAAACCGCGGCCGCGATCCGCGCCGCTTGGCGCGAGGCGGGCGATCTCGTCGATCCCCACACGGCGGTGGCGCTGGCGGTGGCCGATCGCGACACCTCGGACTCGAAGATCCCCAACATCGTGCTGTCCACCGCGCATGCCGCAAAATTCCCCGATGCGGTGGAGGCGGCCTGCGGCGTGCGCCCGCAACTGCCGGCCTGGCTGGATGGCCTCATGACAAAACCCGAGCAGATCAAGGTGATGAAGAACGATTCGGCCGAGGTCGAGCGCTTCGTGCTGTCGGTCAGCCGTGCAGCGAAGCAGGGAGTGGCCGGATGAGCGTCGAGATCTCAAAACTTCCCTCCGGCCTCACTGTCATCACCGACACCATGCCGCATCTGGAGACGGCGGCGCTCGGTGTGTGGGCCGGCGTCGGCGGCCGCGACGAGAAGCCGAATGAGCACGGCATCTCGCATCTGCTCGAACACATGGCCTTCAAGGGCACCACGCGGCGCAACGCGCGCGAGATCGTCGAGGAGATCGAGGCGGTCGGCGGGGATCTGAATGCCGGCACCTCGACCGAGACGACCGCCTATTACGCCCGCGTCATGAAGGCTGACGTGCCGCTGGCGCTGGACGTGCTGGCCGACATCCTCGCCAATCCCTCCTTCGTGCCCGACGAGCTCGAGCGCGAAAAGAGCGTGATCGTGCAGGAGATTGGCGCGGCGCAGGATACGCCCGACGACGTCGTGTTCGAGCACCTCAACGAGCTCTGCTTTCCGGACCAGCCGATGGGCCGCTCGCTGCTCGGCACGGCAAAGACGCTGAAATCGTTCAGCCGCGACATGCTGCGCGGCTATCTCTCCACGCACTACCGCGGCCCCGACATGGTGGTGGCGGCGGCCGGCGCCGTCGATCACGCCCGCGTGGTCGACGAGGCCGCAAAGAAATTCGCAAGCTTCGAGGCGACGGCAGGCCCGAAGCCGCAAGGGGCGAGTTTCGGCAAGGGCGGCTCGCGCGTGGTGCGCCGCGATCTCGAGCAGGCGCATCTGACGCTGGCACTGGAGGGCGTGCCGCAGAGCGATCTGTCGCTTTATTCGCTGCAGGTGTTCACCAACACGCTGGGCGGCGGGATGTCGTCGCGGCTGTTCCAGGAAGTGCGCGAGAAGCGTGGCCTGTGTTATTCGATCTACACCTTCCACGCGCCCTATGCCGACACCGGCCTGTTCGGGCTCTACACCGGCACCGATCCGGCGGATGCGCCTGAAATGATGGAAGTAATCGTCGACGTCATCAACGAGGCCGCCGTGACCCTGACCGAGGCCGAGGTTGCCCGCGCCAAGGCGCAGATGAAGGCGGGACTCCTGATGGCGCTGGAGAGCTGCTCCTCCCGCGCCGAGCAACTGGCCCGGCATGTGCTGGCCTATGGCCGTCCGCTGGCGGTGGAGGAACTGGTGGCCCGGATCGATGCGGTCAGCGTCGATTCCACCCGCTTGGCGGCGCAGGGGCTGCTCTCCCGCAGCCGGCCCGCGGTGGTCGCACTTGGCGGCGGCAGGGGTCTGGACACGGCGGTGGCTTTTGCGGAAGGATTGACGCGCTCGAAGGCGAAAACCCTGTTGCACTGAGACAGGCAGGGTCCTGCGACCGTCGGGGGAATTGGGCATGGCGTTATTTCGTTTGCCATCCAGCGGACCGACCGCGCTGATCCCGCGCGGGCATGGGCTGTTGCTGCGTGCGCCGCAAATGTCCGACTATCCGCAATGGGCGCAGCTCCGCGAATCAAGCCGGGCGTATCTCACGCCGTGGGAGCCGATCTGGCCGTCCGACGACCTGACCCGCGCCGGCTTCCGCCGCCGGCTTCGCCGCTATGCCGAGGATATCGCGGCCGACCGGTCTTATCCCTTCATCATCTTCCGCGAGGCCGACGGCGCCATGATCGGCGGCGTGACGCTCGCCAACGTCCGGCGCGGCATCGTGCAGGCCGGCACCATCGGTTACTGGATGGGCGAGGCCTATGCCGGCCGCGGCAACATGACGACGGCGCTGCGGGTGCTGCTGCCGACGCTGTTCGGCGAGCTCAACCTGCACCGGATCGAGGCGGCCTGCATCCCCACCAACGCGCCCTCGATCCGGGTGCTGGAGAAATGCGGCTTCACCCGCGAGGGGCTGGCGCGGCGCTATCTCTGCATCAACGGCGTCTGGCAGGACCACCTGCTGTTTGGCATGCTGCACGAGGATTTTCGGGGCTAGGCATGATCCCGGAAAAGTGTGAAGCAGCTTTCCGAAAGGATCATGGCCAAGCAAAAAGCCAAGGCGCGACGCGCTTGGGCCACGCCTTGGGTTCGCCGCCATTGCTTTGCTATAAGCCCGCCCGGGGGGACGTTGATGCAAGGGACATCCATGGGTGACAAACCTGTGATCGGCCGGGCGATCTGTGCCGCGGCCGTGGTGGCCGTCGGCTTGAGCGTCGCTGCGACGCCGGCCTGGCCGCAATCGTTCACAGACCGTTTCAAGAGCCTGTTCGGCGGCGGCAGTTCCGAGGAGAAGCCTGCGACTGCGCCGGATGAGGCGACGGGCGAAACCGATCTTACCTGTCCGCCGGTCACGGTGCGTTCCGGCGCCTCGACCTTCAAGGTCGGTGCGCCCGGCAAGGAAGCGATCGGCAACGACCTGCGCTATCAGGCCACCATCAGCAAGATCGCGCGCGAATGCACTATCAACGCCGGCGAGATCACGGCGAAGATCGGCATCCAGGGCCGCGTCATCGCCGGACCCGCCGGCGCGCCGCCGAGCGTCCAGGTGCCGCTGCGCGTCGCGGTGGTGCAGGCCGGCGTCGGTGAGAAGGTGATCGCGACCAAGGCGTACCAGACCACCGTGCAGATGACGGAAGACACCAGCGTTCCCTTCGTGCTGGTCGCCGAGGATCTGGTCTATCCGGCTCCATCAGGCGCGGCCGCCGACAGCTACATCTTCTATGTCGGCTTCGACCCGCAGGCGCTGAAGCCCGAACCCAAGGCGAAGCCTTCGAGGAGGAGATAGCCAACAAAAAAGCCGGCGTTTCCGCCGGCTTTCTTTCTCGAGACCTGTGAGGCCGTCAGTTCAGTTTCGCCTTCACCTCAGCAATGCCCTTGGCGAGCAGGTCGTCCGCGACCGAGCCCTTGACCGACTGCGAAAGCACGGTCGAGGCGGCGGCCACGGCTGCTTCCGCCGCTGCAGCGCGGACGTCGGCCAGAGCCTGGGCTTCGGCGAGAGCGATCTTGTTCTCGGCCGACTTGGTGCGGCGGGCGACGAAGTCTTCCATCCTCACCTTGGCCTCGGCCGCGACGCGCTCGGCTTCGGCCTTGGCGTTGGTGACGATATCCTGCGCCTCGCGCTCGGCGCTGGCGCGGCGCGCCTGGTAGTCGGCGAGCAGCTTGGCCGCCTCATCCTTGAGCCGGCGAGCATCGTCGAGCTCGGCCTTGATGCGCTGGGCGCGGTGGTCGAGCGCCGTCAGCATGGTGCGGTGAATGCCGAGCCAGGCAAACACCACCATCAGGATGATGAAGGCAATTGCGACCCAGGTTTCCGGTTGGGTGAACATCCGCTTATCCCTTCAACGAGGCCTCGACGGCCTTTTTGACCGTAGCCGCATCCGGCGCAGTACCGGTGAGCCGCTGCACGATGGCGCCGGCCGCGTCCGCGGCGATGCTGCGGACATTGCCCATCGCCGCCGACCGCGTCGCGGCGATCTGCTTCTCGGCCTCGGCAAGGTTGCCGGCGAGCTTCTCTTCCAGCGCCTTGCGCTCGACTTCCGCGGAGGCATTGAGCTTCTCGCGGGTTTCGTTGCCGATCGCCTGCGCCCGGGAGCGGGCCGCCGCCAGTTCGGCTTCATACGCCTCCAGCGCCGCGTCGGACTGGTCCTTCAGCTTCTGCGCTTCGGCCAGATCGCCGTCGATCGCGTTCTGCCGCGCCTCGATCACGCCGCCGACCTTCGGCAGCGCAAAGCGCGACACGATGATGTAGAGCGCGACAAAGGCGATGACCAGCGACACCAGCTGCGAGGCGAAGTAGGTCGATTCGAACGGCGGAAAGCCGCTGCCGTGATGACCGCCATCGGCCTCGGTGTGTGCACCGGTCTTCTGGCCCTTTGCATCGCCAGTAGCCATGGAGTTCTCCTGTTGCTGTCATGCGCGCCGTCCTGGGAACGGACGGCGCGAGGAGTAGCCGCTCAGAGCGGAACGAACAGCAGGAGCAGCGCGATCAGCAGCGAGAAGATGCCGAGCGCTTCGGTCACGGCGAAGCCGAAGATCAGGTTGCCGAACTGACCCTGCGCGGCCGAGGGGTTGCGCACCGCAGCGGCAAGATAGTTGCCGAAGATGATGCCCACGCCGACGCCCGCACCGCCCATGCCGATGCACGCGATGCCCGCGCCGATAAGTTTAGCTGCTGCCGCTTCCATTTTTAGCTCCTTGAGAGAAAGAAAGGTGAGGGTGGAATTCCCCGGACCGCTTAGTGTCCCGGATGAATGGCGTCGTTGAGGTAGATGCAGGTGAGGATCGCGAACACATAGGCCTGCAGGAACGCGACCAGCAGCTCGAGCGCGGTGAGCGCAACCGTCAGAGCCAGCGGCGCGATGCCGCCGACCCAGCCGAGCGCGCCGAGCGCGACGCCGAGCATGGCGACGAAGCCCGCGAATACCTTCAGCGCGATGTGGCCGGCCAGCATGTTGGCGAACAGTCGCACGCTGTGCGAGACCGGCCGCAGGAAGAACGACAGGATTTCGATGAACATCACCAGCGGCACGATGTAGCCGGGGACACCCTTCGGCACGAAGATCGAGAAGAACTTCAGCCCGTTCTTGTAGACCCCGTAGATCAGCACGGTGAAGAACACCAGGAGCGCCAGCGCGGCGGTGACGATGATGTGGCTCGATACCGTGAAGGTGTAGGGGATGATCCCCACCAGGTTCGAGACGCAGATGAACATGAACAGCGAGAAGATCAGCGGGAAGAACTTCATGCCTTCCGAGCCGGCGGTGGAACGGATCGTGGAGGCGACGAACTCGTAGGAGATTTCCGCGATCGACTGCATCCGGCCCGGGATGAGCTGCCGGCCGCTCGCCAGCATCAGCAGGCCGATGATGCCCACGGCCACGAACATGTAGATCGTCGAATTCGTGATGGCGATCGTGTGCTTGCCGATATGGCCGATCGTGAAGAGGGGCTCGATGTTGAACTGATGAATCGGGTCGATTTTCATCCGCGCGGGCCTTGGTCTGCCGGCATCCTGCCGGCAATCGAATTTCAAATGTCCTGACTTTCGCCAGCGCTCAGCGCCTGCCCGGGGCTATGCGCGCCGCGCCGACCTCACCACGTTGACCACGCCGGCGACGAAGCCGAGCAGAAAAAACACGATGAGGCCGAACGGCGATGTCGACAGCAACTTGTCGAATCCCCAGCCAAGCGCAGCCCCGACGACAACGCCCGCGATCAGCTCCGAAGAAAGCTGGAAACCGCGCGCCATCGCCGATGCTCTGGCTGCACTGTTTCCGCTTTCGGTTCCGGATTGATCAGTCTCAACTTTGCGGTTGTCGCGAATTTCGGACAATCGCTGGTTCAGACTTCCGAGCCTTGCGGAAAGCGCGGCTTCATCGGAAGACGTTCGTTCTCCACTCGCCTTGTCGTCAGTGTCCTTGGCCATGCGGGCCTGACCCTAAACGATGCTGAGGTTGATGGAAATTGCGCCGCCACCCTTAAAAGCCGCGCGGACCATACTGACCGCGTCTTAGCAAGTCAAGATTGCGTAATAACCGTTTACAAGATTGATTTTGCTGGCATTATTTGATCGGAGCTGCGCTGCCTGTGGAGCAGTCGCCGCACTGCAGCAGCTGGCATAACGGGCATGCTTGTTACGGGCCGCGGGCGGCCATGCCCAGGGCGCTTTGACACATTCCGCGTCACGGTCTTCCGGGCTCGCATCCGCCGGGTCGAAGCGCCCGGCGCTCCTCGCCGGGATCGGTCACATCGCGCATTATTGCTGCGGCCATGCCACATTGTTCTGGGGACAAGATCGCATCGAATTGCCGGCGAATACATTGAAGTCCAGCGGCGAGGCCTATAGCTGACAGGTCTAGGTCGCTTTCCCGTTGAGACGGAGCAAGCCCATGCGAATGGCGACGTTGTCCTGGAGGTCCTCGATCGCGGCTGCGGGGTTCCTCGTCGTCAGCGGCGCCGCGCTCGCACAATCCCGGCCCGATACCGAGAACGGCCGTTACGCGCTGTCGCCCACAGGCGATGGCGGTGTGCTGCGGCTCGACACCAAGACCGGCACGGTCTCAACCTGCACCAATTCCGGCGTGGGCTGGGCCT
>DASWVJ010000038.1:0-31395 GCA_036406295.1 Bradyrhizobium sp.
TTTCGATCTTTTTTGGCACGGCGACGGTAAAAATCCCGGTTTTTTGAAATTAATCCGTCAACTCGACCAGACGAGAAACCAGATCGTTCACTGGAAGGCCGTTGGACTCGCTAGTGTCGTCGGCTTTGGTCTCGTTCCGCCAAACATCTGGCGCGGAAAAAAAGACCAGGGCAAGTTGATCACCCAAGACATTTACGAGTTCGTCGCCAAGTGTCATTGCTTGCGCCTGTATGCCGGTAACTTCAACTGGCGGACTATTCGGTATCAGGACGGCGAGGATTCCGAGAAGGCTCGAAAATGGCTCGACATATTTGATCGACCACCGGCTTTCCCGCCCGGTCCCGATCATCCTCTGTTTCAGACTTGGCAACTGCATCGAACTCCGCATCTATCATTGCGCCAGAATTCCTAGGCCATCGATGATCAGAATTTCCAAAGCCGGGAGCATGCGGTCACCCGTTATCGTGGTTGGATCGCTGGCCTTCAAGCACCACATGCCGGGCGGTTTTGAGAGGGTATTCGCCGCAGCGCCACGGCTCGGCAAGACCGGCAAGGTCCAGTAAGGGTTTTCCCCGATGTAAAGAGGGGTCGCTTCTCGTTTACGAAAAAGAGGGGTTGTAGGCCGTCCGGCTGTGAATAGGATCAGGACGTTTAGTCCCAACGAGAGATTCGGCGGGGGCTAAAAGATCGGGGAGACACCGCAGCCACGATGCCTCCCCAGTACGCAAGGCAACACGGTCCCGCAGCCCGGACAAGGGCTGGGATCGCCAACGGTGTAGCCGGGCCGTCGTGAAGGGCTGGCCTGGCTGCCCCGGTTACGAATCGGGAAAGCCCGAATCGCGTTCCTATGGTGGCAATCCCTGCAGGGGACCGCTAGCTAAAGTCAGCTTATTCCCGATTCCCACAGGTTGACCCCGAGAAAACCATTTCGCACCGAAGGATGCTTGAAGCGGCGGGCCTCACCGCGCCCCGTTTCATGGGCGTTGGCTCGCCGGGACCTGCGAAGATTACAGCAAGTGATTGAAAAGATTGGTGGGCGGCTACGGATTCGAACCGCAGACCCTCTCGGTGTAAACGAGATGCTCTAACCAGCTGAGCTAGCCGCCCTCGCCTCCTGTTTAGCGCTGCCGCGCTGGCATGCGCAAGCTTGCCGAACATTCAACGCAGAAACGGCGCCCCGAGGGACGCCGTTTCCGTCATATTTGCGTCGCTTTCCGGTTCAGTGCGCGGTCAGGCCGCCGGAAGCTTCATCGCCGCTCTCCGGGTTGACCGGCACCTTGGCGTTGTCCTCTTCCCAGACGATCGGCGCGGGCACGCGGACCAGTGCCTTGGCGACCACCTCGTCGAGGCGCGAGACCGGGATGATCTCCAGGCCGCCCTTGATCGCATCGGAAATCTCCGTGAGATCCTTGGCATTGTCCTCGGGGATCAGCACCGTCTTGATGCCGCCGCGGGCGGCAGCCAGGAGCTTTTCCTTGAGGCCGCCGATCGGCAGCACGCGTCCGCGCAGCGTGATCTCGCCGGTCATCGCGACATCATGGCGGACCGGAATGCCGGTCATGACCGAGATGATCGCAGTGGCCATAGCGACACCTGCGGACGGGCCGTCCTTCGGCGTTGCGCCCTCCGGCACGTGCACGTGGATGTCGCGCCGGTCGAACAGCGGCGGCTCGATGCCATAGGTGATCGCGCGGGAGCGGACGTAGGACGCCGCCGCCGAGATCGATTCCTTCATGACGTCGCGCAGGTTGCCGGTGACGGTCATCTTGCCCTTGCCGGGCATCATGACGCCTTCGATCGTCAGCAACTCGCCGCCGACATCGGTCCAGGCCAGGCCCGTGACGATGCCGACCTGATCGTCGCTCTCGATCTCGCCGTAGCGATACTTCGGCACGCCGAGGAACTCTTCGAGAGTCTTCTCGGTCACCTTCACCGACTTCTTCTTGGACATCATCAGCTCCTTCACCGCCTTGCGGGCGAGTGTGGAGAGCTCACGCTCCAGGTTGCGCACGCCCGCTTCGCGGGTGTAGCGGCGGATCATCAAGAGCAACGCGTCGTCGTCGATCGAGAACTCCTTGGAGTCTAGACCGTGCTTGGAGACGGAGTTCGGGATCAGGTGCTTGCGCGCGATCTCGACCTTCTCGTTCTCGGTGTAGCCGGCGATGCGGATGATCTCCATGCGGTCCATCAGCGGTCCCGGAATATTCAGCGTATTCGCGGTCGTGATGAACATCACGTTGGACAGATCGTAGTCGACCTCGAGATAGTGGTCGTTGAAGGTCGAGTTCTGCTCGGGGTCCAGGACCTCAAGCAGCGCCGAGGACGGATCGCCGCGGAAATCGGCGCCCATCTTGTCGATCTCGTCCAGCAGGAACAGCGGGTTCGAGGTCTTGGCCTTGCGCATCGACTGGATGATCTTGCCGGGCATCGAGCCGATATAGGTGCGGCGGTGACCGCGGATCTCGGCCTCGTCGCGCACGCCGCCGAGCGAGACGCGGACGAATTCGCGCCCGGTCGCTTTCGCGATCGACTTGCCGAGCGAGGTCTTGCCGACGCCGGGAGGCCCGACCAGGCACAGTATCGGTCCGGTCAGCTTGTTGGCGCGCGACTGCACCGCGAGATACTCGATGATGCGGTCCTTGACCTTCTCCAGGCCATAGTGATCGTTGTCGAGCACCGCTTGCGCGGCCTCGAGATCCTTCTTGACCTTCGACTTCTTGTTCCACGGGATCGACAGCAGCCAGTCGAGATAGTTGCGCACGACGGTCGCTTCCGCGGACATCGGCGACATCTGGCGCAGCTTCTTCAGCTCGTGCTGCGCCTTCTCGCGCGCTTCCTTGGACAGCTTGGTCTTGCTGATCTTCTCTTCGAGATCGGCGAGTTCGTCCCGGCCCTCGTCGTCGCCGAGTTCCTTCTGAATCGCCTTCATCTGCTCGTTGAGATAGTACTCGCGCTGGGTCTTCTCCATCTGGCGCTTGACGCGCGAGCGGATGCGCTTCTCGACCTGCAGCACCGAGATCTCGCTCTCCATCAGCCCAAGCACCTTCTCCAGGCGCTGGGTGACCGACAGCGTCTCCAGGATGCCCTGGCGGTCGGCGATCTTCACCGCAAGGTGCGAGGCGACGGTGTCGCCGAGCTTGCCGAAATCGGTGATCGACTGCACCACGCCGACAACTTCGGCGGAGATCTTCTTGTTCAGCTTTACGTAGCTTTCGAAATCGGACACGACCGAGCGCGCCAGCGCCTCCGCCTCGACGGAGTCGGCGTCGGTATCGGCGAGCGCGACCGCGGTCGCCTCGTAATATTCGGGGCGGTCCGTGTATTTCTGGACGCGGGCGCGCGCGAGCCCTTCGACCAGCACCTTCACGGTGCCGTCGGGAAGCTTCAGAAGCTGCAGCACGCTGGCAAGCGTTCCGGTCTCGTAAATCGCGTCGGGTGCCGGATCGTCATCGGACGCATTTTTCTGCGTCGCGAGCATGACCAGCGCGTCGTTCTTCATCACCTCTTCGAGGGCGCGGATCGATTTCTCGCGGCCGACAAACAACGGCACGATGTTGTGCGGGAAAACGACGATGTCACGCAGCGGCAGCACGGGATAGGCGTGCTCTTCGCCGTGGACGATAGTTGGCCGGGGTTTGGAGGTCGTCATGGCCTGTTCCTTTTGTTGTGCCCCCTTGCACGCAGTCCGCTTTGCGCAACCGCCACAAGGTGCCGAATTTCCGGATCATTTCGTCCCTTAGAGAACCTCATGTCCCGGTCGTCATTGATGACGAATCTCAAGCTATGAGCTTCGCCACCGATAGCATTAGGTGGCTATCGGGTATGGGGGTGTCAAGTCACTGAAAAAGGCTGCGATTTGGGCCAAACGCGCAGCAACGCGTACGCTGGTACCGCCTGCGGGGAAGCCCCGCAGCACCGGTTCTTGAGGCTGGAGTCCGCAGCTCCTGCGGCGCCTGATCAGGCGCTCGCCGAGCTTTCCACCGCGCGGTCGGAACGGTCCGCATAGATGTAGAGCGGACGCGCGGTTCCCTCGACCACTTCGCGCGAGATCACGACTTCCTCGACGCCTTCCAGGCCCGGGAGGTCGAACATCGTCTCGAGCAGGATGCTCTCCAGGATGGAGCGCAGGCCTCGCGCGCCGGTCTTGCGCTCGATCGCCTTGCGGGCGACCGCGCCAAGCGCCTCGTCGGCGAAGGTGAGGTCGATGTTCTCCATTTCGAACAGCCGCTGGTACTGCTTCACCAGCGCGTTCTTGGGATCGGTGAGGATCTTCTTCAACGAGGTCTCGTCGAGGTCTTCCAGCGTCGCGACGACAGGCAGGCGGCCGACGAATTCCGGGATCAGGCCGTATTTCAGCAGATCCTCAGGCTCGACATGGCGGAAGATCTCGCCGGTGCGGCGGTCTTCCGGCGCCAGCACCTGAGCGGCGAAACCGATCGAGGTGGAACGGCCGCGCGCGGAGATGATCTTCTCGAGCCCCGAGAAGGCGCCGCCGCAGATGAACAGGATGTTCGTGGTATCCACCTGCAGAAATTCCTGCTGCGGATGCTTGCGGCCGCCCTGCGGCGGAACCGAAGCCACGGTTCCTTCCATGATCTTCAGAAGCGCCTGCTGCACGCCCTCTCCGGACACGTCGCGGGTGATCGAGGGGTTGTCGGACTTGCGGCTAATCTTGTCGATTTCGTCGATATAGACGATGCCGCGCTGCGCGCGCTCGACATTGTAGTCGGCGGCCTGCAGGAGCTTGAGGATGATGTTCTCGACGTCCTCGCCGACGTAGCCGGCTTCGGTCAGCGTCGTCGCATCCGCCATCGTGAACGGCACGTCGAGGATGCGCGCCAGCGTCTGCGCCAGCAGCGTCTTGCCCGAGCCGGTCGGACCGATCAGCAGGATGTTGGACTTCGCCAGTTCGACGTCGTTGTGCTTGGTCTGGTGGTTGAGCCGCTTGTAGTGATTGTGGACGGCGACCGACAGCACCTTCTTGGCATGGCTCTGGCCGATCACGTAATCGTCCAGCACCTTGCAGATTTCCTTCGGGGTCGGAATTCCGTCGCGCGATTTGACCAGCGAGGACTTGTTCTCCTCGCGGATGATGTCCATGCACAGCTCGACGCATTCATCGCAGATGAAGACTGTGGGGCCTGCGATCAGTTTGCGGACTTCATGCTGACTCTTGCCGCAGAACGAGCAGTACAACGTGTTCTTCGAGTCGCTCGTGCCGACCTTACTCATTCTCGTCTCCGTCCGCCGTTCGAGCACTTGCTCGATCGGCCCTTTCCGGCACAGGCCGGGCTCCTGGGTTTAGATAGAGCAATTCTCGTACCAAAAAAGGCCTTACGCGGTACATCCGTGCGAATCACGGTTTATTCGAATTCCCCGTTGATCATATCTGATCCGACACAGCCAACCATGCTGACACCCGACTATCAAGAATTCGCTAATCGGCCGCTGACCGAACACCGTGACAATACCGTGATTTGCACCCGGTTTTGGACCGGTTTTGTCGAAATCGGAGAAGCGTTGCGCGTTTACCACGAAAATGGGACCGAAACCGGAACTTTCGGCCCGTTTCAGGGACCAAACATGCCCTTCAGGCCGGTATAAACCGATCCCGCCGCAGTTGCGACGACGCCAGCAAGCGGACCAACGGTTTGCATCAGATCCTGGATGCGGCGCGCCCGTCTGCGCATGGTATCTTCCCCGACATGCTGCCCAGCATGCGTGCGGCGCGGTAGGCCGCTGCGCCGGGTTTTCCGCCTGACGCAAAAGCCCCGGCGATAAAAATCGCGCACTTCAATATCAGGATCGAGGACAAAACAATCCGGCGCGGTCAAGCACCGCGCCGGATACATCTCACATCACAATGCAATCGCCACCACGCGTCTCACGCAAGACGTCGTCGCCCGCAAACCACGAGTCGTCTCACGCAGCCTTTACCGCTGCCGGATCGTCCGGGCGCTTGTCGATCACCTTGTCGACGAGGCCGAAGGCCTTCGCGTCGTCGGCGGTGAGGAACTTGTCGCGCTCCAGCGCATCCTCGATGGCCTTATAGGTCTGGCCGGTGTGCTTCACGTAGATTTCGTTGAGGCGCTTCTTGAGATTCAGGATCTCCTGCGCGTGCAGCATGATGTCGGTGGCCTGGCCCTGGAAGCCGCCCGAGGGCTGGTGCACCATGATCCGCGAGTTCGGCAGCGTGAAGCGCATGTCCTTTTCGCCGGCGGCGAGCAGGAGCGAGCCCATCGAGGCCGCCTGCCCCGTGCACAGCGTCGATACCGGCGGACGGATGAACTGCATGGTGTCGTAGATCGCAAGGCCCGACGTCACCACGCCGCCCGGCGAGTTGATGTACATCGAGATTTCCTTCTTCGGGTTCTCGGCCTCGAGGAACAGCAATTGCGCGACGATCAGCGTCGACATGCCGTCCTCGACCGGACCGGTCACGAAGATGATGCGCTCCTTCAACAGGCGCGAGAAAATGTCGTAGGCGCGTTCACCGCGATTGGTCTGCTCGACGACCATCGGCACGAGGTTCATGTAGGTTTCAACGGGATCGCGCATGGGTCACCTTGTGATGCAGGAAGGACTGTTCGCACAGATATGGGTCAAATTCCCGACCGGCAAGGCCGGGTCATCAGCCCGCTACGCACGCTAGTTCAAGCCGATTCGGAACTGCCGGCCTAGCGACGGATGCCGCCGCGAGGCCGGTTTCGCCGTTCATCCTTAACGGAAACGGCCGCGATCAGGCGGCGGTTTTCTCGTCTTCCTCTTCCTTGAAGAGTTCCTCGCGGCTGACCTTCTTCTCGGTCACGTTGGCGAGCTCGAGCAGGAAGTCGACCACCTTGTCCTCATAGATCGGTGCACGAAGCTGGGCGAGCGCATTGGCATTGTTGCGGTAATAGTCCCAGACTTCCTTCTCGCGGCCGGGCATCGAGCGCGCGCGCTCGATCACGGCGCGGCTGACCTCGTCGTCGGAGACGGTGATCTTGTTTTTCTCGCCGATCTCCGAGAGCACGAGCCCGAGACGGACGCGGCGGTCGGCGATCTTCTGGTACTCTTCCTTGGCCGCCTCTTCGGTCGTGTTCTCGTCGGCAAAGGTCTTGCCGCTCGATTCCATCTCGGCCTTGATCGAGTTCCACATCAGCTTGAACTCTTCTTCGACCAGCGACGACGGTGCCTCGAACCTGTGGCTCTCGTCGAGGCGATCGAGCAGCGCGCGCTTGACGCGCTGGCGGGTTGCGCCGGCGAACTCCGCCTTCAGCCGCTCGCGTGCGGCCTCCTTCAGCTTGTCGAGCGATTCCAGGCCCAGCCCCTTGGCGAATTCGTCGTCGATCACGGTCTCGCCCGGCACCTCGATCGCGGTCGCCGTCGTCTCGAACTCGGCCGGCTGGCCGGCGAGCTTTTCGCTCGCATAGTTCTTGGGGAAGGAGACCTTCAGCGTGCGGGTCTCGCCCGCACCGATGCCGGTCAGCTGCTCCTCGAAGCCCGGGATGAACTGTCCTGCGCCGATCACGACCTGAATGCCTTCGCCGGTGCCGCCGTCGAAGGCCTCGCCATTGATGGTGCCCTTGAAATTGATGGTGACGCGGTCGCCCTGCTCGGCCTTGGCGCCCTCGGCCTTCGCCGAATAGGGACGGCTCTGGTCGGCGATGCGCTTGATCGACTCATCGACGTCAGCCTCGCTAACCTCGACCACCGGCTTCTCGACGTTGAAGCTCTTGAAGTCGGCAAGCGTGATCGGCGGCACCACTTCGATCGCCACGGTGTAGGTGAGATCGGTCTTGCCGGAGAGAAGCTCTTCGACGTCCTTCTGCTCGGTCGGCATCGTCACCTTGGGCTCGGACGCCAGGCGGAAGCCGCGCTCGGTGAAGATCTTGGTGTTGGTGTCGCGGATGGTATCGTCGATGGTCTCGGCCATCACCGAGCGGCCGTAAAGCTTCTTCAGATGCGCCACCGGCACCTTGCCGGGACGGAAGCCGTTGAGGCGGACCTTGTCCTTGAGATCGACCAGGCGCGCATCCGCCTTGGCGTCGAGATCGGTCGCGGGAACGCTGACCTTGAATTCGTGCTTCAATCCCTCGGAAAGGGTTTCGGTGACCTGCATGGCGTCGTCTTCTTCCGCGTTCGTCCGGCCCTCATCGGGCCGGAGATTGTCAAAATGTTCGGCGCCCGGCCGGTTGGCCTCGCGCCAGTGGTTTGGCGAACCAAAATCCCATTCGGGAAAAGGTTCGAAATTCGTCGGGCAAACGCCTGCAAGCGCTTGGTGCGGGCGGAGGGACTCGAACCCCCACAACTTTCGTCACTGGAACCTAAATCCAGCGCGTCTACCAGTTCCGCCACGCCCGCGTGAAGTGCATCATTGGTCCGGCCGCGATGCCCGCGGGCGGCGGCTTATAACATGAGGCCGCCCATTCGCAGCAAAAAAATGGCCCGACTTGGCCGCATTGGGCCAAACCGCCGCAACTAGACATTCCACCTTAAAAATGGTCCGGATCGGCCTCATGGCAAGCCAGTTTTTGCAGGTGAACCGGCGCGAACTGATGGCGGGGATTGCGTCAGCCTCGCTCGGCCTGCTGCTACCCGGCGGCAGCGGCGCGCAGGAGCGCCCGCCGCTCGCCATCCAGGCTCGCCGAGGTGTCCTCAGCCTCCGTTCCGGAGGCCCGGAAACTCCGGTCTGGATGCTCGCGGCTCCGGAGCTGCGCTTCCGCCGCGGCGAAAACCTGCAGGTCGAATTCGCCAACGAACTGACGGTCCCTGTGGGCCTCGATTGGCGTGGGATCGACGGCGTTCCGGCCATTGAGCTCCTCACGGGCCGCAGGCTGCTGGCAGCCGCAGGCTGGGAAACCGTCAGAATTCCATTGCGCCATGCCGGGACCTTCCTGTGCGACATGAGCGTATTCGCCAACCAGAACGCGCTGCCCGCCCGGGGCCAGCCCGTGGTGGTCGCCGAAAGCGAGCCCGTCAGCGTTGATCGCGACGAGGTGCTTTTGGTCGAGGAATGGCGCTTGCGGGCAGACGGGACCGCGGCCGTGCCCGGCACGGACGCAAGCGAAACGACGGTTTCCTACACACTTAATGGGAAACCCTCACTGGACGTCTCAGCCCGATCCAATGAACGCTTGAGACTCCGCTTCATCAATGGCAGCCGACGCACTGTCATCGCGCTGAAACTGGAGTCCGTCGACGTCACTGTCATGGCGATCGACAGCCAGCCGGCCGAGCCATTCCTCGCCCGCAACGGCGCGCTGGTGCTTGCGCCGGGCAGCCGGGTCGACGCTTTTGTCGACGTGACGGCGCCGCCGGGCTCGAACCTCAAGATCCTCCTGCACGAAGGCAGGCAGGCCCGGACCATCGGTTTTGTCATCGTGTCGCGCGACCCGCCCGCGCGTGCGGCGCCACTGCCGCCTCCTGCGCCATTGCCGTCCAACGGGCTGCCGGCGCGGCTTGATCTCAAGAATGCGCTGCGCGCCGATCTCGCGTTGAACGGGCCTGAGTGGACCGTGATCGCAAGCCTTGCCGCCTCGCCACGGCCGGCCTTTCGCGCCAAGGCCGGGCGCATTGTCGTGCTGGCACTGACCAACCGTGCCGAGGTCGCGACCGTCTTTCGTCTGCATGGCCACCATTTCCGCCTGCTCGACCGCCTTGACGACGGTTGGAAGCCGTTCTGGCTCGACACGCTGGCGATCGAGCCCGGCCAGACTCAGCGCATCGCCTTTGCGGCCGAACATGCCGGGCACTGGCTGATCGAATCCGTCGCGACCGATTGGGCCGCGCCGCGCTTCGTGCGATGGTATGCGGTCGAATAGGGAGACAGACGCATGAGCAAATCAACTCCTGCGATCCGCGGCGTGAAGGCAAGAGCTGTCGTGGTGCCGCTCAAGCGTCCCTTGAAGAATGCATTCGGCGTGTTCACGTCGGGCCCGCTGGTGCTGATCGATGTCGAGACCGATCAGGGCATCACCGGCCGCGCCTACATCTTCGCTTACGCCAATCTCACGCTGAAGCCGCTGGTGCAGCTGATCGAAGGGATCGGCCACGAGCTGGTCGGCCAGCCCATCGTGCCATTCGATCTGATGGCGGCAATGGACGCGAAATTCCGCCTGCTTGGCTGGCAGGGCCTGGTCGGCATGGCCGTCTCGGGCCTCGACATGGCGTATTGGGATGCGCTCGGCCAATGCGCCAACAAGCCGGTGGCCGAACTGCTGGGCGGTGCGCCGAAGCCGATCAGGGCCTATGACAGCTATGGCGTCGTCGATCCCGTCAAGGACGAGAAGGATTTGCGCCGCTCCCTCGACCAGGGTTTTGTCGGCATCAAGATCAAGGGTGGCGACGGCGACGCCGGGAATGACGAGCGCATGGTCAGCGGCGTGCGCAGCCTGCTCGGCCCCGACATCGCGCTGATGATCGACTTCAACCAGTCGCTCGATCCGGCCGAGGCGACGCGCCGCATCGAGCGGCTCGCGCCGTACGATCTGCAGTGGATCGAGGAACCGGTGCCGCAGGAGAATCTGCTGGGGCACGCCAAGGTGCGCGCAACCTCGCCGACGCCAATCCAGGCCGGCGAGAACTGGTGGTTTCCGCGAGGTTTCGCCGAAGCCATCGCCGCCGGAGCTTCCGACTTCATCATGCCCGACCTGATGAAGTGCGGCGGCATCACCGGCTGGATGCGCATTGCAGGACAAGCGGAAGCCGCCTCGATCCCGCAATCGAGCCATCTGTTTGCCGAGGCGAGCGCGCATGTGCTGGCGGTGACGCCGACCGCACACTGGCTGGAGTTTCTGGACTTTGCCGGTGCAATCCTCGCAAAGCCGGCGGAGATCGTCGACGGCACGCTCACCGCGCGCGGACCTGGTCTCGGCCTCGAGTGGGACGAGGCGGCGGTGAAGAAATATCTCGTCTAATACCCGATGCCGAACTCGTCATAGAGCCGGCGGAACACCGCCGGCATCACCTCCGGCAAATCTTCCGCTATCAGGCCAGGCCCGGCTTCGCGCGCGCCTTCGCCATGCATCCACACGCCGATGCTGGCGGCCTCGAAAGCCGGCACGCCCTGCGCCAGCATCGCCGCAACGATGCCGGAGAGCACGTCGCCGGCGCCAGCGGTGGCGAGCCACGGCGGCGCGTTGGAAGCGATCGTCGCGCGGCCGTCGGGTGCGGCCACCACCGTATCGGGGCCCTTGAGCAGCACCACTGCTCCGGAACGCTGCGCGGCATCGCGCACGCGCTCCAGCTTGGAGCGGCCGGGGTTCTTGTTGCTCATGTCGCTGAACAGGCGTGGAAACTCGCCCTCATGCGGGGTCAGCACGACCTGCGGATATTCTGACGCCCCGATCGACTCGAACAATCGGTCTGGCGCCTCCGCAAAGCTCGTCAGCGCGTCCGCATCCAGCACGAGGTGCTTTTGCGCCGACAGCGCGGTGTGCACGAAGTCACGGGTGCGGTCGCCGATCCCGGCACCTGGGCCGATGACACAGGCGTTGAAGCGGCGGTCGCCGATGAGCTCGCCGAATTCGATCGGCGTATCCACCGCGCGCACCATCACTGCCGTCAGCGCCGCCGCATTTGTGGCGAGCGCCTCGCGCGGCGAAGCGACTGTCACGAGGCCCGCCCCGGCACGCAGCGCGCCGCGCGCCGCCAGACGTGCAGCGCCGGTGGATGCCATCTCGCCCGACACGACCACGGCATGCCCGCGGGCATATTTGTGGCCGTCCATGCGCGGCACCGGAAACGATGCCTGCCAGGTGTCGGGGACATTCTCGAACGTCTGCGGCTTGATCTCGCCAAGCACGCTTCTCGAAATGCCGATGTCGGCGAGGTGAACGCGGCCGCAATGCATGCGGCCGGGCAGAAGCAGATGCGCCGGCTTGCGGCGGAAGAAGGTCACGGTCTCGGTGGCGCGCACCGCCGCCCCCATCACGAACCCCGTCGTGCCGTTGACGCCGCTCGGCAGATCGACCGCCAGCACCGGCGCACCATTGGCGTTGATCGCCTCGATCATCTCTTGCGGTTCGCCCTTCACCGGACGGTTAAGCCCCGCACCAAACAGCGCGTCGATGATCAGCGCGGGCTTGCCAAGGGCCTGCGGGTTGAATGGCAGCACCGGATATTTCCAGCCCCGCGCAGCCGAGGCCGCATCGCCGTGCAGGCTGTCGCGCTCGCAAAGCAGCACCACCGAAACCTCGCGGCCGCGTGCGGCGAGCTCGGCCGCCGCGACAAAGCCGTCACCGCCATTGTTGCCGCTGCCTGCAACCACGACGATCGGACCTTCTTCGGCAAGATCCATCGCCGCTTCCGCCACAGCCTGGCCCGCGCTCAGCATCAGCGCGAAGCCGGGCCTGCCCGCAGCGATCGTCAGATGATCGGCGCGTTCCATTTCGGATGTGGTGAGAACTTCCATGCCAAATCCTGATCCAAACGCCTTTTACTGAGGCACATCCATTCCCGGCTTGAACGCAAAATGGGCCAAAGTCTGCACACGAATTGATCTGTTTGCCTATTTTGTAGGCTGACGTATCATGGGCACATTGCCCCGGACTCCACCCGGCTGCACCTTAAAAGTCTGATAACATTCCGAAATCAGGCCAGTTAACAACTTGGCATAGACCCTGCTTTCGAGGAAGCCGGCGGAGGATGGTGGGTAATCGCGAGTATTTTCCGGCAGTTCGCCGGATAGCAGCATCGAACGAGCCACGCGTCGGCACGATCATAGAGAACGCGCAGCAGTTTTGGAATTCTAGTAGACGCCGGGAGACAAAGTCAGTGAAGAAGATCGAGGCCATCATCAAGCCGTTCAAACTCGACGAGGTGAAGGAGGCGCTTCAGGAAGTCGGACTACAGGGCATCACGGTCACCGAAGCCAAGGGCTTTGGACGACAGAAGGGCCACGCGGAGCTGTATCGGGGCGCGGAATACATCGTCGACTTCCTGCCCAAGGTCAAAATCGAGATCGTGACCGGCGACGATCTGGTGGAGAAGGCCATCGACGCCATCCGCCGCGCTGCCCAAACGGGCCGCATCGGCGACGGCAAGATCTTCGTGTCCAACATCGAGGAAGCGATCCGCATCCGGACCGGCGAGTCCGGGCTGGACGCTATCTGAGCCCGATGCTATCCGCAATTTCGCCGGGAAAAACAACAAGAACGGGCTGCTTTGGCAGCCTGGTTTCGTTTGCGACTTATCCGCCGTTCACTCCAGACAACCTACCCGCAAGACATAAGGGGAATTCATGAAGACCGCCAAAGACGTCCTGAAAGCGATCAAGGACAACGACGTCAAATACGTCGATCTACGCTTCACCGATCCGCGCGGCAAATGGCAGCACGTGACCTTCGACGTTTCCATGATCGAAGAGGACACCTTCGCCGAAGGCCAGATGTTCGACGGCTCCTCGATTGCCGGCTGGAAGGCGATCAACGAATCCGACATGTGCCTGATGCCGGACCCCGTCACCGCAACGATCGATCCGTTCTTCGCCGAGACCACCATGGTCATCATCTGCGACGTGCTGGAGCCGACCACCGGCGAGCCCTACAACCGCGATCCGCGCGGCATGGCCAAGAAGGCGGAGGCGATGGTGAAGTCGATGGGTGTCGGCGACACCGTGTTCGTCGGCCCCGAAGCCGAGTTCTTCGTGTTTGACGACGTGCGTTTCTCGGCAACGCCCTACAACACCGGCTTCAAGCTCGACTCCTCGGAGCTGCCGACCAACTCGGATACCGAGTATGAAGGCGGCAATCTCGGCCACCGCATCCGCATCAAGGGCGGCTACTTCCCGGTGCCTCCGCAGGACTCTGTGCAGGACATGCGCTCGGAAATGCTCGGGGCCATGGCCAAGATGGGCGTCAAGGTCGAGAAGCATCACCATGAAGTCGCTTCGGCCCAGCACGAGCTCGGCATGAAGTTCGATACCCTGACGCTGATGGCTGACCAGATGCAGATCTACAAGTACTGCATCCACCAGGTCGCCCACATCTACGGCAAGACCGCCACCTTCATGCCGAAGCCGGTCTACGGCGACAACGGCTCGGGCATGCACGTCCACCAGTCGATCTGGAAGGACGGCAAGCCGACTTTCGCGGGCAACAAGTATGCCGACCTGTCGGAGATCTGCCTGCATTACATCGGCGGCATCATCAAGCACGCCAAGGCGATCAATGCCTTCACCAACCCCTCGACCAACTCCTACAAGCGCCTTGTCCCCGGCTATGAGGCGCCCGTGCTGCTCGCCTATTCCGCGCGCAACCGCTCAGCCTCCTGCCGCATTCCCTACACTTCCAACCCGAAGGCCAAGCGCGTCGAGGTTCGCTTCCCCGACCCGATGGCCAATCCGTATCTCGGCTTCGCCGCGATGCTGATGGCGGGCCTCGACGGCATCAAGAACAAGATCGATCCGGGTCCGGCGATGGACAAGGATCTCTATGACCTGCCGAAGGAGGAGCTGAAGCAGATCCCGACCGTCTGCGGTTCGCTCCGCGAGGCATTGGAATGCCTCGACAAGGACCGCGCGTTCCTCAAGAACGGCGGCGTGTTCGACGACGACTTCATCGACAGCTATATCGAGCTGAAGATGACCGAAGTCGAGCGCTTCGAGATGACCCCGCACCCGGTCGAATTCGACATGTACTACTCGCAGTGATCTCAGCGATCACGGCACAAGCGAAAGGCGCCCCACGGGGCGCCTTTTGTTTTTGCGCGAGTTGCGCGAAGCGCTCAAACGCCGAACAGCTTCGTGTAGCGCGCCTTGATGGCCTCGCTCTGCTCCTGCACCGCAGCCGGATCGGATTTCAGGAGCTTTAGTTCCGAGAGCGGCACGTGCCCACCCTTCTCCTTCACCTGGGCGTGGAAGGAGCGATGGGCGTAGGCGTCGACCAGCATCTGCTGGGTCTCGGCGCTGAAGAAGAAGCTCTGGAACAGCTTTGCTGCGTTTGGATTGGGCGCGCCGCGGAAGATGCCGGAGCAGACGATGATCAGGGGCGAGCCTTCGCTCGGGTACACCACCTCCACCGGCTTGCCCTGGTCCTTGAGCAGCACCAGATTGTAGTCGTTGCCGTCGGCCATCACCGCTCGCTCGCCGAGCAGGACCTTTTTCGGCGGATCGGCTGCCGACTGCACCTGCATCACCTTCTGCTGCGCGAGCTTTTCGAAAAAGCCCCAGCCGAGGTCGCGCGACAGGATGTAGGTGGTGGTCAGGATCGCACCGCTGTAGCCGGGATGCGCCTTGACGATCTTGCCGCGCCATTTGGGATCGAGCAGGTCGGCATAGCCCTTCGGCGCGTCCCCGCGCTTGACCAGATCGGTGTTGTAGCCGATGGCTTCCAGCCAGGCGCACACGGTAGCGTAAGTGCTGTCGGGATCAATCTGGTCGGCCGGAAAATGTTTTGCGACTTCCTCCGGCAGGTACGGCTGCAGCCAGTCGTTCTTCTTCCAGTCGAGATAGTGCGCCACATCGGTGGAGTTGGCGACGTCCACCGCCTTGATGCCGCTGCCCTGCTCCTGTGCAATGCGCTGAAAGATCCGCTCCGCCCCGGATCGCTCCACGCGCACCATTATGCCGGGGTACTTCGCCTCAAACGTCCGCGCCACGCGCTCCGCAACGTTCAGCTCCAGTGCGCTGTAGAAGGAGACCTTGCCTTCCTTCCGCGCCGCCTCGATCAAGGCCGGCGTCACGCTCGCCGATGGCGGCGGCGCTGCCCGCAACGGTTCAGCGAACAGCACACCTGCCGCCGATGCAGCGGACACTTTCAGAAGCTCGCGCCTCGACCATTGCCGGAACCGCATCGCCGCCTCCTCGTCTCACGCAGGAACTATAGCGGAAAACCGCCCTGCGGCGAGAGGCGGCAGGCTATTGCGAATTCCTGCGCAGGAAGCGGTCAAGCTCGGGCTGGACGGAATATGGCAGCGGGATCGGATCGCCTGCCGGATCAACGGCCGGATCGAGGCAGCGGCGCAGCATGCGCGCCAGCTCGGACCTGCGGTAGGGCTTTGTCAGCATCGGGATGCCCTGCCCCGCCCGGCCCTGCGCATGAAGCGCGCCGTAGGCATAACCCGACGTGAAGAGAACCCGCAGCGACGGCCGCTCCGTCATCATCCGTTCGGCCAGCTGCCGGCCGTTCATGCTTCCGGACATCACGATGTCGGTGAAGAGCAGGTCGAACGGCGTGCCGCGGCCCGCGATGGCAAGGGCCTCCGCCGCGTCGGCCGCGATGATCGCCTTGTAGCCAAGGCTTTCCAGCTGGGTGGTCACGAACTGCCTGACCTCTCGGTCGTCCTCGACACAGAGGATGGTTTCGTGCCCGCCGACCGCCGGCCGTTCGTCGTCGTCAGCAGAAGGAAGTGCACGCGCGTCGGCCTTCGGCAGGTAGATCCGGAACGTCGCACCGCGGCCTTCCTCTCCGCACACTTCGATGCTGCCGCCGGACTGCTTGACGAAGCCGAACACCATGCTCAAGCCCAGCCCGGTGCCCTTCCCCACTTCCTTGGTCGAGAAAAACGGATCGAAAATCCTGTCGCGGATGGCCGGGGGGATGCCCGGCCCGGTATCGCTGACCTCGATGACGACATAGTCGCCCGCGCCCTCAACGCCGATGGCGATTGCCTCACGAACGCCGAATACAACATTGCTCGTCGCGAGCGTCAGCGTGCCGCTGCCTTCCATCGCATCGCGCGCATTGATGGCGATATCGACCAGCGCCGAGCTCAATTGCGCCCGATCGACCAGGGCCGGCCACGCATCGCCCTCAAGCTTCGTCACGATGACGATTTGGTTGCCGAAAGTCAGTGACAGCAGCTGCACCACTTCTTCGATGAGACCGTTGACGTCGATCTGCGCGGGCTGCAGCGGCTGCTTCCTGGCAAACGCCAGCAGACTTGACGTCAGTCGCGCACCGCGGTCGGCCGCCTCGCCGATCATCCTGGCGATGGCCGCAAGATCGGGTTTGTCCTTGACGCCATCCGCGAGGATGTCGACCGTCCCCGTGATCACCGTGAGCATGTTGTTGAACTCGTGCGCGATGCCGCCGGTGAGCTGGCCGACCGCTTCCACCTTCTGCGCCTGGATCAGCTGCTCCTCGGCGAGGCGCTTCCGGCCGATGTCCCTCATGAAGTTGTTGAGGACGTAGCTGTCGCCGCGGCGAAGCGCGCTGGCCGAAACTTCGACCGGGAATTCGCGGCCGTCCCTGTGCATTACGCTCGCCTCGAACCGGGTGCCGGCCCGAGCGCCGAGTTCTTCGCTCAGCATTTTCTTTCGCCGCTGCCGGTGCGCATCACGAAGCCGCTCCGGCACCAGCAGTTCCACCACATTGGCGCCAATCGCCTCCGTCCGCGTCCAGCCGGTCAAGGCCTCGGCCTGCAGCCCCCACTCGAGAATGATGCCGTCGAGGTCGGTTTGGAAGAAAGCGTCGAGCGCGGTCCTGATGATGGCCTGCGCATTTTGCTCGCTCTCCAACAACGCCCGGTGCGCCTTTTCCTGACTCGCCGCGTCCGCGGCGAGGCGGCGCGCCATCGACCGTTCAATCCATCGCGCAAGAAGCAGTGCAAGCAATATGCCGACGCCGCCGGCGGCCAGCAGAGCCTTGATTGCAATTCCGCCCAAGTAGCTCGCAAGCAGGCCGACGGCGGCCACCGTCGCTACAACGAGCAACGCCATCGCGAGCGCCAGGCGGCTCCACAGTGTCATGATCCCAAGCGCTCCTGCGGCAGTGGAGGGGCGGTGCTGTCAGGTAGCTATTGATGGATTTCAGCCGATCGGCCGTCAGTTTTCGACCCCGCAAGATTACGGCCCGTCCCCGGAATCAAGGCGAGAAAGTGGCCACGCAACCAACCAGCGGGTTGCGCCCACGAAATCTCGCAGCCTGAATTTGCGGGCGTCCTCTAGCCCGCCCGCCGGTGTTCGACCAGCGCCTGGCCGAACGCCTCGAACAGCGCGCGGTTGATCGGGTTCTTCTGCGGGTCGTATTCGGCGTGCCATTGCACCCCGAGCGCAAAGCCCGCGGCATCCGCAATGCGGATCGCCTCGATGGTGCCGTCCTCGGCGATGCCCTCGATCACGACGCGCCCGCCAGGCTCAAGGATGCCCTGGCCGTGCAGCGAATTCACGCGGATGGTCTCGCAGCCCAAGAGCTTCGCAAACGCGCCGCCCGGCGTCAGGCGGACTTCGTGGCGATCGGCGAAGATCACGGTGGGGTCGGGATGGATATCGCCGTTCTCCAGCCGCGGCATGCGGTGGTTGATGCGGCCCGGCAACTCGCGGATCTCCGGATGCAGCGAGCCGCCGAAGGCGACGTTCATCTCCTGCAAGCCGCGGCAGATGCCGAACAGCGGCACGCCGCGGGCAACGCAGGCTTTCGCCACTTCGAGCGCCACGTCGTCGCGGTGGATGTCGTAGGGCTCGTGCTTCGCGCAGGGGTCGACGTTGAAACGCATGGGATGGACATTGGCGCGCGCGCCGGTCAGCACGATGCCGTCGACGACCTCGAGCAAGGCGCCGACATCGATGATTTCAGGAATGGCGGGAAACATCAGCGGGATCGCTCCCGACACTTCCGCGACCGCGCGCATGTTGCGCTCGCCGACCGCCTGAACCGCAAACCGATTTTCGATGCGATGTGAGTTACCGATAATGCCGACGACGGGCCGTCTCATAGTTAGAGCGTCTCGCGCAAGAATTCTTTTCTCATTGGGCCACGATTCCGGGCACGATCATGCCTTCCGCCCCGCGGCAGATCAATATCTGTTCCCCTGCTCCCGGCGCGCCATACCCCTGCAATAAATCCGGCCTAGGCTTGGTCATTTGCGGGTAAACGCCGCCATGGCATCGATGCTCTCGACACCCGAAAGCCCGGCAGCCTTCAGGGCCGTTTCGGCAGCAGCCGATGCGCCCGTCCCATTGAGCCATGGCAGCTTGCCCTCGATGCCGCGCGTGACGGGCTCGCCGAGCCCACCGCCAAAATCGACCGGCCAGAAGCCGTTCGGCACCACCTCCGCCGTGATACCGCGCAGGCGAAAGCCCTTGCCCAGCACGGCCTCAGCATCGTCGGGCGGGACTACCCTTGCACTGGCGGGATTGGCAGGATCGGCAAACGTCAGCAGCACCGGGATCAGCTCACCCCTGACCGGGACGACACCGGTCTGCCTGCTCATATCGTTGAAGTTCACGCGCTTGCCCGTGACGGCCGGATAGGCGCGTAGCGCGACATAGTTGATCCCGTCGAGATCGAGCGCCTTGTCGGGATGGGCGAGCAGCGCAACGAGATTCTTGCCGCCGCCGAGATCGACCAACACCGCCTCGCCCGAGGCGCGCGTATGGCCGCCGGGATTGTAGCCGCGATAGGGCGTGACCGCGATGATTCCCGCGGCCGATTTGACGCCCGCCGGCGTCTCGACCTCGACCGTCATGCGGTATTTGTGACCGGGCCGGTTGATCCTGATCTGGTCCCCGACGAGGAGCACCGCAAGCAACGCCAGCGGCCCGAACCATTTGAAGTACATTCCGCCCGTCCTTGTCCGCCAATCGGCTTTCCCGCTTCGCTTGGCACAAGCGCGCCGCCAGCGTCAAACCGGCGCGCGGCAGCGGCTTGATCCCGACCGTGTTTTGTCGAATGAGTGTCCCGCCCCAGGCGGCAGCAGGAAGGAATCGTCATGCCAGTTTCGACCGAGGAGCGTCTTCAGGCCCGCAGCGACCTGGCGTGGTCGATCGCGGTCGGGGGCATCGGCATCGCCCTGTTCATCGCGCTGTTGATCTTCGCCTGGCATTTCGCCGCGACGCTGTTCCTGATCTTTGCCGGCATGCTGCTCGGCGTGGCACTGAACGCCATGACCGGCCTGCTCGGCCGCGTGGTGCCACTGCCGCAGGCGGTGCGGCTTGCCATCGTCTGCCTTACGCTGACAGCGATGTTGTCGGGCGTCGTCTTCCTCGGCGGCACCACGATCGCGCAGCAGGCGACCATCCTGAGCAACACCATCAAATCGCAGCTCGTGAACGCGAAGACGTTCCTGGAGAGTCACGGCGTCGATACCAGCTTCTTCGACATCAACTCCTTCACCGCAGCGCCGTCCGGCTCGGAGACATCGGCGCCGGCGACCCCGACGCCGCACAACCTGCCCAGCGCCAGCGCGATCGCCTCCAGCGGCGGCGCGATCCTCGGCCAGACCTTCAAGGTGCTGCTCGGCACCGTCAGCGCGGTCGGCAACTTCTTCATCGTGCTGTTTCTGGGACTGGCCTTTGCGGTGCAGCCCGGCATCTACCGCGACGGCCTCCTGTTCATGGCGCCCGCAAAATATCGCGCCCGCGCCACCATCATCATCGACCGCATCGGCTATACGCTGGAGCGCTGGCTGATCGCGCAGATCATCACCATGGCCGCGGTATTTCTGGTCACCTGGATTGGCCTTGCCATCATCGGCATCCCCAGCTCCTTCATCCTGGGCATCCAGGCAGGCCTGCTCGCCTTCATCCCGACCGTCGGCGCGATCCTCGGCGGCTTGATCGTGGTGCTGGCGAGCCTCGCCACGGGCTGGGTCGCGGGCATCAGCGCCTTCATCCTGTTCCTCGGCGTGCACGCGCTGGAAAGCTACGTGCTCACGCCGATCATCCAGCGCCAGGCGCTCGACATCCCGCCAGCCACGCTGTTTGCGTTCCAGATCCTGCTCGGTGTCGTCTTCGGCATCTGGGGGCTGGCGCTGGCGCTGCCGCTGATGGCGATCGCCAAGGTGATGATCGATCACTTCAAGACCGAGCCGGCGCCGCCGGAGACGGTTACGGCGTGACCGCCTCTTCACTTCTCCCTGCTTGCGGGGAGAGTCAGCTCGTCACTACGGTATTGGTGTGCTCGACATCCGGCGGCGCAGCGAAATACTGGCTAACCAGCCCGCGCCACTCCGCGAAATTCTCCGAGCCGCGGAAGTCTACGGTGTGGTTCTCCAGCGTCTCCCACTTCACCATCAGGCGGTAGCGCTGCGGCTTTTCGATCGAGCGGTGCAGCTCAAAACCGTGAAAGCCTTTGGAGCGGCCGAACGCGGCCCTGGCCTTGGCGACCGCGGCCTCAAAATCCTTCTCGGTGCCGGGCTTGACGTCGATCTGTGCAATTTCGGTGATCATGGGAGCCTTTCCTCAACGCGGAGGCTTCGTCTCTAGCGCGGCCCGACGAAAAGAAAAAGGCGCCTGCCGGCGCCCCTGCAATTCCGCTCTGACGCTTGTCTAGCTGAACAGCAGCACGGTACCGACAACCACGAGCGAGCAGCCCAGGAACATCACCGCGGGCCAATGGTGCTTGGGCCGGCCGTAAAGTCCCTGCGCACGCCGCTCCATGATCAGCGCAGTTTCATACTCGTCCGATGAGGAGAACATGCAGGCAAAGCCGCCGCGCGCCGAGGCCGCCGCAGCTTCAAGAGCCATCAGTGCAGCCTGCGGGTTTCGTTGACGGTATGAGTCCATGGGCGGAATGATATGGACCGAATGGTAAACGGGAGGTTACTTCCGCTTCTTGCACGGGTGCGATCGGCTTCGCGCTACGCAGCCGCCGGCTTGGCCCGCACGGATTCCGCAATGCCCGCGCTCTTGCGCCGCCAGTTTTCCAGCGACAGCGGCAGCTCTTCCGCCGCCTCGACCCGGTTACGGCCGCTGCGCTTGGCCTGGTAGAGCGCGGTGTCGGCCGCCGCCAGCAGCACTTCGAGCTCGGTGCCTGCCGGTCCGCCCGCCACGCCGATGCTGACGGTAGTATCGACCGGGCCCTCGTCGCACACGATGTTCGAGGCTTCGAACACCTGGCGCATCCTGTCGGCGACGAGCACGCCCTCCTCCAGCGAACAGGGTAGCAGCGCGGCAAACTCCTCGCCGCCGATCCGTCCCGACAGGTCGCTGAGGCGCAGATTGCTGCTCACCACGACGGCAAACAGCTTGAGGATCTCATCGCCGGCCGGATGGCCGAAGCGGTCGTTGATCGACTTGAAATGATCGATGTCGAAAATCATGACCGTTACCGGCCGCCCCGCCTTGGCCTCGCGCTCGATCACGCGCGCGCACGCCTCGGCAAAACCGCGGCGGTTGAACAGGCCGGTCAGGGGATCCGTCGATGCCGCACTCTTGTGCGCGGCCACGGTGCGGTCCGACACCAGCATGAAAATCACAAACACGGTGCCGATCGCGTACAGCACGAGTTCGACCGAGAAGACCGTCACCCAGATGCTGTTGGAGAAATTCGCGTCATACGGGCGCAGATAGGCGCCAAGCAGGATCGGCAGGATCAGCACGAAGCCGTGCAGCACCGGAATTGTGATCGTCGGCCAGCGCCGCTGCATTTCACGGCGGCGCTCGCTCCACAATTCGGAAGCCGTCAACGCCGCGTAGATCGCAACGATCGCCGCGCCCATGCTGAGCCGGATCGAAGCGTCACGCGGCGCCAGCGTCGTCATGGTGGCGATCCAGACCAGCGGGCCCAGCACGAGGCCGGGCCAGAGCAGCTTGCGGCCGTGGAACACGCGCGAGGCATTCCAGACCATGCCGCAGGCGAAGAAGCCGATCGAGGTCAATACCAGCGAGGCCAGCGGGCCGAGCGTCGCGCCCCAGATGGTCCAGATGGCCACCGCAGCGGAGCCCAGGAGATAGGCGGCACCCCACCATTTCAGCGCGGCGATATTCTCCTGCCTTCCGAAGAGCACGAGCATGCCGCCAAGCATGGCCGCGAGCATGGTCGCGATGAGATAAAGGGTCGAGGTATCGAATGACATGCGGTCACCGGCCGATTGTGATGCGGGCGCGCCGGGCAATTTCTCCCACAGAACGCTATTTGCCAGCCTAAGCAGCCCGGATTTGCAATCCGTTGTCACGCAGCGGAAAGTTTTCGCGAAAAACTGGATTAATTAAGCTGTAACTGGAGCGCAGAAAGCGGCGCTTGGCGCATGATCCGCCAGAGTGTTGTGCGGTTTGGCGATCAGATCATTGCGCCAACAAAAAAGAGCGCGCGATCAGTGTGCTGATCGCGCTCTCTTTTTCCTTTCGGATGCAGCAGAGTGCTGCAAATTTTAGCGAAACAATTAGCGCTTCGAGAACTGGAACGAACGGCGGGCCTTGGCCTTGCCGTACTTCTTGCGCTCGACCACGCGGGAGTCGCGGGTAAGGAAGCCGCCCTTCTTGAGCACGCTGCGCAGCTCCGGCTCGAAATTGGTCAGCGCCTTGGACAGGCCGTGACGGACCGCGCCGGCCTGGCCGGAAAGGCCGCCGCCGGTGACGGTGCAGATCACGTCATACTGGCCGGAGCGGGCGGCTGCGACCAGCGGCTGCTGGATCATCATGCGCAGCACCGGGCGGGCGAAGTAGATCTCGACATCGCGGGTGTTGACGGAGATCTTGCCGCTGCCCGGCTTGACCCAGACGCGGGCAACCGCGTCCTTGCGCTTGCCGGTGGCATAGGCACGGCCGTACTTGTCGACCTTCTTCACATATTTCGGCGCTTCGGGAGCCGCCGGCTTCAGCTGCGAGAGCTGGTCGAGAGACTGCATGGTGTCGGACATTGTTATGCGGCCCTCATGTTCTTGCGGTTCATCGAGGCGATATCGACCTTCTCGGGGTTCTGGGCTTCATGCGGGTGCTCGGCGCCGGGATAGACGCGGAGATTGCCCATCTGGACACGGCCGAGGGGACCGCGCGGGATCATCCGCTCGATCGCCTTCTCCACCACGCGCTCGGGGAAACGGCCCTCGAGGATCTGCTTGGCGGAGCGCTCCTTGATGCCGCCGATGAAGCCGGTGTGCTTGTGGTACACCTTCTGGTCGCGCTTGCGGCCGGTGAGCACGACATGCGCGGCATTGATGATGATGACGTTGTCGCCGCAGTCGACATGCGGTGTGTAGGTCGGAAGATGCTTGCCGCGCAGGCGCATGGCGACGAGCGTGGCGAGGCGGCCGACGACCAGACCCTTGGCGTCGATCACGACCCACTTCTTCTGCACCTCGGCGGGCTTTGCCGAAAAGGTTTTCATGTGAGGATTCCGCGAAAATGGAAATCGGCGCCCCCGGGCGCCGAACTGGGCGGGTTTCTAGAGAAGCCGCGCGCAAGCGTCAATGCCCATCACGCGAATTAAATAAAGTAAAAACAATAGGTTACAAATATGGTATGAAATTACCGCAGAAAACCTTATTTATCTGGAATGGAATAGGTCGCCATCACATGCGCGATCGGATCGGGAGAATGCTCTGACATCAGCATCACTTCGCCGACCGCAAGCCGCTTGCCGAGCTTGAGCAGTCTTGCCTCGGCCAGCACGTCCTGCCCCCGCGCGCCCTTGCGCAGGAAATTGATGTTGAGGTTGGTGGTGACCGCAAGGCCCACCGGACCGATTGCCGAGAGCAGCACCACATACATCGCGCAATCCGCCAGGGTCATCAGCGTCGGGCCCGACACCGTGCCGCCCGGTCGCAGCATGCGTTCGCTGAAGGGCTCGCGCACCAGGCAGGTTTCGCCATCGGCACGCTCGATCTTGACAGTGCTGCCGGCACCAAAAGCCTGAGGGAATTCCCGCCGCAGGAACTCCTCGAGCTCCGCCACGCTCATTTTCGCAACTGCCATGCGTTCCCTGATGCGCTCCCTGCCCTCGCGTAAGCCGGTCTCTTACATTAAGTTGGTGCTTGCTCAAGCAAGAAGTCCGAGATGCCCCAGACCGCCCGTGCAGCCCAGCCAAGCCAGCCGATCCTGCTCCGGGAGAATGCCGGCAGCATTGCCGTACTCACACTCAACCGTCCCGCGGCGCGCAACAGCCTGTCGGAAGGGCTGATCGGCGAATTGCACGCCGCGCTCACCGATATCCGCGACGACAAGAGCGTGCGCGGCGTGGTGATCGCGGCGAACGGATCCGTCTTCTCCGCCGGCCACGACATGAAGGAATTGACCGCGCGGCGCAGCGATCCGGATCGCGGCCGCGCCTACTTCGCCAAGATCATGAACGCCTGCAGCGCGATGATGCAGGCCATCGTGCATCTGCCAAAGCCCGTGGTCGCCTCTGTACAGGGCGTTGCCACCGCGGCCGGCTGCCAGCTTGTCGCGAGCTGCGACCTCGCCGTCGCCTCGGAGGCTGCAAGCTTCGCCACGCCCGGCGTCGACATCGGCCTGTTCTGCTCGACGCCGATGGTCGCACTGTCGCGCAATGTGCCGCGCAAGCAGGCGATGGAAATGCTGCTCACCGGCGAACCCGTGCCGGCCGCCACTGCCCGGGATATCGGGCTGATCAACCGCGTGGTGCCCGCAGGCACCGAGCGCGAGGCCGCCATTGCGCTGGCGCAGAAGGTCGCGCTGAAATCGGCCTACACCGTCAAGCTCGGCAAGGAAGCCTTCTATCGCCAGGCCGAGATGAGCCTTGCCGAGGCCTATCTCTACGCCGCCGAGGTGATGACCGAGAACATGATGGCGCGCGATGCCGAGGAAGGTATCGGCGCCTTCATCGAGAAGCGCGCGCCGAAATGGCAGGATCGATGACGACGCTTTAGCGTCGTCATTCCGGGGCTCGCGAAGCGAGAACCCGGAATCTCGAGGTTCCGGGTTCGATGCTGGGCATCGCCCCGGAACGACGAATTGGATGAAGAATGAACCACGACAAATACGACGACAACTACATCCGCGGCATCCTCAACAGCGTGAAGTCCATCGCGATGGTCGGCGCCTCGCCGGTCAATGTGCGGCCGAGCTATTTTGCCTTCAAATATCTGGCGCAACGCGGCTACGACATGATCCCGGTCAATCCCGGCCATGTCGGCAAGGAGCTGCTGGGAAAACCCTTTGTCGGCTCGCTCGCCGACATCGGCCGTCCCGTCGACATGATCGACATCTTCCGCAACTCAAGCCACATCATGCCCGTCGTCGAAGAAGCGCTCAAACTGCCGACGCCGCCGAAAGTAATCTGGATGCAGCTGGGCGCGCGCGACGATGCTGCCGCGGCGAAAGCGGAAGCCGCCGGTATCAAGGTCGTGATGAACCGCTGCCCGAAGATCGAATATGGACGGCTGTCGTCGGAAATCGCCTGGATGGGCGTCAACTCGCGCACGCTGAGCTCCAAGCGCGCGCCGCTTCCGGTGCAGGGCATGCGGCTGTCGCTCAACCGGGTCAGCGTCGGGGGCGGAGCGACCTCAGCTTCCGACCGCGTCGCGAAGAACAAGACCGAAGCGACCTGACGCGATCATGAAATAATTGTTTGCGCCACGACAAAGCCAAGCACGCTCCTTTCGAACATGCACTGCGCCTGCCGATCCGCCTTGACGGCAGGCGCTTCCGCCATCAGCATGCCGCGCGATTTTTGACCCACCGCGCATGATCCGGAAAAGCCGATACCGGTTTTCCGACGAGATCATGCGCAAAACAGCAATATAGGACTGCAGAATGACCGATCGTGAGCCGGGATTTTCAACGCTTGCCGTGCATGCGGGCGCACAGCCCGATCCCACCACCGGCGCACGGGCGACGCCGATCTATCAGACCACATCCTTTGTCTTCAACGACGCCGACCATGCCGCCTCGCTGTTCGGGCTGCAGTCGTTCGGCAACATCTATACCCGCATCGGCAATCCCACCAACGCCGTGCTGGAGGAACGCGTCGCAGCGCTCGAGGGCGGCACCGCGGCGCTCGCGGTTGCCTCCGGCCACGCCGCGCAGGTGGTGGCGCTGCAACAGCTCTTGATGCCGGGCGACGAATTCATCGCCGCGCGAAAACTCTATGGCGGCTCGATCAACCAGTTCACCCACGCCTTCAAGAGCTTTGGCTGGAACGTGGTGTGGGCCGATCCCGATGATATCGGCAGCTTCGAGCGCGGGGTTACACCGCGCACCAAGGCGATCTTCATCGAGTCCATCGCCAATCCCGGCGGCACGATCACCGATATCGAGGCGATCGCGGCGGTAGCGCGCAAGGCCGGCGTGCCCCTGATCGTCGACAACACGCTGGCGTCCCCCTACCTGATCCGCCCGATCGAGCATGGTGCGGACATCGTCGTGCATTCGGCGACGAAGTTTCTGGGCGGCCACGGCAACTCGATCGCCGGCATCATCGTCGATGCCGGCACCTTCGACTGGTCGAAGGATGGCAAATATCCGATGCTGAGCGAGCCGCGCCCGGAATATCACGGCATCAAGATCCAGGAGACCTTCGGCAATTTCGCCTTTGCGATCGCCTGCCGTGTGCTCGGCCTGCGCGACCTCGGGCCAGCGCTGTCGCCGTTCAACGCCTTCATGATCCTCACCGGAATCGAGACCCTGCCGCTGCGCATGCAGAAGCATTGCGACAACGCCAGGGCCATCGCCGAATTCCTGTCAAAGCATCCGGCGGTCGCCTCAGTAAGCTATGCGGGCCTGCCCGGCGACAAGTACAACCAGCTTGCCCGCAAATATGCGCCGAAGGGCGCCGGCGCCGTGTTCACCTTCAGCCTGAAGGGCGGCTATGAGGCCGGCGTCAATCTGGTATCAAACCTGAAACTGTTCTCGCACCTGGCCAATGTCGGCGACACCCGCTCGCTGGTGATCCACCCGGCCTCCACCACCCACAGCCAGCTCGACGACGCCGCAAAGATCCGCTCCGGCGCCGGCCCCGACGTGGTGCGGCTGTCGATCGGCATCGAGGACAAGGAAGATCTGATCGCCGATCTGGAGCAGGCGCTTGGCGCTTGACGCTCTCACCATCGTCATTCCGGGGCTCGCGACGCGAGAACCCGGAATGACACCAATATCTAAAGCCCGTTAACCCCTCCCGGCGCGAAAACTGGCATCCTGTACTCCATTCGGATTCGGAGCCCATCATGCTGCGCTGGACGATGTTGTTGCTGGCTGGCGTCTTCGTCACCGGCACCGCTGCGGAAGCGGCCGATAGCGCCGTGCCCGCCAAGCCCAAGGTGCGCAGCTACAGCGCCGCGCGCCAGTTGCCGCCAGGCTTGCCGCGCCCCGGCTACCGCTATCGCACGACGGTAGCGCCCGCGACACCATACCGCGAGCCCGTCGTGGTCGAGACCGATGAGAGCCTCCTGATCACGCCGGCCTACGGTCCCGGCGGTTACCTCGCCAACCTACCCGGCACGCCGCCCTTGCCCGGCTCAACCACCATCCCCGGGTACTATGGACGGGCGTACGACTATGACTATCAGGGCCCCTATTACGGCGGCCCCTATGAGGGCTACTACTGGCGCCTGCCCTACGCGTGTGGAGTTTACGGCTACTGCTAGCCAGCCGCTGGGGCGAGTTTCTCCGACAGCGCGGTGGTGCGCCGCGGCGACAGCCGCTCGACATTGACGACTGCGATCATCAGCACGACGATCGCCACCGCCTGGTGCGCCAGCGCAAGATCGATCGGCACCTGGTTGAGCAGCGTGAGGATGCCGAGCACCACCTGCAGCAGCACGGCCGCAGCCAGCCACCAGGCGCCGGCGACAACCGCACCAGCCGCCCGCGCCCGCATCGCATCGATTGCATGCCACAGCGCCACCGCCAGCAGCAGATACGCCGTCATGCGATGCTCGAACTGCACCGTCAGTACGTTGTCGAACAGATTGCGCCACCATGGCTGCTCGAAGAACAGACGATCGACCGAGGGGATGAACGCGCCGTCGATCGTGGGCCAGGTGTTGTAGGCCCGTCCTGCGCGCAGGCCTGCAACCAGCGCGCCGAAATAAATCTGCAGGAAGGTCAGCCCTAGCAGGAACTGGCTGAACGGCTTCAGCCGCGGCGGCGCGGTCATGACCGGCCGCGTACCCATCCGCCGCACCGTCCAGACGATTGCGACAAAAATCACCAGCGCCAGGATCAGGTGCGCCGCGAGGCGATATTGCGACACCTCCGTCCGCTGCGTAAGTCCCGAGGCCACCATCCACCAGCCCACCGCGCCCTGCAGCGCGCCGAGGGAGAAGATCAGCCACAGCCGCCGCTTCAACTCCGCGCCCATAGCGCCGCGCCAGAGGAAGTAGAGAAACGGCAAGAGGAAGGCGACGCCGATGAAGCGCCCGAGCAGGCGGTGGCCCCACTCCCACCAGAAGATGGTCTTGAACTCGGCCAGCGTCATGCCGGCATTGAGCTCGCGATATTGCGGGATCTTCTTGTAGCCCTCGAACGCCTCATGCCACTGCGCCTCGGTCAGCGGCGGCAGCGTCCCGGCCACTGGCTTCCATTCCACGATGGACAGCCCCGACTCCGTCAGCCGCGTCGCTCCGCCCACCAGCACCATGAGCGCGATGAGTGCGGCCACGCCGATCAGCCACCAGCGCACAGCGGTATTTTGGGACGTAGGGATGGCGGAAATACCTTGCATGAAGCGTGCTTGTTTGGTTCGGTGCGCCCCTTATAGTCCCCCACCCCCCGGGTGCAAGCTGCGCCAGATCAAAGGAATTGCAGATTTCCGCATGACGATTCGCACCCGCAAGTTCCTCGGCGCTATCGCACTGATCCTGCTCGCCGTGGTGTGGTCGCTGCTTGGCATGGCCATGGCGCAGATACCCGCGATTGCCAACTCCGGCTGGCTGCAGGCGGTCTATTATGTCGTGGTCGGGATCGGCTGGGTGCTGCCGGCGATGCCGATCGTCAGCTGGATGCTGCGGCCTGGCGCCTGAGCGAATTGTTCCGCGTCGGCGCAACCGGCGCAAACGCAATGCCCGACAGCAGCACCCGCATCATCCGGATCGAACCATCGCGCCCGTCCCAGGCGATACGCGGCAGCGCGTGAAGATTGGTGCGGCCAAGCGGCTCCACCACACCGCCGACGGTCGAGGCCGCACTGACAAAGCCCGCCTCCTGCGTCATCAGGACATGCTGCCGCCGCCAGGCGGAGCGGTCGCCGAAGGGATAGGCGAAATGCCTGATGTCGCGGTGGAGCGCCGACTGCGCTACCGCCTTGCCCATGGTGATCTCGCGCTGCGCGTCGGCATCGCGCAGGCTCGACAGCGCCCGATAGTTCACCGTCGCGCTGCCGAAGGTGGCGTTCGGGTCGGCCGCGATCCCTGCCAGATCGTCCCAATTCATCCAGGCATTGCGTGACAGCGCTGCGATGTCGGTCGAATAGCGCGTGCAGAGGTCCTTGATGACAAAGGTGCGGTCGGCCGGCGGCAGCGCGCGCAGCCATTCGGAGAGATATTCAAACAGCTCGTACTTCGCCTGCATCTTGTAGATCATGAAGTGCCGCTCCTTGCGGTCCATCATGAGGCTGATGCGACTTTCGCGCGCGATCATCTCCTCCAGCGCCAGCCACCAGGCCTCGCCCAGCCCGTCCGGAAATGCGGTGGGCAGATACAGCGCAAACGGGACGTTGTGCTTCTGCAGAATCGGGTGGGCGTAAGTGGCGAAATCCTTGTAGCCGCCGTCGAAGGTCAGCGCGGCAAAGCGCGTGGGCGTCGGCGCCGTCACCGCGCGATGGCACACCTCGTCCATGGAGACGATGTCATATTTCCACCGCTTCAACGCCTGGATGGCGCGGTCGAGGAACCGCGGCGTGATCTCATGCGGCTTGTGCGGCTGGAACAGTCTCCTCTGGCGCGGGCGGACGTGCTGAAACCGCAGCACCACGCCGGCGCCACCGGTCTGGCGCTGTCTGAGCCTCGCATAGAAGCTGAAATAGGCGAGCTCCATCTTTGCCCGCCTCATGAACCAGTTTTCCGACGTCACGCTGTTGTCCCGGAACCCGCCCCGCAGCCGGGGGCATTGTTATTACCCTTTGTTGACATTTCCCTGCGAAGGTCGCCAAGGGCAAAAATTTGTAAACAATTTCCGACAGGTGTGCTGATGACCATGGCTGCGGCGATCGATGGCCGGACCGCGCAAGCCGGCCACTGGTCCAGGGCGAGCCGTATTGCGGCCGTCGATATCATCTCCGATCTCGGCAAGGCAGAAGCGGTCTGGCGCGCGCTGGAGGCCCGCGACGTCTCGTACACTCCCTACCAGCGTTTCGATTTTCTCGCCGCCTGGCAGCGTCAGGTCGGCGAGCGCGAAGGCGCCTCCGCCTTCATCGTCGTAGCCGGCGATGCCGAGCGGCGGCCGCTGGCGCTGCTGCCGTTCGTCTCTTCCCGCTCATGCGGCGTCAACGTCGCGACCTTCATGGGCGGCAAGCACGCGACTTTCAACATGGCGTTGTGGGATCGCGATTTCGCCGCCGGCGCCACCGAGGCCGACATGGCCGCGCTGATGGCAGGCATCGCGGAACATTCCAATGCCGATGTGCTGGCGCTGCACCAGCAGCCGAAGACCTGGAGCGATCTGCCAAATCCGCTTGCCCTGTTGCCGCATCAGCCCTCCGCCAACGACTGTCCCGTGCTCGTCATGGAGCCCGGCGCCGAGCCGTCGTCGCTGCTGTCGAATTCGTTCCGGCGGCGGCTGAAGGGCAAGGAGCGCAAGCTGCAACCCAAGCCCCGCTACTACATCGCCACGGAAGATGCCGACATCACCCGCCTGCT
>DASWVJ010000039.1:0-22900 GCA_036406295.1 Bradyrhizobium sp.
CTCTCGGTCGGGTTCTACATCATGACGTCGAAATTCCTGGAGACGTTTGCGATCGACATGCAGCCGGTGACCGAAGTGGTCAGCTAAAGCATGATCCGGAAAAGTGTGCAGCGGTTTTCCGAAAAGATCATGCTCAAGCAAAGAGCCGGGCCGATCCACAGATTAAAATCTTTCACCGGCCGGGTTGATCGGTCGCGCGGCCATGGTCCATAAGCGGCGTCCCCGCGGGGTGATGGAGTCGCCGCGGTCAGTTGGAAGGTTTTGCGTGGCGAACATTTTCGGCAAGATTGCGCAGGAACTCGGCGTACGGGACCAGCAGGTCGAAGCGACCGTTGCGCTGCTCGACGGCGGGGCAACCGTTCCCTTTATCGCCCGGTACCGCAAGGAGGTGACGGGCGGCCTCGACGACGCGCAACTGCGCAACCTCGAAGAACGCTTGACTTACTTGCGGGAGCTTGAATCACGCCGCACGGCTATCCTCGATTCGATCCGCGAGCAGGGCAAGCTCGACGCGGCGCTGGAGGCTTCGATCCTCGCCGCCGACAGCAAGGGACGTCTGGAAGACATCTACCTGCCGTTCAAGCCGAAGCGCCGCACCAAGGCCGAGATCGCCAAGGAAGCCGGATTGGAGCCACTGGCCGAATTGCTGCTGACGAAGCCCGAAAACGATCCGCAGCCCGTCGCCGCAGGCTTCGTCAATCCCGACAAGGAGGTGGCAGACAGTGCCGCCGCACTGGAAGGCGCACGCGCCATTTTGGTGGAGCGCTTCGCGGAAGACGCCGACCTGATCGGCCAGCTCCGTGAAGAGATGTGGTCGAACGGTCGGATGGTCTCCACGGTCCGCAGGGGCAAGAAGACCGAGGGCGAAAAGTTCAAGGACTATTTCGATTTCAGCGAGCCGCTGCCCAAACTGCCATCCCACCGCATCCTCGCGGTGTTCCGCGGCGAAAAGGAAGAGGTGCTTGAGCTGCAGATCCAGCCGGATGCTGAACCGGTGCCTGCGGGCACGGCCAGCGCCTATGAGCGCAAGATCATGCAGCGCTTTGCCATTTCCGATCAGGGCCGCGCCGGCGACAAGTGGCTGGCGGAAACGGTGCGCTGGGCGTGGCGCACGAAAATCCAGGTGCATCTCAACATCGACCTGCGCATGCGGCTTTGGACCGCGGCGGAAACCGAGGCCGTGCGGGTGTTCGCGTCGAACCTTCGCGATCTGTTGCTGGCAGCACCCGCGGGCGCGCGCGTCACCATGGGGCTCGATCCCGGCTACCGCTCTGGTGTCAAGGTCGCGGTGGTCGATGCCACCGGCAAAGTGGTGGATACGACGACGGTCTACCCGCATGAACCGCAGCGGCGATGGGATGAAACGCTGGCAACGCTCGGCAAGCTCGCGGTCAAGCACCGCGTCGATCTGATCGCGATCGGTAACGGCACCGCCTCGCGCGAAACGGACAAGCTGGCGGGCGATCTGGTGAGGCTGCTGGCTGACCTGAAGATGTCGAAGATCGTCGTCTCGGAAGCCGGCGCCTCCGTTTATTCGGCGTCTGCCTTCGCTTCGGACGAGTTGCCCGATCTCGACGTCACCTTGCGCGGCGCTGTGTCGATCGCCCGGCGCTTGCAGGATCCGCTGGCCGAGTTGGTCAAGATCGATCCGAAGGCGATCGGTGTCGGCCAGTACCAGCACGACCTCAGCGAATCCAGGCTGGCGCGCTCGCTCGATGCGGTGGTCGAGGACTGCGTCAATGCCGTTGGTGTCGATGCCAACACCGCCTCCGCGCCGCTGCTGGCGCGGGTGTCAGGCATCGGCGCGGGCCTTGCGCAAAGCATCGTGCAACACCGCGACGCCAATGGCCCGTTCAAGTCGCGCAAGGCCTTGAAGGATGTGCCGCGGCTCGGCCCGAAGGCGTTCGAGCAGTGCGCCGGGTTCCTCCGCATCAACGGCGGTACCGACCCGCTCGATGCCTCCGGCGTGCACCCGGAATCCTATCCGGTCGTCCGGCGGATTCTTGATGCGACCAGAAGCGACATCAAGGCGCTGCTCGGCAATGCCGAGGTCGTACGCCAGTTGAAGCCGCAGGCCTTCGTAGACGAGACGTTCGGCTTGCCTACCGTGACCGACATCCTGCGCGAGCTGGAAAAACCTGGCCGCGATCCGCGTCCGGCATTCAAGATGGCGACGTTGAAAGAGGGTGTCGAGACTATCAAGGACCTCAGGCGCGGCATGATCCTGGAGGGGACGGTGACCAACGTCGCCGCATTCGGCGCGTTCGTCGACATCGGCGTGCATCAGGATGGTCTCGTGCACATCTCGGCGATGTCCAAGAACTTCATCAAGGACCCGCGCGAGGTCGTGAAGCCCGGCGACATCGTCAAGGTGAAGGTGCTGGATATCGAGGTCGCCCGCAATCGTATTGCACTGACGCTGCGGCTCGATGACGAGGTCGCGAAGGCCGGCACAAAGACGCAGGGCGCGGCGCGCGAGTCACGCTCGTCGGGCGTATCGCAGGCGGCGCGCAAGCCGGCGCCGGCTTCCGGCGGCGGGGCGCTTGCCGAGGCTCTGCGCCGTGCCGGCGAGAAAGCGGGACGCGGCAAGGCGGGCACGTAGCACCTCCGTTGTGTACCGCAATCACGGTGCCCGCAACTGACTCGCCACCGGCGCTTGCCGTCGTATCAGGAAGGCGGCGACCAGGGCCGTGGGAGCGAGAATCGCGAGCCCGAGCGACGTGATCTGCATTTGCGAGAGCGGCATGATGCCGCCTCCGGGCGTCGCCACCACGAAACCGCCGATCACCAACAGGACGCGCAGCGGCCATTCCAGCGGTCCGGCATGACGGAGATCGCCGACGAAGACCTGGTAGCCCTGAATGCCGCCACAGATGAAGAGCGTGCCGAAGATGGCGAGCCCCATCAGGCCGGCGCCGGCAAGGTAGGGGCTTGCGCCCTGCAGGACCAGCGCCGGGTTCAGCACGAAGAAAAACGGGATGAAGTAGATGATGCTGCCGACCCACATCGATTCCCAGCCGGTCTTCATTGCCGGCGAGCCGGCGATGCCGGCGGCCGCAAAGGAGGCGATTGCGACTGGCGGGGTGATCGAGGACAGCATGCCCCAGTAGAAGATGAACATGTGGATCGCCATCCGGTTCAGCCCGAGCTTCTCCAGCGCAGGCGCAACGAGGATGGCGAGAAAGATGTAGCAGGCCGTCGTCGTCAGCCCGAGGCCGAGCACGAGGCTGGTGAAGGCGCACATCACGAGCAGCAGGAAGGCATTGTCGCCGGCAAGCCGCAGCAGGTCGTTGGCGAGACTCGAGACAACGCCCGTCATGGAAAAGGCACCGATCAACAGACCGCAGCCGGCGAGGATGCCGACCAGCTCGACGAAGGTGCGGCCGTTGACCTCGAGGAACTTGCTGATGGTCGCAAGCGTCCAGCGCGTGTCCTTTGAAAAGACCTGGTTCAGCACCAGCAGCAGCGCCGTGGCGTAAAACGGCGCATGGCTCTCGCGCTTGAAGTGCAGGAGCATCACGATCAGGAGCGCGATGACGAAGATGTAGTACCAGCCTTCCTTGATCGTATCCCAGATCTTCGGCAGCTCCGCGCGCGGAATGCCCTTCAGCCCGTGACGGGCGGCGTAGGAGTCCACCTGCATGAACAGGCCGATGTAATAGAGGGCGGCCGGAATGATCGCGGCGACCGCGACCTCGGCGTAGCTGACGTTGAGGAACTGCGCGATCACAAACGCCGTCGCACCCATCACCGGCGGTGCCAGCACGGCGCCGGTTGAAGCGCAGGCCTCGATGGCGCCGGCATAGGAGGCGCGAAAGCCGCTTTTCTTCATGACCGGGATGGTCATGGTGCCCGCGGTCAGCACGTTGGAGATAATCGAGCCTGACATCATGCCGAGCAGGCCGGAGGCGAAGATGCAGACCTTCGCAGCGCCGCCGCGGAATGTGCCGCACAATGCAAAGGCGATGTTGATGAAGAATTTTCCGGCGCCGGTCATCATCAGCGCGGTGCCGAACACCAGGAAGCCGATCACGGTGTCGGCAAAAGCCTGGATCGGAATGCCGAGCAGGCTCTCGCCGGACAGCACGTGATACGAGGTTGCCTGTTCGAGCGTCGATTGCGTGCCGCGGAACGGACCGAGCCAGCTAGCGTCCGCAAACAGCGGATAGACGGTGAACGGCAATACGCTGAGCAGCAGGCTCCACCCGCCGGTGCGGCGTAGTGCCTCCATCAGCACGACCCACATGATGAGGCCCGCCACGATGACGGAGGTCGGCGCGCCGCCGAATTCCCAGCCCGCTTCTGCCGCCTTGCGGACGGTCCGCATCAGCACGATGGAGGCGCCGAAGGTCAGCGCGAAGAACAGCAGGTCGTACCAGGGAATGCGGTCGAGAGGCGCCTTTTCCGTTCCAGGAAAAATCAGGAACGTGAACGGCAGCATCAGCGCGATCAGCAGGTAGAAATATTCGGTGTTGAGCTGGGTGTAGCCGATGAAGAACCGCAGCGAGAATTGCTGGTTGATGCAGAGCAGGATGGTGGCGGCAGTTGCCACCACCAGCGCCCAGCGCCAGGCCCCGCGCAGCGTGCGCACGCGCGTGACCTCGGCCTCCTGCATGTTGGCGTGGGGGTCCTCGAATTCGATCCTCTTCGAGGCCGCTGCCGCGACACTATCGGATACAGACATATCGATCCCCCGTCGCGTCGCGCCAGCGCATCCGTTCGCTTTAGATCATTCGAAGCCGTTCGGCATGTTGGCCTTGGCGAGCGCTGCGGCGCGCGCCTTCATCCAGCCGTCGGCGAAAGCCTTTTCGTCCGAAGGCGGATTGCCCTTGTTGTAGTCCGCCCAGGCCGCGCCCAGCACTTCCTGACGTTTGATCAGGCTGTTGTTGTGGGCCTCCTGCTCGGCGCTCCAGTGGCCGGCTTCCTTCAGCGCCTTCACGGCGCCGGGATGCACGGGCACCACCCAGTTCTTGGTCTGCCGCGCGGCCCCAAGGCCTCCTGCGCCCGGCGCAGAGTCCTTGTAGGCGTCGTAGCCGTCGATCATCGCCTTGGTGATCGAATAGACCTGATCTGCCGGCTGCGACGCATAGGCGACGAAGATCGGGTAGGGGTAGTTGCCGAGCTCGATCGGCTTTTGCGGCGAGATGCCGGCGCCGCAGGTGGCAACCTGCGGGAAGAAGAACGAGCCGACCTTCTTCACTCGCTCCCAGCCGGCGGCGTCGTTCTTGGGCAGCGGCGGCCATACCAGACCGCGCGGCGAAGTCTCGGCTTCCTTGGCCGGCCCCGTGATGGTGGTGCCGAAGGCGGCGTCGACGTCGTTGTTGACCATGCCCTTCCACATCGCGCCATAACTTGCGAATTCGACGATCTTGACGTCCTTCTGCGTCAATCCGCCGAAGGCGAGCACCGCGAGCGAGTTCTGGTTCAGCGCGGGCGAGCCGACGACGAAGCCGACGCGCTTGCCACGCAGATCCTTGACCTCCTTGACGCCGGCATCGGCCGCCACGCCGAGCGAGCCGCAATTGCAGTCCACGGAGGACAGGATGAGCTGCAGAGGCTGCGGCCCCCATTCCTTGGCGCCGAACTCGAACACGCCCTCCTGTGCGAAATACGTCCCCGATCCCATGGCGGAAGCGACCGCGCGCTTGGCGCGCAGCGGCGCGAGGCGGGCGACATCGTTGCCGGCCGGCAGCACGCGGACATCGCTGCCATACTTGTCCTTCATCATCTTGCCGACGCCGACGGTGATGTTGAATCCCGCGGTGCCGGTGTCGTAGGCGGTCATCGCCATGGTCGGCGGCAGCTTGACGTCGTCAGCCAGCGCGGGCGCGGCCGCGATAACAGAGAGCGAAGTGAAAACGGCAGGCGAAAGCGCCAGCATCCGGCGGATCATGTTTCCTCCCATGATGTTTCGCTGTGCGAAACTTGTTCTTGTTGGCTGAAAGCTCGTCATCGCAACGTCGCGATGACGACATCTGAGCGATTAAACGTTCAATCCGGCGCGCGGAACAGACAGATTGTCGCAAACAAAAGTCTAACGTCTGCGCCGCGCTTCAAATCTCGATAATTGCAATCGCCTGTCCCTCGGCAACGACATCATCAAGCTTCACCAGTATCGACTTCAGCGTTCCTGCCGCGGTCGACGCCACCGGAATTTCCATCTTCATCGCTTCGACAAACACGATGTCGTCGCCGTCGCCGACATTGCCGCCCACTTCGACTGGAAGTGCACACACGCGCCCCGCGACTTCAGTGATGATCTTGATCTCTGGCATCCCACGCTCCCCGGCCGAATGAAGGTGGTCTTGTGCCCCTCGCAACGGCTTTTTGTTGTGGCCGCAGATTGCCTGAGGTAGCTTGTTCTGCAAGTGGAATTTTATTCCGTGTGGCGGAATGGGAGCCATGGCATGGGACGACGTTCGGAACGGCTTAGCAGGCAGGGGATTCTCGCCAGCGATCTCTCTGGCGATGGCGATGTGATTCAGGTGGTGTCGCGCGCGTTTGACGTGCTGCGTTGTTTCGAAGGGCACGAGGCGCGGCTCGGCAATCTCGAAATCTCCAATCGATGCGGACTGCCGCGCTCGACGGTGTCGCGCCTGACGCACACGCTGACGCGCATGGGTCAGCTCGTCTATCTGCCGCGTGACCAGAAATATCGCATCGGTCCGAGCGCGGTGGCGATGAGCACCTCGATGATGAAGGGCCTGCAGCTGCGCAACCTGATCCGGCTGCGCCTGCAGGACGTCGCAGAACATCTGCCGGGCACCGTCGGCTTCGTCATCCCGGACCGCTTCCATCTCGTCTATCTCGAATACGCACGCGCGGCGAATGCGCTCGGCCTGCACGAGAGCACGGGCAGCCGCATCAGCATAGCGAGCACGGCGGCGGGCAGCGCCTATCTCGCCGCGCTCGATCCCGAGATCGGCGACGCCCTGATCAATGAAATGGAGCGCGAGGCGCCGGATGCGGCAAAGCTGGCGCGGTCGCGCATCGAGGCCAATCGGCTCAGTCTGCGCGAAAACGGATACGTCACGGCGTTCGGTACCTGGAGTCCGCATATCAATGGCTGCGCCGTGCCGCTATGGTCGCCGCAGTACCAGACCTTTGTGGTCGTGACGATTGGCCTGTTGTCGGCGATGTATGATGAGAAACGGGTGTACAAGGAAGTGGCGCCGCGGATGCTCGATCTTGCGTCCGCCGTCGGCGCGCTGCTTGAGGGTGAGGGCGACATCTTTGCCAACCGGCTGGAGCGAAACTCGATCGCCGTGCCGGCGCACAACAACAATAAAAGAATGACGGAGGAACTGAATGGTCTGGAAGCCGGAACTCGACGACCTCGCCCGGCGCGAAGCATTCGCGCGCGAGATGGGAGGCGTTGACAAGGTCAAGCGGCAGCGCGACCAGGGCCGGCTCACCGTTCGCGAGCGCATCGACAAGCTCGCCGACAAGAACAGCTTTCACGAGATCGGCGCGATCTCGGGTATCGGCGAATACGACGACAACGGTGAACTCAAGCATCTGACGCCGGCGAACTGCGTGTTCGGCCGCGCCAAGGTCGATGGCCGCACGGTCGTCGTGGTCGGCGATGATTTCACCGTGCGTGGCGGTTCGGCGGACGCCTCGATTTCCGCAAAGCCGCTGATGGCGGAGGAGATGGCGCATGATTTCCACCTGCCGATCATCCGCATCATCGAGGGTTCGGGCGGCGGCGGCTCGGTGAAGACGATCGAGACCAAGGGCGCTGCCAATTTGCCCGGCGGCATCGGCGGCACGCGCCTGTACTGGTTCACAACCGCGAACCTTGCGCGGGTGCCCGTAGTCGGGCTGGGGCTTGGCTCGGTGGCCGGTCTCGGCGCGGCGCGACTGGCGGCGAGCCATTACTCCATCATGACGAAGAATTCGGCGATGTTCGTCGCCGGTCCGCCCGTGGTGAAGCGCCTCGGTCAGGATCTGAGCAAGCAGGAACTCGGCGGCGCGGATATCCAGGCACGCGCCGGCGGCATCGACCATGCCGTCGAGACCGAGGAAGAGGCGTTCGACTGCGCAAAGCGCTTCCTCTCCTATCTGCCCTCGTCGGTTTATGATCTGCCGCCGACCACGCCGTGCAGCGACGATCCCGAGCGCGCCGAGGAATCGTTGATGAAGGTGGTGCCGCGCAGCCGCCGCCAGGTTTACAAGATGCGGCCCATTATCGACGCCATCGTCGACAAGGGCTCGTTCTTCGAGGTCAATTCCAGTTTCGGCAAGCCTGTTATCGTGGGTCTTGCGCGCCTCGAAGGCCGCGCGGTGCTGTTGCTCGCCAGCGACCCCTTGCACTATGGCGGCTCGTGGACCGCGGAAGCCTGCCAGAAAGTGGTGCGCTGGGTCGATTTCGCCGAAACCTTTCACTTGCCGATCGTCTATCTCATGGATTGCCCGGGCTTCATGATCGGGCTCGACGCGGAGAAAGCGGCGACCATCCGGCACGGCGTGCGCGCGATGGCGGCGGTGAACCAGACCACGGTGCCGTGGTGCACGATCATCGTGCGCAATGCCTTCGGCGTGGCGGGCGTGGTGCATCAGCCTGCCAACCGCTTTTCGATGCGTTATGCCTGGCCGTCGGCCTATTGGGGCTCGCTGCCGCTGGAAGGCGGCATTGAGGCGGCCTATCGCGCCGAGATCGATGCGGCGGCCGATCCCGCCGCAAAACTGAAAGAAATCGAAGAGCGGCTGAACAAGCTGCGTTCGCCGTTCCGCTCGGCTGAAAAATTCTGGGTGGAGGAGGTGATCGACCCGCGCAGGACGCGCTCGCTCTTGTGCGAATTCGCGCGCCTCGCCGAGCCGCTGCGCACGCCCGGCCCGCCCGGTAACATGACGACGCGGCCGTAGGCTGCTCGTCCAAGCACCGTCATTCCGGGGCGATGCGCTAGTATCGAACCCGGAATCTCGAGGTTCCGGGTTCGGCTCTTTCGAGCCGCCCCGGAACGACGTGAAAACACGCGCTCTCATTCTCACGACGCGATTTCGCCTGAGCTTTGCTAATTCGTTGCTCCCTCTTGGTCAGAGGGCGCAGGGAAAGCCGGGCGCCGACTGCGCCCGCAGCACCGTGTGCAAAAGTGCTACAGAAAACGCACACGGGTTTGACAGGTACAGCCGAGACATCCCGGCTTTCCCCGCGCAATGGTTTACGGCTTATACGGGCTCTCCCCGGTGAGCGGCCTTTATTGTCACCGTTGCCCCGCCAGCACAGGCCGGCGGGGAGAGACGCCAGGGTCGCGGCGCCAGGACCACACGATTTCGCCGTCCGCTGCGAACGTTTCGTCCGGCAAGCAAAGCCCGCCTGACGCCGCAGCGTCCATCGCAACCCGCGCCAACGTTCCGTGACGATCGCGTTTCGTCCCCTCGTGGCGGCGCGGGCTGAGGGGGTTTGTGGCACGATTTGCCTATTCTGAAAAGAAGAATATTTTTCGTTGCGAGACTTGACACGATTCCGGCAAACCGAAGTGATTTGCCCTGTCGTGCCGGATTTGCCACACTCCGCCCCCTGATTGTGAGAAGGCGCGCGAGCGCCGGCCGCATGTCGGCGGCTTGTCGTGATATATCCATGGAAGTGTCAAATCTCGCGGGGCGACGCCGGGTATGAACAGCAGCACGATCATCGCCGGGATCGAGGTGCCCTCCAGCGATCCTCTCTTTCTCGCGATCGTTTTCGGAGTTCATATCCCTCTGGGCCTGCTCTGCGTGGTGTCAGGGGCCTTGGCCATGCTGCTGCCGAAGGGACGCGGACGGCATTCAAGCGCAGGAACGATCTATTTTTGGGGTCAATTGGCGCTCTTCGTCTCGGCCACCGTCCTGGCGATCATGCGCTGGGCCGAGAACTATCACCTCTTTGCTTTGGGTCTTCTCTGCTTTACCGCTGCTTGGTTCGGGCGTGCCATGCTCCGCCATCGTTGGTCGGATTGGGTAAGGCTCCACATCGCCGGGATGGGATCCTCTTATGTCCTGATGCTCATTGCCTTCTATGTCGACAACGGCAAGCAACTTCCGCTGTGGCGAGACCTGCCGCATTTCATGTACTGGCTTCTGCCGTTGGCGATCGGGCTGCCACTCATCCTGTATGCGATGCTTCGACATCCGCTCGCGCAGCGGTGGGAACATTAGCTCGGCAGTCCAGGAGCCGCTGAGAGGTGGCAAGCGCAAGGCACGCCACTCTCACATGTACGGTCATGGCGAAGTCGCTTTCGTCGTGGCGGCCATCGCGCCGGCGCCGCGCAGCAGCCAGTTCATCAGCATCAAACCGATCACCGCGCCGACGAACTCGCTTGCGATGAAGCCGGGAAGATCGACGGGGCGAATGCCGGAGAACGTATTGGTCAGGGAGCGTGCAATCGCAACGGCTGGATTGGCAAACGAGGTCGATGCCGTGAACCAATAGGCCGCGGTGATGTAGAGGCCGACCAGCCAGGGCACGGCCGCCCGGTGGAAGCGAACGCCGGCCAGAATGGTGGCGACCAGACCGAACGCCGCCACGGCTTCGGCCAGCCATTGCGCGCCGCCGGTTCGCGCCTTCATCGAGAAGTCGAACAGCGGCAGGGCGAACATCGCATGCGCGACCACGGTGCCGGCGATGCCGCCGAGGATTTGCACGGCGGCGTAGCGCGCCGCTTCAGGGCTGGACATCTCTCCCTTCAGCGCCATCACCAGCGAGACCGCCGGATTGAAATGCGCGCCGGAGATCGGCCCGAGGATGGTGATGAGGACGACAAGGATGGCGCCGGTTGGCAACGTATTGCCCAGCAACTGAAGCCCGACGTCCTTGGTCAGGGCTTCCGCCATAATCCCCGAACCGACCACGGTTGCGACCAGCAAGGCCGTTCCCAGCGCTTCCGCGGCAAGCCGCCGCGTCAGGTCGAACGTGGGCATCAGCTTGCCCTTCCCCGACCGATGGTCGCGCCGTCCATATGGCCGATATCGCGCAGGCGCGTGCCAAGCGACAAGGCATCGATGCTGGAGAATGGCAGGCTGGCGAAAGCGGCGATCCGGTTCTTCAGATAGCGAAAGGCTTCGACGAAGGCGGCCTCCTTTTGCAGGTCCGTGCCTTCGACCGCGGCGGGATCCTCGATCCCCCAATGCGCGGTCATGGGGTGCCCGGGCCAGACCGGACAGGCTTCGCCCGCGGCGTTGTCGCAGACCGTGAAGACGAAATCCATTGCGGGTGCATCGGGCCGGGCGAATTCCTGCCAACTCTTCGAGCGCAGGCCGTCGCCGGGGTAATCCATGTCCCGCAAGACCTTGAGCGCGAACGGGTTCACTGTGCCCTTCGGCTGGCTGCCGGCGGAGTATGCGTTGAAGCGGCCGCGGCCTTCCTTGCGCAGGATCGACTCGGCGAGGATCGAGCGCGCCGTATTTCCAGTGCAGAGGAACAGGACATTAAACGTGCGATCGGGCATGGGCTTTCCCCTTCCGTTTCAGCGGGCCACAAGGCGTGATGCTCTCGATCAGCGACGCGCAAATTTCCGGACGGCCGTCGCAGCAATCATTGACGAGGAACGACATCACGGCCTGAAGGCAAGCGAGATCGGCGCGGTAGACGATCGAGCGGCTGACGCGGCGTGCGGTGACGAGCCCGGCGCGCGACAGCACGGCGAGATGCGCCGACATCGTGTTCTGCGGGACAGCGAGGGCCTTGGCGATTTCGCCGGCGGCGAGCCCGTCCGGCTCGCGCTTCACCAGCAGCCGGAATACGTCCAGCCGGGTTGATTGTGCGAGCGCGGCCAGAGCAAGAATAGCGGATTCTGTTTCCATATATCCAGAATTGTGGATATAATGATGACTGTCAATCCCCAGGTCGATGGGGAACGCATGTGATTGTGTAACAGGCCGATCCCGCCGATATAATCAGGCGATGGAGGCGGCATGGTAAGTTGCGGTGGCTGCTGCGGCAGCGAGGCGAGATTTGAGGGACTTTCGCCCGACTACAAGCGACGGCTGTGGGCCGTGATCGCGATCAATGCGGGCATGTTCATTTTCGAGACGGCCGGCGGCTATCTGGCCAGATCAAGTGCGCTTCAGGCCGACGCTCTGGATTTTCTGGGTGATTCTCTCACCTACGGGATTACCCTGGCGGCGATCGGCACCGCGGCAGCCACTCGAGCGAAGGCTGCCCTGTTCAAGGGCTTCACACTCTTTCTAATGGGCTTGTGGGTTTTTGGATCGACAGCGTACCACGTCCTCGTTCTTGGTATCCCACGTGCCGAGTTGATGGGCGCTATCGGGTTCCTTGCGCTTGCTGCGAATGTTACGAGCGTGCTTCTCCTCATGAGATACAAGGAGGGAGATGCAAACGTGCGCTCGGTTTGGCTGTGCTCGCGGAACGACGCTATCGGCAATGTCGCGGTCATGGTTGCGGCAGCGGCCGTATGGCTCACGGCATCCAGATGGCCTGACCTGATCGTAGCCGCCCTGATGGCTGGACTATTCCTGTCCTCCGCATTCCAGATACTTCGTCAGTCGATCGCGGAGTTGCGCCACCCGGTGGCGGCTCCTGCGGAATAGACATCACGGGCGATTTCACCGAAACCAGACTAACAGCGAAGTCGGGCCGGACGGCCCGTGACGTCAACGTGAATGACGGGATTCGCGCTGGCGTCCCGGGGCGCTGCCTGGCGATGCCGAGATTGCGTCGGATCAAATTCCTACGGCGGAAGCCGGCGTAGATTGGGAAAATTCCGCAGGACGAGGACAATGGAAGCAAGTGAACTGGGTACGATACAACATGCCGGGAATCGTTTTGAGGCCCGGATCGAGCGCACGCTCGAACATGATCAGGATGCCGTTTGGAGGATGCTGACGGATTCGAGCCTGTTGCCGCAGTGGCTTGCGCCCGGCGAACTATCGTTGAGCAAAGGCGGCGCAGCGAAGCTCAATTTTCCCGAGAGCGGCACGAACGTCGAAAGCGTCGTCACGGATGTGCAGCCACCTCGACTGATCGAATACTCGTGGAGCAGCCCGGGTGAGCCTGATCGCCCGCTCCGCTGGGAAGCTATTGCCACGCAGGACGGCACACGGCTGTCGTTGACGCTCAGGATCCCGGACACCGAAGACATTGCTCGAACCTGCGCCGGATGGGACGCGCACCTGGAGATGTTCGCGGCGGCCATGGAAGGTGTGCCGATCAAGTTTCCGTTCGAGCGCTTCAAGACTGCTCGCGAGGCCTACCGGGCGCTCGTGCCATAGAAGTCTCGCGCACGCTGTGCCGCCGAATACGGCTTGCGCACGACCGCTCGGGTTTTTCTCTCGATACTGCGGCAGTCGACGCAGGCCTTGTTTCCGCGGCTCAGCAACGCCCATTGCCGGCGACGTTCGGCCTGGTTCGACCAGGAGCATCGCGCGTTACGTTATTTCTATAATTCTAGAAATATCGTTGACAGGAAAAGCAACCCGAGTCATATTGCCATCATGAAACTCGATGACGCCGCCGCCCATCTCGAAGCCCTCGGCAATCCGACCAGGCTCAAGATCTATCGCGCACTGATCCGAGCCGGCGGCGCGGGGATGGCGGTCGGCCGCCTGCAGGACAGGCTGAAGATCGCGCCTTCCACCCTCTCGCACCACATCAAGTCGCTGGTGGTCGTCGGCCTCGTGACGCAGGTGCGCGAGGGCACGACACTGGTCTGTCACGCCAACTACGATGTGATGCGCGGCCTCCTGGATTTCCTCATGGCCGAGTGCTGCTCCGATTCGGCAGAAGGTGGGGATACCAAGAGTGCAGCGTGATCTTGCCGTAACGATAATTTCGATAGTTCTAGTAGCACCGTTTCAAAGAGGAGAACCTGACATGACCGACATCAAGGAAGCCGTCCGCGAGAAGTACAGCCAGGCCGCGGTGCGCGCGGGTTCATGCTGCGGCCCCAAGCCGTCGAGCCCCATCACCTCGAACCTCTATTCGGACCTGGAAACCGGAGCTCTTCCGGAAGCCGCCGTGCTCGCTTCGCTCGGCTGCGGCAACCCGACGGCGCTTGCCGAACTGAAGGAAGGCGAAACGGTGCTCGACCTGGGATCCGGCGGCGGGATCGACGTCCTCCTGTCCGCCCGCCGGGTAGGTCCGACCGGCAAGGCCTTCGGCCTCGACATGACCGACGAGATGCTGGCGCTGGCGCGCGAGAACCAGAAGAAGGCCGGAGCTGACAATGTCGAGTTTCTCAAGGGCGAGATCGAGCACATTCCCCTGCCCGACAACTCGGTGGACGTGATCATCTCCAACTGCGTGATCAACCTTTCTGCCGACAAGGACCAGGTGATCCGCGAGGCGTTTCGGGTGCTCAAGCCCGGCGGCCGATTTGCAGTGTCCGACGTCGTCACCCGCGGGCAGGTGCCCGAGCAGTTGCGGCGGGATATGCTGCTCTGGGTCGGCTGCATTGCGGGGGCGCTCGACGAGGGCGATTACAGCGCAAAGCTCAAGTCGGCCGGGTTCGAGCAGGTCGGCGTCGAGCCGACCCGCGTCTACCAGATCGCGGACGCCCGCGAATTCTTCGCCGGCAAGGGTATCGACGTTGATGCCATGGCAAAGGAAGTCGACGGCAAATTCATGGGCGCCTTCATCCGGGCAACCAAGCCGGAGAACGCGGCCTGCTGCGGCTAGGATGCTTTGAAAGGCTATGCGACACGCTATTGTCGCCGATCAGCAAGGAACGGCCGATCGGGATGCGGCTAACGCATCCCGATCGAGGCGGCGAGACGAATCAGGCTGGAAGAACGAACATCAGCGCCTGGATTGTGACGTTCTGGACCTCCGTGGTTGCAAAAGCACACGAGCGTGCTTACGCCGCTGATCGTCAGCTTCGTTTGCTCCATCCTGGCGATGCCCGCGAGCATCCTTGCAATGAACTGGCGCTGAGAGACGGGCGGCATCGCGCCATTTCTGCTGTCATATTCACCTCCGCCGCCGTCGCGCCGTTCTGGACGTCCGCCTTTGCGGTGCTGGCATCCTGCTCGGCCCGGTCGCGCTCTATTGGTCAAGCACGGTGCCGGCGCGCGCCTGGCGGCCAAGTGCACACCACAAGTGGAGATTAAGCGCACGTCGCTGGGCGTTCGGGCACGCCGTCCGGCCGGGAGCAGGACGGCGTATCGCTCACACGGCAGTAGGAACGAATATCGCAACCGGACGTTTGCATCGTGCACCACGCGGGGCGACGAGGCGTTTGTTATCCATGCCAATCCGGAACTACTTCCTCTACATCGGCGGCTTGCTGCTGGCACTGCTGTTCCTTGCCGATTGGTATTTGCCGCCGTCCGACGCCGAACGGAGCCGCTCCGACGTCGACCGCTCCACCATCCGGATTCATTCGGCGCAGAAATGGCCTCAAGCAGTCGTGATCGACACCACGCAACCCACCATCGTGCCGCCCCGGGCCGCGACCGTCGCTGCTGCGCCTCCGCTCAAGCCGTCCAAGCCGGCGCACGAGGCCTATGCCATGGCAACCGAGCCCGAACGCGCAGCCAAGCCGGCCGATCCCGTCAAGGAGGCGAAACCGCGCGTCCGCCGCACGCGAACGGCACGCGCCCCAGCCAGCCGTGGCGGCAGCCGCATCGCCGGCCCGCCGACGTTCGGCTACGGCAACAATATGTTCGCCCAGCCCAGACGCCAGATGTTCGCGTTCCGCAACGACGGATTCGGATCGAGGGGCTTCTGGCCGATGAGCTGGTAAGGCGAGCGGGCCTCAGCCGCGCCGCTGCGCGCGCAACCAGAAACCGAACGCGATCGTCACGACGACCGCGAGGCCAAACCAAGTAATGGCATATTGCAGGTGGTCGTCCTTGAGACGGACGTGGAGCGGGCCGGGTTTCGGGATACCGCTGTCGGGCATCGGCGCTTCCAGATCGATGTAGAACGGAGCAATGGTGCCCCAGCCGAGCGCGCCCGCCATGGCCGGCACGTCGCGCACGAACCAGAGGCGCGTTGCGGCATTCTCCGGCGGCGTCAGCGAACCCGGCGTTTCAGGGAAACGGATGTAGCCGGTCAGCATGACGGGCTGGCCGGTGACGAGCCGGCGTGTCGCCCGGTCCTGCTGGGCGCGATCCTGCATCGTGTTCTGCACGAAGCCGGCATTGACGGCGACGATCTCGCCGGAGGCCAGTCGCGCCGGCAGGAACGCCCAGGCGCCCGGACCGGAAATGTCGTCGCGCACCGCAGAGCCTGCGCTGTAGACCATCGCGTCCGGCAATGGCGCGTAGGTCGCGGTGAAGGTGACGCGGCGGAACTCGTCCTTTGCAGCCGTGAGCCCATTCCACGCGTCGGCCTGCGGCAACGCGACGGGAGCGAGCGCAAGCCGTTCGTCGAGCGCCGCGATCAGCGCGTGCTTCTCGACGCGTCGCTGCAATTGCCAGACGCCGAGGCCGACGAGGACCACGACCATCGCCAGCGTGAACAGACCGAACGCGAGACGCCGGGCGTTCATTTCGGCGTGTGGTCGATCAGGCGGCCTTCCGCGGCCTTGTGGTGGTATTGCAGCGCGATCAGCAGCGATTTCATCGAGCGCAGCGGGAGCAGTGTGGTCGCCAGTATCAGCGGCAGCCACAGCATCGCGTGCAGCCAGAACGGCGGCTGGTATTTGATCTCGACGATCAGCGCGGCGCCGACAACGATCGCCCCCGCGATCATGATCATGAAGACCGCAGGCCCATCACCGGAATCCATGAAGGCAAAGTCGAGCCCGCAGGACTCGCAGCTCGGCCGCAGCGTGAGAAAACCCGAATAGATGCGGCCCTTGCCGCAGCGCGGGCATTTGCAGGCAATGCCGCGCAGCGCGCTTTCGGTGACGGTGGGTAGCGGTTGGTCCATGTCATTCCCGAGAAGGAAGAAAGCAAAAGGGCGGCCCTGCGGCCGCCCCTTCTTATCATACTCGCTGCCGTCAGTGCGCGGCGTGGCCGGCGATTTCGGCGCCGCGGCCCCACACATAGATGCAGATGAACAGGAACAGCCAGACCACGTCGACGAAGTGCCAGTACCAGGCGGCGAATTCAAAACCGAGGTGCTGCTTCGGCGAGAAGTGGCCGGCATAGGCGCGGAACAGGCAGACCAGCAGGAACACGGTGCCGACCAGCACGTGGAAACCGTGGAACCCGGTCGCCATAAAGAAGGTCGCGCCATAGACGTGGCCGGAGAAGTGGAACGTGGCGTGCGCGTACTCATAGGCCTGCACGGCGGTGAAGCAGGCTCCGAGCACCACCGTGAGGATCAGGCCGTATTTCAGGCCCTGGCGATCGTTCTCGAGCAGCGCGTGGTGCGCCCAGGTCACCGTGGTGCCCGAGGTGAGCAGCAACAGCGTGTTGAGCAGCGGCAGGTGCCAGGGATCGAAGGTCTCGATGCCCTTCGGCGGCCAGATGCCGGGTACGGTGCATGCGCCCATCGCAGTGCCAGGGCCGCAGCCGAAGACGGCATCGCGAGTGGCCTGCACGGCGTCGGCCGGAAACAGGGCGGAGTTGAAGAAGGCCCAGAACCAGGCGACGAAGAACATCACTTCGGAGGCGATGAACAGGATCATGCCGTAGCGATGGCTGATCTGCACCACGCGGGTGTGGTCGCCCTTGTACTGGGCTTCCTTGATCACGTCGGTCCACCAGCTCGCCATGGTGTAGAGCACGCCCACGGTGCCGAGGCCGAACACGATCGGCGCGGCGGCGAACATGTGATGCATCCAGGCGATCGCGCCGATGGCCATGATGAAGGCCGAGATCGAGCCTACGACCGGCCACGGGCTCGGATCGACGAGGTGGTAGTCGTGATGCTTGGCTTGTGCGGCCATTGCAGTCTCCCCATTGGTGCCGCGCCCTCGAGGCGCGGTATCGGTCAAGAACGTCAAAGGTTGCCCTTGCGCTTGTCGCCCTCGCCTGCCGCAAGCGGCTTCGGTTGGGGATCGCGCACGGGATAGAAGGTGTAGGACAGCGTGATGGTATTCAGGGTGTCGTTTTCGGCATCCTGCGCCAGCGCCGGATCGACATAGAACACGACCGGCATCTCGCGCTTCTCGCCCGGCGCCATGGTCTGTTCAGTGAAGCAGAAGCAGTTGATCTTCTGGAAATAGGCCCCGACGGTCAGCGGCGCGACGTTGTAGGCCGCCTGGCCCGCGGTGGTGCGCGCCGACTGGTTCGTGACGGTGTAGAAGACGGTCGTGACCTGCCCGATCGGGATCTCGATCTCGGTCTGCTCCGGCTCGAACTTCCAGGGCAGGCCCGGCCCGACATTGGCATCGAAGCGCACCGCGATCTTGCGCGCCAGCGGCCCCGAGGTGGGAGCGGAGGTTGCGACCTGCGTGGTGCCGTTGAAGCCGGTGACGCGGCAGAACCAGTTGTAGAACGGCACGGCGGCGTAGGACGCGCCGACCATCAGCACCACCACGAAGCCGCAGATCGACGCGACCACCGCGTCGCGGACGTGGCGCGACTTGGGAGTGTGTTGCTGGGCGGGACCGCGTTCCATGTCACTCACAACGGCCGGACGAAGACGCCCGGCCCCTTGACCAGGGTGACCGCGAAAAACAGCACGACGAGAACGCCGAGCGCCAGCGCAATGGCAATGGAGCGCTGCCGACGGCTGCGCAACTGCGCCTCGGTGAGGACGATACCTTGCTGCTTGTTCTTTTCGTCCATTCCGTTCCCATGCGCCCCCTACCAGACCAAAGGTGCAATGGCGCGGAACACGACCTCGGCGAGGAGGATCGCAAACAGCGCGAACAGATAAAGGATCGAGAAAGCAAACAGTTTCCGCGTGGCGCGCGCGGCAGCAATGCCCTCGCGCAGGCGATAGACGTCGATCGCCAGCCACAGCATGCCGGCGCCCAGCACCAGCGAGGTGACACCATAGACGGCGCTGAAATAGCCGAGCGGCCAGGGCGCGAGCGCCACCGCCACCAGCACGATGGTGTAGAGCAGGATCTGCAGCCGCGTCGCATCGGGGCCGGCGACCACGGGCAGCATCGGCACGCCGGCGCGGGCGTAGTCGTCGCTGCGGAACAGCGCCAGCGCCCAGAAATGCGGCGGGGTCCAGAAGAAGATGATGGCGAACAGCAGCCACGGCTCGACCGACAACGAGCCGGTGGCCGCAGCCCAGGCCACGACCGGCGGCAGCGCGCCGGCGCCGCCGCCGATCACGATGTTCTGCGCGGTCCAGCGCTTCAGGCCGATGGTGTAGATCACGACATAGAAGAAGATGGTGAAGGCCAGCAGCGCGCCCGCCACCCAATTGACGAGGATGCCCAGCGTCATCACCGAGAAGAAGGCGAGCGTCAGGCCGAACGCGGCGGCCTCGCCCGGGGTGATGCGGCCGCGCGGGATCGGGCGGTTGGCGGTACGCGTCATCTGGGCGTCGATGTCGCCCTCATAGGCCATGTTGAGCGCGCCCGAGGCACCGGCACCGACCGCGATGCAGAGGATCGCGGTAAAAGCCAGCACCGGGTGCACATGCACGGGCGCGATCATCAGTCCGACCAGCGCCGTGAACACCACGAGCGACATGACGCGCGGCTTCAGCAGCGCAAGATAATCGCCGACTTCGGCCTCGGAAATCCGCGGACCGAGTTCGATGGCGTTTTGATCGACGACCGACAAGGCTGCTCTCGTTACACTTCTTGTTTGAACATGATCTCTTCGGAAAACCGGCTCCCACTTTTCCGGATCAAGCTCGTATGGAAGCAGCGCGCCCGAAGGCGCGCCGCGATTGTCGCTTTACTGCACCTTCGGCAGCACTTCGAACTGGTGGAAGGGCGGCGGCGAGGACAGCGTCCACTCCAGCGTGGTGGCGCCGGCACCCCAAGGATTGTCGGCCGCCTGCCGCTTGCGCGCGAACGCATCGATCACGCCGTAGATGAAGATCAACAGGCCGAAGCCGGAGATGTAGGAGCCCAGCGAAGAGACATAGTTCCAGCCCGCGAAGGCGTCGGGATAGTCGACATAGCGGCGCGGCATGCCGGACAGGCCAAGGAAGTGCTGCGGGAAGAACACCAGGTTCACGCCGATGAAGGTGAACCAGAAATGCAGCTTGCCGATCGCTTCCGAGTACATGTAGCCCGACATCTTCGGGAACCAGTAGTACCAGCCCGCGAAGATCGCGAACACCGCGCCGAGCGACAGCACATAGTGGAAGTGCGCCACCACGTAATAGGTGTCCTGCAGCACGCGGTCGACGCCGGCGTTCGCCAGCACGACGCCGGTGACGCCGCCGACGGTGAACAGGAAGATGAAGCCGATCGCCCAGACCATCGGCGTCCTGAACTCGATCGAGCCGCCCCACATCGTGGCGATCCAGGAGAAGATTTTGACGCCGGTCGGCACCGCGATGACCATCGTGGCGGCGACGAAATAGGCCTGCGTCGCCGACGACATGCCGACGGTATACATGTGGTGCGCCCACACCACGAAGCCGATGCCGCCGATCGCGACCATGGCGTAGGCCATGCCGAGATAGCCGAACACGGGCTTGCGCGAGAAGGTGGAGACGATCTGGCTGACCATGCCGAAGCCGGGCAGGATCAGGATGTACACTTCGGGGTGACCGAAGAACCAGAACAGATGCTGGAACAGCACGGGGTCGCCGCCGCCGTCGGCGGCGAAGAAGGTGGTGCCGAAATTGCGGTCGGTGAGCAGCATGGTGATGGCGCCCGCCAGCACCGGCAGCGACAGCAGCAACAGGAACACCGTCACCAGGATCGACCACACGAACAGCGGCATCTTGTGCAGGGTCATGCCCGGCGCGCGCATGTTGAAGATGGTGGTGATGAAGTTGATGGCGCCGAGGATCGACGACGCACCGGCCAAATGGATCGACAGAATGGCGAAATCGACCGCCGGTCCCGGATGGCCGGAGGTCGACAGCGGCGCGTAGATGGTCCAGCCCGCGCCGACGCCGTTGGCACCCGGCTCGCCCTCGACGAAGGTCGACAGCAGCAGTAGCGCGAAGGAGGCCGGCAGCAGCCAGAACGAGATGTTGTTCATGCGCGGGAACGCCATGTCGGGCGCGCCGATCATCAGCGGCACGAACCAGTTGCCGAAGCCGCCGATCATCGCCGGCATGACCATGAAGAAGATCATGATCAGGCCGTGCGAGGTCACGAACACGTTGAAGGTATGGCTCTCGTGGAACAGCTGGACGCCCGGATACATCAGCTCGATCCGGATGGCGATCGACATCGCCGCGCCGATGCAGCCGGCGATGACCGCGAACACCAGGTACATCGTGCCGATGTCCTTGTGGTTGGTCGAATACAGCCAGCGGCGCCATCCGGTCGGATGATGCGCATGATCGTCATGGGCGTGTACGCCGTGTGTCGCTGCGGAAGTTGCCATCTTCTTAAATCCTACCTTGCAGTCCCTTGCCGGACCTTGCCGGTCCCGTCGCCCTTGTCCCTAACGCCGCGTCAGTTTACTGCGCGGCCGCGCCCGCCGAGGCATAGGTGTTGCCCGGGTTGGTCGCATACTTCTTCTTTGCGCTCTCGACCCAGGCCGCGAACTCCTGCTCACTGACCACGCGCACCGCGATCGGCATGAAGGCGTGGTCCTTGCCGCACAGTTCAGAGCACTGGCCGTAGAACATGCCGGTCTTGGTAGCTGTGAACCAGGTCTCGTTGAGACGGCCGGGGATCGAGTCGATCTTGACGCCGAAGGCCGGCACGGCGAAGGAGTGGATCACGTCGGCGCCGGTGGTCTGAATGCGGATCACCTTGTTGACCGGCACCACCATCTCGTTGTCGACGCCGAGCAGGCGCGGCTGCTTGTCCTGCGCCAGCAGCGAGTCGAATTCGAACTTGCCGTTATCCGGGTAGGCGTAGCTCCAGTACCACTGCTTGCCGGTGGCCTTCACGGTCAAATCCGCCTTCGGCAGATCGAGCTGCTTGAACAGCAGGCGGAACGAGGGCACCGCGATGCCGACCAGGATCAGCACCGGGATCAGCGTCCAGGCCACTTCGATCAGCGTGTTGTGGGTGGTGCGCGAGGGGACCGGGTTGCTCCGGGCGTTGAACTTCACAACCACCGTGACCAGCAGCCCCAGCACGAACAGCGTGATGACGGTGATGATGGCCAGCAGGAAACCGTGGAACCAGACGATGTTGTCCATCACCGGCGAAGCCGACTCCTGCAGAGTCATTTCCCAGGGCCTCGGCTGACCCACCTCCGCGAAAGCCAATCCGCCGGCCGCGAGTGCCGCGCCCGCCACCGTCAAACCCAGCAACCGACGGCCAATCTTCGACATATTCATGTCGTCGCGCTCCCTACAGAAAGTTCCCCAAAGCACGGCGCCTTTATGGCGTCCGATGCGGCACGATCCGCATAAACGGCCTTGGGAGTACCTTGGGATTACCTTAGAACCGCCGGGGCCAGATCGCTAGAACGCGTCCAAATCAAGCTTCTCAAACCATAATTCTCCGGCGCTCGCAATGCAGTAGTGGCGAACAAGAGGCACGAGGTGCTTCGCAGCGGTGGATGCCGAATTTTTCGGACAAATCAGGCGAAGGGCGGCAGGACCCAGCGCTTGACAGCCGGGTTGCCCGATGTACCCACACCGGGCGCGCTCCGAAGGCGTCTGATTCGGCGGATGGAACGGTCCATTCCAGCAAGGAATGGTGTATGGATGCCTTCAAGACGCCGAGATTTCGGTATCAATCCAGTGTTGTGGCAGGTCAGTGGCGGAAAAATATCGCCGAAAAGCCGGCGAGCCGGCGGCCGGTACGGCCGGCCAAATTGAAGGATCGACCCGGATGCGGCCTTTAGAGCGGCAAGCGATATCGCGTGACCGAACGTTTTCGGAAATATCTTTCCACTTGGTCAGCATCCTGCTCGCCTTGGCGCTGCTGTTCGTGCTGAACCATGGCGCCCATGCGCAGGGCGCAGTGCGCTCCGTTCATGGCGACTGGCAGATTCGCTGCGACAC
>DASWVJ010000040.1:0-15974 GCA_036406295.1 Bradyrhizobium sp.
ACCATATCCTTCGACACCGCCACCACTTCATCTGCTGCGAGCACGAGGTCCGCCGTGCCGGTGACGATGCGCGAACAGGTGACGTCGGCGGGATGTTCGGAAAGCCGGACATGGCTGAGCACCGCGCCGCCTTTCTGTGCAAGGCCGGACATGTCAAGGATCATGCTGGCCTTGCCCTCGATGTGGGCGGCCATGCCGAGCAGCGCGCCGATGGTCAGCACGCCGGTGCCTCCAACGCCGCCGACCGCGATGTTATAGGGCCGATCCATCGAGGGATGTGACTCGGGCTCGGGCAGTTCGCCGATGCTGCCGAGGTCCGGCGGCGCACGATGGCGCAGCTTGGCGCCGTCGACGGTGACGAAGGACGGGCAAAAACCCTTGATGCAGGAATAGTCCTTGTTGCAGGTCGACTGGTTGATGGTGCGCTTGCGCCCCAGCTCCGTTTCCAGCGGCTCGACCGAGATGCAGTTCGACTGCACCGAGCAGTCGCCGCAGCCCTCGCAGACGGCCGGATTGATCAGCACCCGCCGCGCGGGGTCTTCCATCAGGCCGCGCTTGCGGCGCCGTCGCTTTTCGGCTGCGCAGGTCTGCACGAAGACGATGGCCGATGTGCCCTTGGTTTCGCGGCAGGTTCTCATGACCGCGTCGAGATCGTCACGATGGGCGACCTTGACGCCCGGCGCGATGTCGGAGGCCGGATAGAGATGCGGATTCTCGGAGACGAGATAGACCTCGCGGATTCCTTCGCTGTGCAGCTGGAAGGTGATCTGCTGCGGCGACAGCTCGCCATCGACATGCTGGCCGCCGGTCATCGCGGTCGCATCGTTGTAGAGGATCTTGTAGGTGATGTTGGCGCCCGATGCGATAGCCTGGCGGATCGCGAGCGAGCCGGAGTGGAAATAGGTGCCGTCGCCGAGATTGGCGAAGACGTGCTGCTCCTTGGTGAAAGGCGCAACGCCCACCCACGGCACGCCCTCGCCTCCCATGTGCGTGTAGGTTTCGGTGTTGCGGTCCATCCACAGCGCCATGAAGTGGCAGCCGATGCCGGCAAAGGCGCGACTGCCTTCCGGCACCTTGGTCGAGGTGTTGTGCGGGCAGCCCGAGCAGAAATACGGCGTGCGAGTGACGGGGGCGACGGCCTGCATCTGCGTCGCCTGCCGGCCGTTGAACCAGTCGGCCTTGGCGCGCAGCATCTCGGCGATCTCGGGATTGAGATTGAGTCGAAGCAGACGTTCGGTCAGCGAGCTCGCAAGCGAGGCGACGCTAAGCTCGGCGGCGAAGGTCAGGAAGCGCTTGTCGTGATCGTCCATCTTGCCGACGATGCGCGGGCGGACATCGTCGCGCCAGTTGAATAGCTCCTGCTTGACCTGGTTCTCGACGATCTCACGCCGTTCCTCGACGATGAAAATCTCCTCGAGTCCTACTGCGAAATTGCGTACGCCTTCCGGCTCCAGCGGCCAGGGCATACCGATCTTGTAAAGTCGCAAGCCGATCTTGGCAGCGACCTCCTCGGTGATCCCGAGTTCGCGCAGCGCCTGGCGGATGTCCTCGTAGCTCTTGCCGGACGCCATGATGCCGTAACGCGCGTTCGGCGAATCCATGGTGACGCGGTTGATCTTGTTGGCGCGGGCAAAGGCGATCGCCGCATAGCCCTTGTAGTCCTGCAGGCGCAGGTCCTGCTGATAGCGGTCGTCGGGCCAGCGGATGTTGAGGCCGTCCGGCGGCATCTCGAAATCCGAGGGGATGATGAAGGGCTTCATCTCGTCGGTGAGGTCAATCTCGGCCGTGGTCTCCACGGTCTCGGTAATCACCTTCATGCCGACCCAGCAGCCGGAGTAGCGCGACATCGCGATACCCAGAAGGCCCATCTCGATCATTTCGTGGATACTGGAGGGATAGAGATAAGGCATCAGCGCGGAGATGAAGGCGTGGTCGGACTGATGCGGGACAGTGGACGACTTTGCGCCGTGGTCGTCACCGGCGAGCACCAACACACCGCCATGTTTGGCCGAGCCGGCCGTGTTGGCGTGGCGGAAGACGTCGCCGCAGCGATCGACGCCGGGGCCCTTGCCGTACCAGATGCCGACCACGCCATCATATTGCGCGCCGGGCGACAGGCTGAGCTGCTGCGAGCCCCAGATCGCGGTCGCCGCCAAATCCTCGTTCACGCCGGGCTGGAACTTGATGTTGTATTGCTCGAGATGCTTTCGCGCCGCAAAAAGCTGCTGGTCATAGCCGCCAAGGGGGGAGCCGCGGTAGCCGGAAACGAAGCCGGCGGTATTCAGGCCCATCGCGCGGTCGCGCCGGATCTGGGCCATCGGCAGGCGGACCAACGCCTGGATGCCGGTCAGAAAGACGTGGCCTGTCCCTTGGGTGTATTTCTGGTCGAGACTGATCGGCCCCTGGTTGATTCCCATTTAAGCCCTCGTAAGCCTTGGTCGCGACAACTGATTTTTAGCTAGGCATTCATGCCGGTTAGAACCAGTCTATGTCGGTTTTTGTCGCCTCCGCAGCACAAATATCGGCAACAAAAGCGCCTTCGCGAAAATCGCAATTTCGTGCCGGAAAGATCGGCCGGCCATTTCAATTTGTGTCGCACAGAGGGCTTGGGACGAAACGCCATGACGCATCTATAATGCCCTCGACAGGGGGAAGGATGCAGCAGCCCGGCCGAAGCCTCGCAGCGATTCTTGTCAGCCTCGTTTTGTGCGGTGCATTCCGCAGCGAGGCGGCGCAGCCGTCGGACGAGACCATCGCCCGCGGCAAGGCACTGGTGGTGGCCGGCGACTGCGCAAGCTGCCACACCGGCGACCCCGCAAAGCCTTTTGCAGGCGGCTCGCGGATTGCCACGCCTTTCGGCGGCATCTACCCACCCAATCTGACGCCGGACAACGAAACCGGGCTCGGCAACTGGCGCGACGAGGATTTCCTGCGCGCGCTGCGGCTGGGGATCGCACCCGATGGTTCGCGCTACTACCCGGCGTTCCCCTACCCCTATTTCACCAAGCTGATCCGCGACGACATCCTGGCGATCCGCGCTTATCTCGCGACGCTCAAGCCGGTCCGCAACAAGGTGCCGCCGCCGGAATTGCTGTTTCCCTTCAACTTCCGCAGCGGGATGCGGCTGTGGAACTGGCTTTATTTGCAGCCCGGCATCCTGATGCCCGACCAGGCCAAGGGCGGCGAATGGAATCGAGGCCGCTATCTGGTCGAAGGTCTCGGCCATTGCGGCGCCTGCCATACGCCGAAAAACTTCCTTGGCGCCGACAAGGCCGATCAGGCGTTCGGCGGCAACCGCGTCGACGGCATGTTCGCGCCCAGGCTCGATGCTGCCCCGCGCGGCGGGCTGAAGTCGTGGAGCGCCGACGACATCGCCGAATATCTGCAGAGCGGCCGCAATGCAAAGAGCCATGCGGGAAAGCTGATGTCCGAAGTCGTCCTCAACTCGACCTCGAAGATGAGTGACAGCGATATCAAAGCCATCGCGATTTACTTGAAATCCCTGCCGGCCGGCGCGGCGGAGCCGAAGGTCTCGCCGCCCTCGCCGGCGCAGATGGCGGACGGAGAGAAGGTCTATCGCAGCGCGTGCATCGCCTGCCATGAGGCTGACGGCTCCAGCGCGCCGCGTGTCTATCCGCCGCTGCCCGCCAACGCCAATCTGCAATCCGCCGATCCCGCCAGCGCCATCCGCATCATCCTCGACGGCGCCGAATCCATCACAACGCCGCGCGCGCCGAACAAGGGGTCGATGCCGGCCTATGCCGCAAAGCTCTCCGACCAGGAGATCGCCGACGTCACCACCTATATACGCAACGCCTGGGGCAATGTGGCGCCGGCGGTGACGGCGGCAGATGTGGCCAAGGCGCGGCGCTAGTCAGCTCTTGTCCCCGCCGAACTTCTTATCCTCGCTGAACACGAACTTCGGCATCTCCCATTTGTAGCGGATCGCGAGCAGGCGAAAGGTGATGCCGAGCGCGAAGGTGAGCGCAGTCCACAGTTCATCATTCACCTTAAACCCGAAGGCGGTGGTATAGAACAGCCCGGTGACGACGGAGACACTGGCGTAGAGCTCGGAGCGGAACAGCAATGGCACCTCGTTGCAGAGGATGTCGCGCAGCACGCCGCCGGCGCAGCCCGTGATCATGCCGGCCACGATCACGATCGGCAGCGAGGCCTCCATCTGCCAGGCGACATCACAGCCGGCCATGGTGAAACCCACGAGCCCGATCGCATCCAGCACCAGAAACGCCGTATTGAGCCGGTGCACCAGCCGCGCGATCGGGATGGTGAGAAGTGCCGCGACCGAGATCAGCCCAAGCAGCCACGGCCGCTCCACCCATACCAGCGGATAATGGCCGAGCAAAACGTCGCGGATGGTGCCGCCGCCGAGTGCGGTAATGCAGCTCAGCATGCACACGCCCACCCAATCCATGCTGCGCCGCCCGGCGGCGAGCGCGGCCGTCATGGCCTGCGCGGCAATCGCCACCAGGGACAGCCAGTGCAGCAGGAAATCGCCCGTGGGCAGGCTCCACATCGAATCGTTCTCCACTCGATCCGGAGGAATTTTGCGGGTTCCGTCCGGGACAGTCCACCGCAATCCGCCGGTTCCCGGAACATCGGCTGCCGCCGGAAGTTGTCGTTCGGCAAGTGGAGGAACCGATCATGGCTTACCAACCCACCGATCCCCACCGCGCCCCGTTGTCGGAGGAGGAAATCCGCCGTCAGGCGCGGCTCGACACTGAGTTGCAGCCCGATCCGATGCTCGATGAAGGTGGACCGAGCGGCGCCAAGGTCGCGATGTTCGCAGTCGCGATCGCTGTGGTGCTCGGCGCCCTGTTCTACGGGCTGAACAACACCAGCGTGAACCAGGCCACCACCGACCAAGGTGCGCGTACCGCTCAGACCGAGCGGAGTAGTCCGGCCTCGCCTTCCGGCATGCGTGACGTGACGCCGAAGGCGAACAACAACGCGCCTGGCACGACGACCGGCGCAGCTCCGGCCCGTCCGGCTCAGCCGAGCACCCCGCAGACGGACAATCCGGGCGCCAAGTGAGGAGTGAGTGACACGTAGCGTAACGAGTAGGCAGCGAGAGTAACTGCGCCGCGGGCATGATGTCCGCGGCGCTCTCTTGTCTACTGGAACATCTTGTTCAGTTCTCCGCCGGAGTATCCGTTGGCAAATTCGGAGAACGTGCCCTTCTCCGCCATTTCCTTTGACGCCCTCATGAAGCCCGCCCAGGCCATTCGCGCCAGCGAACCGCCGACGCTGATGCGGCGCACACCCAGCGCGCCGATGTCAGCGAGCGAACCGGCCGCACCGACCAGGAGGTTGACGGGCTTTGGATGCACGGCCTTTACCACGGCGGATATTTCTTCCTTGGTCGAAATGCCGGGCGCGTAGAGGCAGTCCGCGCCGGCTTCGGCATAGGCGGTGAGCCGGTCGATCACGAGATTCAGATCCTTCACCCCGCGCAGGAAAGCCTCACAGCGGCCGGTGAGCAGGACGCCGCTCTTGTCTGCATCGATTGCCTTGCGCGCCGCCTTGATGCGCTCGACCGCGAGCGCGCGCTCGAACAACGGCTTTGCCGCATCGCCGGTAAAGTCTTCGATCGAGAGGCCGGCCACGCCGGTCTTCACGGCGCGGGCGACATTGACGCCGACCTTGTCGGGCTCATGGGCGAAGCCGTCCTCGAAGTCGGCGTTGACGGGGATATCGACCGCCGCACTGATCGCGGCAAGATGGTTGCAGACGTCATCGACGGTTACGCGATTGTCCGCCTTCCCCATCGCCCAGGCAAAACCGGCGCTGGTGGAGGCCAGCGCCTTGAAGCCGAGATGCTGCAACGCCTTGGCGCCGCCGACATCGAAGGGATTGGGGATGATGAAGCAACCGGACTCGTGGAGCTTCTTGAAGGCGGCGCGCTTGTCAGCAGTTGTCAGCATGATTTTCCCCTTATTGTTCGTTTGCGCGGGAAGATAGGAACGCCACGCAGCTTTCGCCAGCCGCCTCAAGCCACGACCTTGCGCAGGAAGGTCCGCTCCTCCGCCAGGATGAACTTGTTCTCTTCCGCAAAATTGAAGTTCGCTGATCCCTCCGCGTCCGCGCGCAATCGCGCGCGATAATTTTCGTAACTCACAAGGCTGTCGAAGGAGATCAGCGCGAAGGCGATATTGTTGGTGCCTTCGTGCGGCATCCAGTAGCCGATCAGATCGCCGCCGCATTTCGGGATGATATGAAGCCAGCTCTTCGAGTATTGCTCGAACATCGCGCGCTTGAAGGGATCGAGCTGGTAGCGGATGAAGACGGTGACGGTCATGAGAGCCTCGATTGTTCCACGTCGTCAGTGCGAGCGATTGCTTCGTCGCTTCGCTCCTCGCAATGACGAATGCCTGAACATATCCCCTTGCCTGACATCAATGCTTCGTCTATCATCGAACTATGAAAGCTGGCCCCGACATCTCCATGGTCGCCTCCCTGGTCGGCGATCCCGCGCGCTCCAACATGCTGACCGCGCTGATGAGCGGCCGTGCGCTGACTGCAAGCGAGCTGGCGCAGGAGGCCGGCATCACTCCGCAGACCGCAAGCTCGCATCTGGCCAAGCTCGAGGCCGGCGGGCTGATTGAGCCGGAGAAGCAGGGCCGCCACCGCTATTACCGCCTCACCGGCCCTGACGTCGCCCATGTGCTGGAGGGCCTGGCGGGCCTCGCCGCGCGTGCGGGGCACATGCGCGTGCGCACCGGCCCGAAGGATCCGGCGCTGCGCCGCGCCCGCATCTGTTACGACCACCTCGCGGGCGACCTCGGCGTGCAGATGCTGGACTCCTTGCGAAAGCAGCGGCTGGTGCGGCAGACCAAGGAAGCGATCGAGCTCACCGGCGAAGGCCGGCGCTTCATGGCCGAGAGCCTGCAGATCGATGCAGATAGCCTCACCCATCCGCGCCGGCCGGTCTGCAAGGCCTGCCTCGACTGGAGCGAGCGGCGCCATCATCTCGCGGGCACGCTGGGCGCTGCGATCATGACGCGCTTCACCGAACTCAACTGGGCGGCGCGCGATGCGACGCCCGGCAGCCGCGTCGTTAATTTCAGCCGCACCGGCGAGAAGCGTTTCGCCGCGCTGTTCGGAAACGCTGCGCCCTGACGGCGCGTCGTCGACAGCACAACGTCGCGCCCCACCGGTAGCCTTCCATGCGCCACCTGGTGCTGACCGCGGCCGCTTCGCCGCTGATTGGGCCACTACTGGAGGGCGCGGGCCAAATACGACGACCTGGTCCTTGGCTTTCTATCCAGACGAGCCCGTTGCCGGAGCTTGCTCACCAGTAGCGGCGGCGACGCCAGTAGCGGCGGCGCCAACGACGACGCCGGTGCCAGCCCCAATGCCGGCGGCGACGCCAACCCCAATGCCGGCGATGCCAGCCCCAGTGCCGGCCGCGGCCCCAGCCGCGATGACGGCCGCGGCCCCAGCGCACTTCTTGCGGCTGCAGACGGTCTGCCTCCGCTTTCGATGTCACGGCGGGCTGCGCGGGATTCTCCGGCAGTTTCGCGTCCTCGTTGAGAGGCTGCGGCATCAGCGGCGCGGCTTGCGCGGTTGCGGCGAACGCCGCGATACCGGTGGCCACTCCTGCGGCGATCTTGAGAAATTGCCTGCGCTCCATGTCTCCCTCCTCCAATGGCGCGTGATGCGAAGCGAGTGTCGCTGCACTGTGATGAACGCGTGCTGAACCCTGCATTCATCTTTGTGACGTGCGTGGTGAGGAAGGTAAATTGCAAGGCGAGCGTTTACTTAAGGCGGCGCGGCACTCGTCGCCCTTTCGTGATTCCTATTTGCTCCGCAGGCAAAGATCGTTGCCTCCGGAGCAGCAGTCAACGTGATAAACGACGCGCTGCAGGCGTTCGGAGCAGCCGGCTATTCGCGCGACCACCCGTTAGTGCACATGGTGCGCGACGCTCGCATGTTCACCAGCGACGGCGGTGCCAACGGCGCGGACCCCAGTGACGGCGGTGCCAGCCCCGGTGCCGGCCGCGGCCCCAGCCGCGATGGCGGCCGTGACCCCAACGCACTTCTTGCGGCTGCAGGCGGTTGGCCTCTTCTTTCGACGTCACGGCGGGTTGCGCAGGATTCTGCGGCAGTTTCGCTTCCTCGTTCAGAGACTGCGGCATCAGCGGTGCGGCTTGCGCGGTTGCGGCGAATGCCACGACACCGGCGGCCGCACCAGCGGCGATCCTGAGAAATTCCCTGCGCTCCATCCTTCTCTCCTCCAGTCGCGCGTGATGCGAAGCAAGCGTCGCCACGCCGTGATGAATGCGTGCGTTCATGCTTGTGGCACGCGTGATGAAGAAGGAAAGTCGCGAGCAGCGTGTTTGTTCCACTCCGTCGTCTCCGCGACCCGTCTGGCGAGGAACGGCAACCTGAGGCCCGATGCGCGGCTATCGTCGAGAAGTGCGCCTTGTTTGCGCCATTCGCGATAGCCTCGGATGCTGCAAATTCTGGTTGGATAGTTGAAAGCTGCCGTGATGACTGAGCCGGCTGTTCATGTTTGTGGCAAACGCGGGAGAACGTTGAGCGAGCGGCGATCTCCGCGCGGTTTTGTCACATCGCTAGACGTGCCTCGCCCAGATGGCATCCTTCAATGCAACCCGGCCTCTCCCCGCATCCGGCTTCGGCAAGACGGACTTCTACGAAGCTTGCGCAGCGAGCCAAAGAAAGGTCGCTCGGCCGGGGACCGCGGGCGTTACGCCGCGAACTCTTCCGCCAGCACCAGCACCTCGCGCGTGCGGCTCACGTCGGGCCAGTCGCGATTGAAGTCGGCGACCAGCCGCTTCATCTCCTCGCCGCCGGTGGCGCGTTCGAGCGCGGCCTTGTCGGCAAACTGGTACATCGCCTGATGGAGTGAGGGATCGGTGGCGCTCCAGAACCGCCACGCCCGCTCTACGCCAAAGGATTTTGCGGCATCCGGCAGATGCTCACGCGAATACCAGGCATCGAAAGCGGTGCGTTTGGCGGGGTCGGTGACGGTGGCGCGGACGATGAAGTAGGCGGCGGGCATGGTTTCCTCCCTTGTTTTGTGGTGAGAATAGCGCAAGCCCCTGATCAAGTGGAGCGCCCATGACGCTGAGCCCGGAGCAACTGAACCTGCAAAAGCGCGCGCGTGCGCTGGCGCGCGAGACCATCGCGCCCCGCGCGGCGGAAGTCGACCGCAGCGAGCAATACCCATGGGACAATGTGAAGGCACTGACGGAAGCCGGATTCTTCGGGATGACCATCCCCAGGCAGTATGGCGGCCCCGGCCTCGGTTTTCTCGAAGCGGCGCTGGTGGTCGACGAAATGGCGCAGGTCTGCGGCGTGACCGGGCGGATCGTCGTCGAGGCCAATATGGGGGCGATCTCTGCCGTCATGCATTACGGCACCGAGGCGCAGAAGAAGCTTGCGGCAGAACTGGTGCTCTCCGGCGACAAGCCCGCGATCTGCATCACCGAGCCGGGCGCGGGATCGGCCGCCAGCGAGATGACCACGCGCGCCGACCGCAAGGGCAAGGGCTACGTCATCAACGGCGGCAAACACTGGATCACCGGCGGCGGTGTGTCGCGGCTGCATCTGGTGTTCGCCCGCGTGTTCGACGAGGCCGGCCAGGAACAAGGAATCGGCGGGTTTCTTGCAATCCGCGACAAAACCAGGGGATTGGTGATCGGCAGGCGCGAGCCCACCATGGGGCTGCGCGGTATCCCCGAAACCGAGATTCTTTTTCAGGACATGGAAGTCGGCGACGACATGGTGGTGCTGCCGCCTTCCGGCTTCCGGCGCGGCTTTGCCGATCTTATGAATGCCTATAATTCCCAGCGCGTCGGTGCGGCCACCGTGGCGCTGGGCCTCGCCGATGGCGCCTATCAGCACGCGCTCGACTATGCGAATGGCCGCGAGCAATTTGGCCGCCCCATTGCGGAATTCCAGGGCTTGCAGTGGATGCTGGCCGATATGTCCGTGCAAATATCGGCTGCGCGCGAACTCATCCACAAGGCCGCGCGCTCAAGCTCGCCCTTCCCCGATCCGTTGTTTGCCGCGCAGGCGAAGATTTTTGCTTCGGAAGCGGCAATCAAGGTGACGAACGACGCGCTCCAGGTGTTCGGCGCCGCCGGCTATTCGCGCAACCGACCGCTGGAGCGCATGGTCCGCGACGCCCGCATGTTCACCATCGGCGGCGGCACTGCGCAGATCCTGCGCACGGTGGTAGCCAGCCGCATCCTCGGCCGCAAGCTGCCGCAGACCCGCGATGGGTATCTGGAGAACGAACGGACGGAGCGGCCGACCAACTTCTAGTTCTCAGGCGAAACCGTGAGCCGCGGCTATCGCTGAACCACGAAGGCAAGCCTGCCCTTGATATTGACTCCGGTGATGAAGGTCGACCAACGCCGGGACATCGATTAGCAAAAATACGATCGCGAGCAGTAAGCGGCGTCACAACCCCAAGGATTTTAGCGAAACGCGGCCATGCAGTTCATCAATCCGGCCGCACACGCAACCGTCACAAGCTCCGTGATATGTTCGCGCGCACCCTCTCTGTTTGGGGAACCGCCGCCCATGTCCGTCCGCCTTGGCCCCGCCCTGCTCTCCGGGCTGCTGCTGATCTGCCTGCCCGTCGCCGCGCAAGAGGTGACCGTGCCGCGCGAACCCCAGATCGGGCCGCGGCCGTTCTATCTCGTGGACAATATGAAGGACGGCCCGCTGAAGCAGCAACTGGCGCAATGCACCGGCCCGTTCCGCAAGACCGATTTTTCCATCGGCCATCGCGGCGCCGCGCTGATGTTTCCGGAACACACCAGGGAGTCTTACATCGCAGCCGCGCGCATGGGCGCCGGCATCATCGAATGCGACGTCACCTTCACCAGGGATCGCGAGCTGGTGTGCCGGCATTCGCAATGCGACCTGCATACCACCACCAACATTCTCACCGTGCCCGACCTCGCTGCAAAATGCTCGCAGCCGTTTTCCCCGGCCGATCCGTCGAGCGGCAAGAAGGCCTCGGCAAAGTGCTGCACCAGCGACATCACGCTCGCCGAATTCAGGCGGCTGACTGCGAAGATGGACGGCTTCAATCCCGATGCGAAAACGTCGGAAGAATACCAGAACGGTACGCCGCGGTGGCGCACCGATCTCTACGCCGCCACCGGCACGCTGATGACTCATGACGAGAGCATCGCGCTGATCAAGGGCCTTGGCGCCAAGTTCACGCCGGAGCTGAAGTCGCCCGAGGTGCCGATGCCGTTCGGCGGCGACTACACCCAGGAGAAATACGCCGCGCAGATGATCGCCGCCTACAAGGCTGCCGGCATTCCGCCCGAGCACGTCTACGCCCAGAGTTTCGATCTCAACGACGTCCTGTTCTGGATCAAGACCGAGCCTGCGTTCGGCGCGCAGGCTGTGTATCTGGAGGACCGTTACGAGAAGCGCGGCCTCGATCCGAACAAGCCGGAGACGTGGAAACCCTCGATGGCGGAGTTGAAAGCCTCAGGCGTGCGCATCCTGGCACCGCCGATCTGGGTGATGCTGACGCTCAACGACAAAGGCGAGATCATCCCCTCCGCCTACGCCAAAGCAGCAAAGGACGCCGGCCTCGACCTGATCGGCTGGTCGCTGGAGCGCGACGGCCCGCTGAACAAGGGTGGCGGCTTCTACCACCGCTCGGTCAGATCGGCGATCGATCGCGACGGCGACACGCTGACGGTGCTGGACATGCTGGCAAGACAGGTCGGCATCCGCGGCATGTTTTCCGACTGGCCCGCAACGACAACGTTTTATGCGAGCTGCATGGGGATGAAGTGAGACGAACTTTCAGACAGCCTTGCGGTTCAGGAAGACCGGGATGTCGAGAGTCTTCTCCTCGATCGAATTGCGTGCCGGAGATGGGCGGCCGTGCGGATCGAGGCTTGGCGGTGCCGGGTGACGCGGCCGGAGCTGCGGGGTCTCGAATGGCGGCGGCGTGGCGCGACGCTGGATCCGGTCGGCGGTGCGACGGTTGTCGCTGCTCAGCCTGCCCGCCAGTTCCGCAAGCAGGTTTTCCGTCGGCTGCGCCTGGCGCGTCTGGCCGAGATTGTCGATGCCGGTCGCGACCACCGAGACGCGGACGATGCCTTCGAGGCTTTCATCGAAGGTGGCGCCGACGATGATGTTGGCATCCTGATCGACTTCTTCGCGTATGCGCGAAGCAGCTTCATCAACCTCGAACAACGTCAGGTCATTGCCGCCGGTGATGGACACGATGAGACCACTGGCGCGCTTGATCGAGGGATCCTCGATCAACGGGTTGGAAATCGCAGCGACGGCGGCGTTGAGCACGCGCTTCTCGCCGGCAGCCTCACCCCTGCCCATCATGGCCTTGCCCTTCTCGCGCATGACCGAGAGAACGTCGGCAAAATCAAGATTGATCAGACCTTCCTTGACGATGAGGTCACTGATGCAGGCCACGCCCGAATAGAGCACCTGATCGGCCATGGCGAAGGCATCCACAAATGTGGTCTTCTCGCCGGCCACCCGGAACAGGTTCTGGTTCGGGATGATCAGCAGGGTGTCGACCACCTTCAGCAGTTCAGCGATGCCTCCTTCGGCCGAGCGCATGCGGCGCTGGCCCTCGAAGTGAAACGGCTTGGTGACGACACCGATAGTGAGAATGCCAAGCTCACGCGCGATCCTTGCGATGATGGGCGCCGCCCCGGTACCGGTGCCACCGCCCATACCCGCCGTAATGAACACCATGTGCGCGCCGGCCAGATGCTCGCGGATCGTATCGATCGTCTCTTCTGCAGCGGCGGAGCCCACCTCCGGCTGCGCGCCGCAGCCAAGGCCTTTGGTCACCTTGGTACCCATCTGGATGATGCGCTTGGCCTTCGACATGGTGAGCGCCTGGGCGTCGGTATTGGCAACGATGAACTCGACGCCTTGCAGCCCGGCCGCGATCATGTTGTTGACGGCGTTGCCGCCAGCACCGCCGACCCCTAGCACGATAATGCGTGCCTTCATCTCCCTGATATCAGCGATGTTGGCCATTTTTGCCTCACGATTGCTCTGCCAAGCCCCCGGACTAAAGAGGATGCATTGCTACCCACGAGCAGCCTTGCGGTCTGCTTGCACCAGGGTCGCAGCCAGTTGCCCCAGTCGGCTCGCAGCTTGTCCCTGGCCGTCGATCGAGCCACTGGCCCGGCCACCGGTCCGCAGAGCCGCCACTTCACCTTCAAGCCTTGCCGTCGCCTCCTTGGCGGCCGTGGTCTCGGCAGTCGCCTGCAGGACCTCGGTCATCAGCCGATCGGCACGCTCGCGTTCGCGCTCGAAATCGCCGCGGTGACCGGCTGCGCTCGCTTCGAGCCGTGCGATCTCCATCTGCATTGCCGCTACCTTGGCCCTCAGCAGGACGACGTTGCCTGCCTGGCGACGACCCGGTTTTTGCGGCTTGTGGCGTATTTCGGCGAGATCAACGCTCACCAGGGCCTTGCCATCGTCCGATAGCGAACGCGGCAAGCGCAGCCGCTTCGCAAGCGAACGGGCCGCCCCGGGCGAGATATTCAGGCGGGCGCCGAGAGCGCCATAGGTCAGAATTTCGACGGACATCGGTTGTTCTCCTCGAACGACCGCGCTGGAATCGATTGGCGATGGCCGGATAGTTAACGGCAGGTTAGGCACGCGATAGTTAATGGATAGTTAACGACGAGCCGGCGAGTTGTCGGCCCGAGCTTGCCCGGCCGCAATGCCACATTTTGGCCTAATCGGCCTCTCCCGCGAGCGCACAAAAAAGGCACAAAGCGTACGGGCCGACTGCGCGCGTCGTCGTCTGGTTGTCGGCGATTTTTTCCGCAACGGTGCGCTGCGCTACCTTGCCACTTCGGTCGTTGCGGCACCGGCGGGCCGTGCCGTGGGCTGCAACTGCATCGGCTGCGCCCGGGCCTGCGACGCCTGCACAGGCCTGCGCGCAGGATCAACAGCTGGCCTTGGCGGCGCCGCCGGCAGCCTGGCCCGCTGCTCCTGCTCGGAAGCCCTCGCGACAAGGCGTGTCACCTGTTCCTGGGTCGCCCTGAACTGCTCGACGGTTCTCGCATTGTCGCTGGCCATTCGCTCCTGGCCCGCCTTGAGCTCTTCGATCCCCTGCTGCACGGTCGCTAAATCGCGAGCTATTGTCTGCAGCAACTGCGCCAGCTCGGGCGTGGCCTCCGCAGCGGTTGGCGATGCGCTATCTTGCAGCCCGCTCCCGGCCGAAGGTGCTCCTTGCGGAGATGCTGGATCCGCCGCTGCCAAACGCACGCCGGATGATGGGCCCGGCTGCGCGGCAAGCTCCGGCGCCGTCTGCGCCAGCCATGACACTGAGCCGATATACGGCGCCGCCCACCGCGCAATCGCCGGCTTGACCGCCTCGCCATAAGACGACTGCGAAACCAAAGCGACGCCAATGATGCATGCTGCCGCCAGAAGGCCGGTGAGGCCACGCAGCATCGTTTTGCCGCGCGATGGCCTCCTGACCCGAACGGCCGCAGGCTGGCGCGCAGGCTCCTGCTCCATTTTCGTCAGCTGTTCAGTCAGGCGCGCGAGTTGCTCGTCGGCGCGCGCGATCTGTTCATAGGCGTGCGCCAATCGCTCATCGGCGCGCGCGGCCAACACATCGTCGGCCTCGGTTGATTTCGGCATCACTGTGGAGTCCATTGGCGCTCCTTTCCCGTCCGGTGTCCCCGAAGAAGGGCGGTCGGATTTGTCCACGAACGACCCAAGCACTCAATGAAGGTTTGACTAAAGCAAGGCCGCAGGATGAAGAGTGTGGGGCGATCCCCGGAACCGGCCGCCCCGAATCCACACAACAGCCCGCAGCAAAGTGCACGACAAGCGGCACAGCATCTCCGCTTGGGCTCTTTGGGGGTGGCTGAACGGCCGGATTTGGCCTCTAATGCGGCGGGACGGCCGTGTCAGTGTGCCGATCAGTGAAGCCCATGTCCGGTTTGCTCAAGAAGCTTTTGTTTGGGATTTGGGGTCTTCTGCTGATCCCGCTGATCGCGCCTGCCCTCAAGCAGTGGCTGGAGGCAAATGTCTTCACCGATTCCCAGAGCCCGGCCACGACGGCTTTTCGCGACCTGACCGCCTCGCCCGTTGTCGCCGGCGTCCTCGCAACTAGCCAGCAACCCTGGTTCGGATTTACGCTGGTCTTCCTGACCGGAATCGTGGCTGGCGTCACGCTGGAGTGGCTGAGCCGGAAGTCCGGCGACAAGAAGGCAACCACGCTTCGCAGCCTCGGCTGGAAGTTGCGCAGTCTTTCAGAGAGCATTCGGACCCGGACCGCTTCGCCGGGATGGCCGGACAATGTGCGAGATCTCAAGCCTGCAATGTTTTCTGCCTTGAGCTCCGCCAGCAAACTGGGAGTGTGGGTGCCAAACGAGCACGTCTACCAGCTGCCGGATGCGACGTTTCTTTGTGAATACCTCAGATGCGTCGGCAGGTTTCTGGAGGATGGCGATTTCGACGCAGCCAGGAAGGAAGCGCTCTCCTGGAGGCCATATCTCGATAAGGGGGCGAAGTCCTGAAGATGTCCATCACCGACGAACAGCTTTCCGAGATGCACAGATTGCTTGCCGAGTATCATCGCAGGCTCGCCAAGGAAGCAGCGCTCGACGTTGTGCAGCAATATCACTCCGATCTCGCACAGCGCCTCGCGGACGAGGCCGCGCTGATACCGAGGCGAACGGCGATTGCGCAGCGCCTTCAAGAGCGCGAACGGCAGGAAAGGGAGAATGAATAAACCGCACTACCCTCTGATGCAAGGTAGGCTCGCGGAAAGTCCCCCCAGGTCGGCATCCACGGCATGTTCTCGGACTGGCCGGCGACGAGCTTTATTCAAGTTGTGTGGGGAGGAAGTGAGCAAGCATTCAGCATTCAACCCAAAAAGAGCAAAGCTCAGCAAAGCAGCTTGAGGTACCCGTCACGCCTGCAGATCTTGGAATACTTTTTTCCCG
>DASWVJ010000041.1:0-5445 GCA_036406295.1 Bradyrhizobium sp.
CCGAGGCCGCCGACGAGCAATTGCGCCGCGAGGTGCTGACGCTGTGGCAGACCAATCTGTTGCGCCGGACCAAGCTGACGGTGCTCGACGAGGTCGCCAACGGCCTTTCTTTCTACGACTACACCTTCCTGCACGAGGTGCCGCACCTGCATTGCGCGCTGGAAGACCGGCTCAACAGGGAGGAGGGCGGCGAGGGCGAGCTTGCTTCGTTTCTGAAGATGGGAAGCTGGATCGGCGGCGATCGCGACGGCAATCCCTTCGTCACCGCCGACGTCATGCGCGGCACGCTGCGCCTGCAATCGAGCCGCATCCTGAACTTCTATCTGCAGGAGTTGCATGTGCTCGGCTCCGAGCTTTCCATCGCCGCGCATCTGGCCGATGTCTCGGACGAATTGCGCGCGCTGGCCGAACGCTCGCCCGACACCTCGCCGCATCGCAGCGGCGAACCCTATCGCCTCGCCGTGTCGGGCATCTTTGCCCGGCTGACGGCGACCGCCGCAAGACTGCAGGTCGAGACCACGCGCAAGGCGGTCGGGGAGGCCGCGCCTTATGCCAGCGTGAAGGAGTTCAAAGCCGATCTCGACGTGCTCCATCGCTCGCTGCTGGCGAACAACTCCGCCGTGATCGCACGTGGCCGGCTGCGGCACTTGCGCCGCGCGGTCGATTGCTTCGGCTTCCACCTCGCACGGCTCGACATAAGGCAGAATTCCGCCGTGCACGAGCGCACCGTCGCCGAACTGCTCGATGCCGCGGTGCCCGGCATGTCCTACATGGCGCTCGGCGAGGATGCGCGCGTCGCGCTGCTGTCAAGTGAGCTGCGCAGCGCGCGGCCGCTGGTTTCCAGCTTCGTCAAATACAGTGAAGAGACGCTGAGCGAACTTGCCGTGTTCCGCGCCGCGGCGGAGGCGCACGAGGCGTTCGGTCCCGACGTCATCCCCCAATGTATCATTTCGATGTGCAAGGGCATGTCCGACATGCTGGAGGCCGCGCTTCTGCTCAAGGAGGTCGGCCTCATCAATCCCTCCGGTCGCAGCGCCATCAACATCGTGCCGCTGTTCGAGACCATCGAGGACTTGCAAGCCTCCAGCGGCATCATGGATCGCATGCTGGCGCTGCACGACTACCGCAAGCTGGTCGACAGTCGCGGCGCGGTGCAGGAGGTCATGCTCGGCTATTCCGACAGCAACAAGGATGGCGGATTCGTCACCTCGGGCTGGGAGCTCTACAAGGCCGAGATCGATCTTGTCGAGGTGTTCGGTCGTCATGGCGTGCGGCTGCGCCTCTTTCACGGCCGCGGCGGCTCCGTCGGCCGCGGCGGCGGGCCGAGCTATGACGCGATCATCGCCCAGCCCGGCGGCGCCGTGAACGGCCAGATCAGGATCACCGAGCAGGGCGAGATCATCTCCAGCAAATATTCCAACGCCGAGGTCGGCCGCAGCAATCTGGAAATCCTGGCCGCGGCCACGCTGGAAGCGAGCCTGCTGCAGCCGCGGCAGAACGCGCCGCGCGCGGAATATCTCAAGGCGATGGATGAACTGTCAGCGCTTGCCTTCAAGGCCTATCGCGGCCTCGTCTACGAGACCGAGGGCTTTACCGACTACTTCTGGTCGTCCACCGTCATCAACGAGATCGCGACGCTGAACATCGGCAGCCGCCCGGCCTCGCGCAAGAAGACGCAGGCGATCGAGGATCTGCGCGCCATTCCATGGGTGTTCTCCTGGGCGCAATGCCGGCTGATGCTGCCGGGCTGGTACGGCTTCGGCTCGGCGGTCGAGACCTGGATCGCGGAAAATCCGGGGCAGGGCATGGCCTTCCTGCGGGAGCTTTATCGGGAATGGCCGTTCTTCCGTATGCTCCTGTCCAACATGGACATGGTGCTGGCCAAGAGCTCGATCGCGATCGCCTCGCGCTATGCCGAGCTCGTACCGGACGCCGACTTGCGCGAGCAAATCTTTGGTCGCATCCGTCGCGAATGGAACCTGTCGATCCAGATGCTGCTCGACATCATGGGGCAGGAGCGGTTGTTGCAGGGCAACCCGCTGCTCGAACGCTCCGTCCGCCAGCGCTTCCCCTATCTCGACCCGCTCAACCATGTACAGGTGGAGCTGTTGAAGGAGCACCGTGCGCAAAACCCCGACGAGCAGGTGTTGCGCGGCATCCAGCTCACCATCAACGGCATCTCGGCGGGGTTGAGAAATACGGGTTGAGTGGACGTCAATCATCGTCGTTCCGGGGCGCGCGCGAGCGCGAACCTCAGATGCGCAATTGCGCATCGGGGAACCTCGAGATTCTCAGGAGCGCAAGTGCGCTCCATAGTTCGATGCTGCGCATCGCCCCGGAATGACGAACGCAGACGCAGCCGCCTACGGCTTCATCGCCCCCTGCGCACTCGTGTACACCGCATACAGCGAGGTCGAACCGCAGATATAGAGCCTGTTCCGCTGCTGGCCGCCGAAGGTGAGATTGGCAACCGTCTCCGGAATGTGAATCTTGCCGAGCAGGTCGCCGTCCCTGGTGTAGCAGCGCACGCCATCCTCGTTGGGATCGCCCCAGCCCACGGAGCACCAGATGCGGCCCTCGGTGTCGGTGCGTACCCCGTCAGTGATGCTGGGCTTGGGCATGTCGGCAAACACCTTGCTGTTCGTTGCCTTGCCGCCCGCCACATCGAGGTCGAACACGCGGATATGCGACGGGTTGTCCGGCCCGTCCGTGAATCCGGTGTCGCAGACGTAAAGCTTCTTCTCGTCGGGGGAGATACTAAGCCCGTTCGGCTCCACGAAGTCATCGACGACGACCTTGACCTCGCCGGATTTCGGATCGACCCGGTAAACGTTCTTCTTCTCCTGCTCGGGCTCGGCCTTGATGCCTTCATAGTAGCCGCCGATGCCATAGACGGGATCGGTGAACCAGATCGCGCCGTCGGAGGTGACGACGGCATCGTTCGGCGAGTTCAGCCGCTTGTTATTGTACTTGTCGGCGATGATGGTGACCGAGCCGTCGAGTTCGGTTCGCGTGACGCGCCGGCCGGAGTGCTCGCAGGTGATCAGGCGTCCTTCGCGGTCGATGGTATTGCCGTTCGAATTCATCGATGGCTGGCGGTAGACGCTGGTATGACCGTCGTCCTCCGAGTAGCGCATGATGCGGTTGTTCGGGATGTCACTGAACAACAGGTAGCGCCCCGCCGGGAAATAGACCGGGCCCTCTGCCCAGCGGAACCCGGTCGCAACGCGTTCGACCGCCATGGTGCCGGCGAAGGCGGGAAAGCCGGTGGGGCCGAACGAGACCTTGGGCTTCTTCAGCGATTCCAGATGCGAATCCGGATAGCGGCTGCCGGGCAGCGGGCCCAGCGGCAACCGATCGGTCTGTCGCGTCGGAGCGCCGGTCTGGCCGAGCGGCGCGACCGACGCGGCGTTCGCGGCGCTTACGCTGACGGCCGAGGCGGCGAGCGCCGCTGTGCCGGTCAAAATCTTGCGGCGGTCGATGCCGCCGTGTGACGCGAAGGGGTCGGGATTGGTCAATGAGGTTGCCATGCTTTCCTCCCACGTTTTTATGTTGGGAGAAAAACATCGGTCCGCATTCCGGCATAAAGCGGGCAGACAACCTCAGATGGCATCGCGGCGGCGAAGGGGAGTTATGCGCCGCCGCGTATTCTCGTCAGATCGGATCCCAGGTGAAGATGTCGCCCGAGCGGTCGAGCTTGTAGAAGGAATCCTTGAGCGCCGGCATGCCGTGTTCGGCGATGCTTTGCGGCGTCCAGCCTTCGCCGCTGTGTACCGAGCGCAGCGGCCGGTTCTGGCTGAACAGGAAAATCTCGTTCATGCGCACGCCGAAGATTTGCCCGGTGACGTCCTTGGCGAGATCGCTGAGCAGATAGGCGCAGACCGGCGCGATCTTTTCCGGGCCCATCTGCTTGATCTTCTCGACCCGGGCTTTCTGGGCTTCCGTCTCGGTCGGGATGGTGCCGATCATGCGCGTCCAGGCGAATGGCGAGACGCAGTTGGAACGCACGTTGAAGCGGCCCATGTCGAGCGCGATCGACTTCGACAGGCCGACGATGCCGAGCTTGGCGGCTGCGTAGTTGGCCTGGCCGAAATTGCCGATCAGGCCCGAGGTCGAGGTGAAGTGCACGAAGGAGCCGCTCTCCTGTTCGCGGAAAACCCGCGCAGCGGCGTGGCTGACATAGAAAGAGCCCATCAGATGTACCTTGATGACGGCTTCGAAAGCTTCCACGCTCATCTTGTGGAAGATCATGTCGCGCAGGATGCCGGCATTGTTGACCACGCCGTCGAGGCGGCCGAAATGATCGGTCGCCGTCTTGACGATCCTGCTCGCGGGAATCGCTTCGGCCACCGACTCGAAATTGGGGACCGCGGTGCCGCCGCGCTTCCTGATTTCCTCAACCACTTCCTCGGCCGGCGCAGCCGACGACCCGGCGCCATCGGCCGCGCCGCCGGGATCGTTGACCACGACCTTGGCGCCTTCGGCCGCGCAAAGAAGCGCGATCTCGCGCCCGATGCCGCGGCCCGCGCCGGTGACGATAACGACCTTGTCTTGCAGCGATTTTACCATTGGGCTCTCCTGTTGGGTCCGTCATTCCGGGGGGCGCGCAGCGCGGACCCGGAATCTCGAGATTCTGGGTCCGGTCCTTCGGACCGTCCCGGAGCGACGGAGGGGTTACTTCTCGTTCGTAAAAATGATGGTGCCCGACGCGGCAAACATGCCGCCGACGCCGTGACAGACCGATATCTTCGCGTCCTTCACCTGTGCCGGCGCGATGCCGCGCATCTGGCGCACGCTCTCCTGCAGCGCGTACATGCCGTACATGCCGGAATGCATGTAGGACAGGCCGCCGCCATTGGTGTTGAGCGGCAGCTTGCCGCCGGGGCGCGTGTTGCCGTCGGCGATGAACTTGCCAGTCTCCTCATGGGGCATGAAGCCGAGATCGCCGAGGCCGTAGAGCGGCAGATGCGCGAAGGCGTCGTAGATCATGAGGTGATCGACATCCTTGTGGGTGATGCCGGCTTCCTTGAAGGCGAGGGGGCCTGCGACCTTGAAGGCGCGCGAGGAGTTGAAGGTCTCCATCTGGCTGACTATCGGCGTCTCCACGCTCTCGCCGGTGCCGAGGATGTAAACGGGTTTGCGCGGAAAATCTTTTGCCCGATCGGCCGAGGTGAGAATCAGCGCGCCGCCGCCATCGGTGACGAGGCAGCACTGCAAGAGGCGGAACGGGTAGGCGATCATCCGCGAATTCAGGACATCCGCGACCGTGATCGGGTCCTTCATCATGGCTCGCGGATTCTTCGCCGCCCATTCGCGCTGCACGACGGCGACCATCGCAAGCTGCTCATGGGTGATGCCGTAGGTCTTCATGAAGCGCAGCACGGGGATCGGAAACATGCTGGGCGGGCCGTACACGCCGAACGGCGCCTCGAACTGGCCCTGCAG
>DASWVJ010000042.1:0-27393 GCA_036406295.1 Bradyrhizobium sp.
GAGTCAGGCAATCGCGTTCTGGGCGTCATGGTCACCGCCAACCTCGCAGGGGACTTCTGACGGCACACCGGCGTGGACACCGTCGAGGCTCGGAATGAGCTCCCACAGGAGCGCATGCATTGCAGGGCACGCCTTGACCGGGTCGACCCAGTGGACCGGGACCTGGGCAGTGGCTGCATTGCGGTATGCAACGGCGTGCGGTATGACCGTTTTTAGGAGCACGACCTTGCACTTGAGTTGCTGATAGCTCTCGCGGATGGCCTTGCCGATCTCGCGTGCATCGCGGGTGTTTTCGTGACGGTAGATCATCGCCAGCATTTGCGGCACGGAGATGCCGAATGCAGCAGCCGTTTCGACGCGGTTCAGCAATTCCTCGGTGCCCGACAGGAACTCGCGCGCCGAGAGAATATCGGGCGAGATCGGCGAAAGGAGCACATCGGCTGCCAGAACTGCGGCATCCTGAAGGTGACCCACCGCGCCCTGGGTGTCGATGAGCACGACATCGTAGTGCTCATGCAGCAGTGGACTGCGCAAGGCGAGCTTGATGCGCAGCGCGCTGTCCATGCGCGGCGCCAGCCAGTCCTGGAGCGTCCCTTGCGGCGCATCGGAGATGACGATGTCCAGGCAGCCATTCGGGTTGAGCTGCGGCTGGCGGCGCAATGGCATGGGCGCGAGCGCGAAGTCGATCGTCGAAATGCAGTCGTCGGTGAGCGCACCCTGCTTGATCATTTGCGTCAGTCCGTGCCGCGCCCTCTTGGCAATGGGGTAATAGCGACTAAGGCTCGGCTGCACATCGGCATCGATCAGCAGGACACGCATGCCGATGTCTGCCAGCAGCGCGCCGAGGTTAGCGGTCAGGGTGGATTTCCCGACGCCTCCTTTAGTCGATACGGTGCTGTAGACGATCATCCGACCTCCTCCGGTGAAGCAGCGGCGGCGAGCAGGGGACGAAAGCGAAGGGAAAGCATGAGTGCCGGCGAGGTGAAGCTGCGGCACATGCGCGTGAAGCGACGAGGGCGTCCCGGATGGAATGGAGCTTGTTCCTAAACAGAATTGAACATCATTCTCTGCTTGTCAACGCGGAAACATACCGAAACACTCAGCTGGCATGGGGACCGGACCCCAGGTTGCGCAGGATTGCCAACCGCGAGTAAGGAGATCACGCGGATGCACCGGGCTGCTCGGACGACTTGGGATCGACGAAGGGCACAATGTTCGGATTCGATGGCGGGACAGGATTGAACCAGTGCTCGGGGTGCTTGATCACGACGGCTGCGAGTTTTCCTACGCGTTTTCCGCCGCGGCCGACAACGCCGAAGTGATGAACGTTCGAGTTTCCGGGCCCTACCAGGTGCCAGCGCGCCTTGATGACTTGCCGCTGGATGCCGATGCCCAGCTTGTCCGACGGGCTCGCATCAGGATCCATCCCGTTGCCGTCGTCACCGTAGAGCGCCGCGAAGTCGCGGAATGTCCGCGGGGAGACGAGTGCCATCCCTTCTGGCACGAAATGGACCGGCGCGCCGGCTTCATTGTAGGGGATGGATCCATCAGCGATCCCCTGTTGCAGCCACGCCATGAAGCGAACGGCTGCCTCGCCGGGCGCCTCGTGAATGGACTTGGCGTCGTCGGTGTCCGACTTTGGCACGGATGCGAACGGAGTAACGGGTCGCGTGGCTGAAGGCGGGCGGCGGCCGGGCTTCCCGGATGCCGTGCCCGCGGATGTCACCGAGTCGTCATCGGAGAGGAATTCGTTGTTTCGGCCGAGATTCGCGGTCGTGGCTGGTACCTCGTGCCCCTTGGCTTCGCAGGTCTTCGCCTCACTCGTCGGCTGGTCACGACCCGAGGATGGCCTGGTCGCCGCATGGGCGGGCTTGGGAGGAGGAATATCGGGCGGCGTCAGCGGACCAGAGGCGCGTTGCCGCTCAGGGCGATCACCGGGCTTTGGTGCCCCGCCCTGGCCGTCGCCCGGTGGTTCGTCCGCTCGCTTGTCCCGTGTCTTTCGGGGCGGTTTGACGACGAGGTCGCCATCGAAGTCGGACGGGTAGTCGTCGGCCGAATCGAAGAGCTTCACCAAGGGGAACTTCAGCATCGCGAACTCGTGGGCGTAGCCCTCGCCGCGGACCTCCACGTACCAAATCGCCTGACCGGTGTCGGGGTTGCGCTCCAGCAGCCCATAGTCCTGCCAAGTGTCGAACAGCCGGTCGTTCTTGGCCGGACCGGGCATGCTCGCGCCATCATCCGGATTGGCGTGCGCAATCTCTTCCCGGACCGTGTCCGCGAGCCGCTTCGCCACAAACCAGGCTGCGCCAGCGCCGATCCAACCTGCCGCACCGTCCCGGTTGAGCGGCAACGCACCTTGGCGCAGCAGCCGGCGTATGGCGTCCATCAGTTGGTCGACCAGCGGGACCGCTGTCGCAGTCGCGAACTGGTTGCGTGGCCCATGCTGCAAGTTGCTCGCGGCCGAGCGGCGATCGGCCTGGCGCACGATCTCGGTCAGCACCCCGGTTGCGTCATCGCCCGACCAGGCAACCTCGAGCTGGCGCATCACCGACGGTTCGCGCGCCACAAAGGTCAGGGCTGTTGCAGGGACGATCCTCGGCGCCAGCACCAGCGGCAGGCGACGGTGCGCACCGTAGTTGCGTTCGGCTTTCGGCGCGAATCGCACCTCGTATTCGACCGCGCCGGCGGTCGGCATGTCGCCGGATACCGGAAGCCATTGCCGTCCGGGGCCGCCTGGTCGGTCGGCGACACTCACCCGCAAGTCGGTCATCGGTTTGCCGATGTCGTGGAACAGCGCAGCGAGGATGACGGCGTAGGTCCAGTGATCACGCTGGGCGTCGATCGCCTCGGCGGCGCCGCCCTTGGGCAGCAGGTATCCATTGCGCAAGGTCACCGCTGCATGGAGTACCTCGATCGTGTGGGCGGCCAAGCCGCCGACATGGGCGTGATGGTGCGCTTCGCTGGCCGGCAAGAGCTGCACGAACCGCAGGTAGCCGAGGATCGCGGGCGCGACGTCGCGATCCCAAGTGGATTGGCTCAGTTTCGATTCACGATGGATCTGTTGCAGCGCGTTCGAAAGCTTGCATACCTGGACCAGGGTCGGCGCGTCGAGGACCCTGAGCCAGCCGCTTCGGCTGGCGGCCAGGCCGGGGGCGGCAAGGGCACCGGTGGCCGGCGCTCCCGCCGTCGCCTGCTCCGCATCGGCATCGGCCGGACGTTGCCGCACGGCCCGTTCGCGGTAGATGGACCAGCCGAGCCAGCCGGCCAGCGCTGCCGCAGCCAGGAAACATGCGGCGGCAAGCGCGGCCATGGGGATCAGCCCTGGCGATTGCGGATCTGAGCCGCGCAGAACTGCGCCAGCAGCCACTTCTGCAGCACGTCAGACGGTGGCGATGGCCGCTCGGACTCCCAGACCTCGACAGTCGTCCCTCGGCAGAACGAGGAGAAGGTTTCGGCCAGCGGCTTCCACTTTTCGTCGTCGCGTTTCGCGCGGTACCGGCAGAACGGCAGGGTGACCAGATCCGCCGCGAGCTGGGCCGGATCAGCCGGCCGCAGTGCCTCCACGTAACGCGCCAGCAGGTCGCGGACCGTCAAGACCGGGTCGTCCTCCGGATAGAGGTACGCCTCCAGGCCATCGTATCGTCCAAGCCAGCACAGCAGCACGTTGCGCCATCCCGGCTCTCCAAGGCCCTCCAAGAAATGACCGATGGTCATGACGGCCTGGGTACGGGCCTCCTGCTGGTGCGGGGGAATTGGCGGGGGCAGGTCGTTCATCACGAAAACACCTCTGAAAGGTGCGAGTTGTTCTTCTTCACGTCTTGGCCCAAGCCGTGGACGGCCGCCCGCGGCCGCGCATGGCACACCTTACTTTAGGCATAGGACAGGGGACTTGGCGAGGACTCGATGACACCCGCGATTGCCGGATCGCGACGAGAGCGTGCCGCAATTCACCCTTTTTGTCCGCACCAAAATCGCGCCAGGTTTTTCGACTTTCCGCTTGACATGCCACAGCGGTTGTACGGGAGGAGCCTTTGGCGCATTTGCCGACAGGCCGCTCCAGGCGGTCTGGCGGCCCGTCTCCCGTCGGCCTTTGCCGCAAGGCGCCCTATACCCGTAGATCCTTCGCCCAGCGGAATTTGAGCTGGGCGCCCTTTCGGGTTGGGCCTGTAGCCCCGTAGAAGGCGGACCGCCACCGGTCGCCCACCCTTGCACCCTTTCGCTAACCATTTTCTTCCCCGCGATGCAAGACGAAACTCGAAAAATGTTTTTCGAATTTCGGGCTGCAAGACGCCAACGCGCTCGCCACACTGCGCCCCGTGACTGGCCGCTGACCCCAGCAGCCCGGCGTCCTCACCGCTCCCGGTGGGGACGCCTCCCCTCACGGAGCAGACCCACATGCCTCGCCCTCTTGCGCTTGCGCTGCTGCTGATTGTCACCGGTGCGTGGGCCACCCCACCCGACCACGTCCGCCTTGCCCGTTACACCGTCGCCGAACCTGCCCCTGCCGCAGCCGTCGTCGATCCGCTCGCCGTAGTCGCAGCCGTCAACTTCCCGCGCGAGCATGTGCGAACCGTAGGCGATGCGGTCGCCTATCTCCTCCTGCGGACCGGCTACCGCGTGGCATCCGCCGACCCCGCAGCCACCGCCCTCCTGGCCCTGCCCCTGCCCGAATCGCATCGCGTCCTGGGACCCTACCCGGCCCGCGCGATTCTTCAGGTCCTCCTCGGGGACCCCTACAACGTGAATCCATCGCCCGTCGATCGCACCCTGACGATCGCTCTGCGCGGCCCCAACTCTGTGGACCGAAACGAGGTGGCGATTGTGGAAGCAGTCATCACGCGTCCCGTCGCACCTTTGACGCCACCGGAGGCGATCAAATGAACGCGCCGCAAACTCCGCCCGTCGGCGCCTTCTCCCGCTTCGCTCCACGCATTTCCCTGCGCTCGTCGGGCCGCCGCGCGCGCGTCGTGTACCTGATCGCTGCCCTGCTCGTCGCCGGGGCAGTCTTCCTGGTCCTCAGCCCGAGCCCGTCGGCACCGCTGCGCAAACCCGAAAGTGTGGATCCGGTGCCGCAGCCGCTACCCGCGATCGCGGCACCCGAGCCGCCGCCCCCTCCCTCGCCACGGCCGGACCAGCTTGACGACCGCATCGCTGAACTCTCTCGCTCCTTCGAGGATCTTGGGGCCCGGTTCTCGTCCATTGAGGCCCACCTTGTCGCGTTGGATGAGCGCAATGACGACATTCGCGCGCGGCTGGAAGCGCTCGCCAATTCACCCCTGCCGAAACCGGTACCGGCACAGCGGCCCGTAGGCGCCAAGCCGCCCAAACCGGCAGGGCCCAAGCCGCGGATGCCCACAGTCCTGTCGATCGACACCTGGGGCAGTAAACCTTCTGTCGCGATTCGCGACCTGCAAGGCAACCTGGCGTTCTATCGCGAGGGTGATGCTGTCGGAATTGCGCGCATCGAGCGTATCGATTCCCAAGCCCGCCGGGTCCACCTCCGCCTGCCCGATGGCACCGTGACCGCCGTCGATGCCAAGAACTGAGGCGTGAGTCATGCGCAAGACCGTCCTGTTCCTCCTCGTCGCCGCGCTGCACCCGGCCGCGGCAGTCGAGACCGGCCACACACAGCTGCGCGCCGTTCAACCTGCCGCGACCGCCGCCGACCCCTCGGCCCCCGATGCCACCGAAGTTGCGGCCGTCGATCGCGTCGAAGCCGGTTACTGGGGCATCACCCTCGAGGAGCTGCACCGCGCGCGACGCCTGATGCGCGGCCCACGCGGCGCCTTCAGCGTAGCCACCATCAGCCCGGTCGAAGTGCTTGGCATCCACGCCCGCTCCGACGCGGAGCGAGACCGCTACGCGGAGCTCTTCGCCAAACTTTTGCACGACGATACTCAGCGTGTCCTCGCCTGGCAGCGAGCCGGTGATGCGGCCACGCGGCGTCTCTACCCACACGGCAAGGCGATCGACTTCGGGCGCGCTCCGAACGCTCCCACCCTCCCCAACTGGTATTTCACGCCGGGAGGTGCGGCGCAATGAGCTCGTCTCCCGCACGTCGCACCTTCCTCGTCCGCCTCTGCCAAGGCGGGCTGCTCGCGGCAGTGCCTGGGCTCACCTTCGGCCGCGAGCGCGCCCGCGTGGTCTATCCACCAGTCCCGCCCGCCTACCGCATCGTGGCCCAGTCGCTCGCGCTCCCGCCCAAGCTCCTTTTCGCCATCGCGATCCAGGAGTCCACCATGCAGTGGGGCGCGCTGGCGCTGCCCTGGCCGTGGACGCTCAATGTCCGCCGTAGCCCCCGCCGCTACCAACGCTATCCGGAAGCGGTCACCGACCTCAAGCACATGCTCGCCCAAGGGGTACGCAACGTGGATTGCGGCCCGATGCAGGTTAACTGGCACTACCACTCCGACAAGTTACGCACGCCCGAGCTTGCGCTCGACCCCTGGCACAACCTGCGGGTGGCCGGCGCGATCCTCCTCGAGAGGCGCCGTTCCGCAGCCAACTGGTTCGACGCCGCCGGCGCCTATCACAGCCCCGGCGACTCGGCGCGGGCCAACCGCTACGCGCGTTCCGTCTTCGCACGGATGGAGAGGATTCCCGATCATGCCTGAGCTGCCACATCGGACGCGTCTCGCTGGCTTCGTCATCGGCGGCGATCGCCCGCGCCTCTGCACTGCCTCTTCCTTCTTCCGTGCGGGATCCCATCGCACCGGAACGACTCCGGCGCCATATTCCATCCCCATCGCCTTGCTGTCTCCCTCCCCCCGCAGTTCTTGCGGGTCCTTGACCGCTGCAACGGCGGTTTCAGCACAACCATGGTCCTCGTCAACGGCCTCCTCCCCGCCGATGGACCATGGTTGTGCGCTCTTCTTGGGGAATCGCACATGAGCCACGGCACCATCGAAGCGTGGCTGCGTCCTCCCATCGAGATCTGGAGTGCCCTGACCGCGGCGTGTTGCGGCCTCGTCGCACTCATCACTCCGTGGGCGCTGATGATGCCCGCGGACCTGGGCCTAGGCACCGCCGCCCTCGCCTTCGGCTTCGCCGGCCTGCGCGCCCGACAGGCATGGCGAGTATGCCGTTATCAGTACGGTCTCACCCGGTACAAGGCGACGACCATCGCGCCGCACAAGCTGCCGCGCATTCCGGGCAAGCTGTATCTGGGCGAAGGCTTCGCCTGGGGGCAACAACACACGCAGCGCCGCATGGACGCCACACGCCCGCAGGCCCAGCCCTACCTGGTCGAAGGCGCAAGCATCCGCGCAACGCGCGCGGTGCTTCGCGCGATGGGCGCCACACCGCTCAAGCCGATTGCCGCGGCGCTCGCGCTCCCCCGTTGGTGGAACCCGCTATCGGAGCCTGCCGATCTCGGCGGAACGCCGGTACTGCACGGCGTCGAGCCCAATGAGGCTCACGTCGCCCTCGGGCAGAAGCATCGCCCCGGTCACCTGGTCGTCCTCGGCACGACGCGCGTCGGCAAGACCCGTGCGATGGAGCTCTTCGTCACCCAGGACATCCGCGACGGGAAGGTCGTCATCGTCATCGACCCGAAGGGCGACGCGGACCTCATGCTGCGCGTCCATGCCGAGGCCGCGCGGACCGGGCGCCTCGACCAACTCTATCTCTTCCACCTGGGTTACCCCGACATCTCCGCCCGTTACAACGGCATCGGCAACTTCGCCCGCATCACCGAGGTCGCGAACCGCACAACGAATCCCCTGCCCTCCAGCGGCAACTCGGCGGCCTTCAAGGAATTCGCCTGGCGCTTCACGAATCTCGTCGCCCAAGCCCAGGTTGCCCTCGGGCAGGTGCCCACCTACAACCTGCTGCTGCGCGACATCACGGACATCGAGCCGCTCTTCCTGCGCTACGCGACGCATGTGTTGCGCACGGAAGGCCCCGAGAATTGGGAGATCCTTGTCGAGGAAGCGCAGACCCGCATCGAGAAACGCCAGATCACCGTTCCGCGCGCCCTGCAGGATCGTAGCGACCGCCTGATCGCCCTTGTGCACGTACTGAAGGATCTGCAGCTTCCCGATGCCGTCCTCCAGGGCCTCGCCACCGCGGTCCGCTACGAGCGGAGCTTCTTCGAGAAGATCGTAGCCTCGCTCGGTCCCTTCCTGGAGAAGCTCACCACCGGCCCCGTCGGCAAGCTGATCTCGCCGGACTATTTCGACGCGACCGATATCCGGCCGATCTTCGACTGGATGCAGGTCATCCGGCAGGACGGCATCGTCTATGTCGGTCTCGACGCACTCTCGGACGCCACGGTCGCAGCGGCCGTCGGGAACTCGATGCTCGCCGATCTCGTCAGCGTTGGCGGCAAACTCTACAAGACCGGCCTCGATCCCCACCATCCCGAAGGCAAGATCATCCTGCCCGATGTGGCCTGCCACTTCGACGAGGTTAACGAGATCGCTGGACCGGAGTTTGTACCGATGGTGAACAAGCTGGGCGGATCGGGCTTCAGCATCACCGCCTACACCCAGACCATTCCCGACATCGAGGCGAAGCTCGGAGACGCCGCCAAGGCCCGTCAGGTGCTGGGCAACTTCAACAACATCATCATGCTGCGGGTGAAGGATCCGGGCACTGCGGAGTTCTTCTGCAATCAGCTGCCTGAGGTCGACGTGCAGCACCTCATGGTCGTGACCGGCGTGAGCGACACCGACGGGTCGACCGAGACGGACTTCACCTCCCGCAACGAGGACCGCCTCACCACCCAGCGGGTCCCGATGGTATCCCCGGCTGACATCATGGCCCTGCCGCAAGGACAGGCCTTCGCCCTGCTGGAGGGCAACCGCCTCTTCAAGCTGCGCTTTCCGCTGCCCGATGCCACGAACGATCGCTTCATTCCGCCGTCGCTCCGCGAGGTGGCAGTCCAGATGCGGGCCAAGTATCGGACGGCCGAGCACTGGGCCGCTCAGACCGATTGGTTGAAGGACATGCCGGTCGGGCTCGTCGCGCCACTGGGCTTCGACACCTCGGACGATGACGCCGGGGAGGCGGCAGTGAGCACCCCCGCCCGGCCGCCCGAAGGGGGCGCTCCCCCTCCCTCGGGGAGGATGTCGCGTAGCGACAGGAGGGCAGTCCAGTGAGCACCGCCGCGTCGTCCGCAGGATCCGCCCGTCCCCCGGCGCCCCAGGCATCGGCCACACCGGCGGGCCGGTCCCGCGGCCCCATTGCTGCCCTGGCGAGCGTTGTGATCGGCCTCGCCTTTTCCACCCTGAGCTCCTGGATCTTCGGGACTGCCCTTACCATCCTAGGCGATCACACCTTCTGGAAGGGCCGCGGCGTCGAACGCGCCATAGCCGCCGTGGAGGAGGACTTCGGCTACCTCCAGGGCTATCCCCGGTCGCTCATGGTCGACGACACCGTCGCCTTTGCGCGCGACTTCGCCGAGCTCGTCGCGCGTCCGTTCCATTCGCTGGGCGCCCCCGCCTTCATCGCCCGTACGACTGCCATTGAGCCCGACGCGGTGGCGAATCCCCACGCGCGCGCCGTACGCCGCATCGTCAAGGAAGTCGGGCGCGCCGTCGAGACCGCCTACTACGTGGCCCAGGACACCGCCATCCGCCTGGCGATCGCCTTCTATGCGCTGCCGGCCTTCGCGATGGCCATCTTCATCGGCCTGATCGATGGCCTGGTCCGTCGCGACCTGCGCAGGTGGACCGGTGGCCGGGAGTCCTCCTACGTTTACCACCACACGAAGCGCTTCACGTGGTGGTTCCTCACTGCCGGTTTCACCGCCTATCTCGCGTGGCCTTTTGGCGGATTCAATCCCGCGTACCTCGTCCTGATCTTCGCAACCCTGGTGGCCGCGGCCCTCTCGACCACCGCCAGCACGTTCAAGAAGTACCTGTAGCAACCAAGGAGTCCGTCATGCCATTGCTGCTCCGCTTCACCATCGCCGCCCTCGTCGCAGCTACCACCCTGCCGGTGGCTGCCGACACCGACCGCGAGCGCGAGAACCTCGCACGCCTGGAACATGAGCTCGCACTTCTCAGCTCCGAGGTTCGCGCAGCGAAGGCAGATGCCCCCTCCATTGCCCGCATCCATTTTCAGTACGACGAGCTCGCCCGCGACCTCGATCTCATCCGTGCGGGTATTGCGGATCACCTCGACGCACCACGCCATCCCCGCCCGATCGAACCGCTAAAGGGCGACTACCGGCGCTGAGCCCGGAGGTACCGCCATGTCGCCCCAGCAGTCCGCCGCCTTCGCCGCCGCGGCCGGCTACCAACCCGGCTACATCGGGCTCTTCTTCGCCCTGCTCGTCGGCGCTGTGGTCGTTCTCTGGGCCGCCGACATGGTGCGCAGACTCGGGATCGAAGGCCTCGACGACCCCCGCCGCCTGCCGATGCTCCTGTTCTACAAGCTGCGTGTGCTGATCATCGTCCTGCTGCTGATCTATCTGCTCACCTAGATCGCGGCCGACTCGGCAGGCCGGGCCGCAGGCCTGCCGGCGTTCCACGTTGCGGCGCCTCACCACCTCACGGAGGAAACCATGAATCTCCTCATCCAACCTTCGGGCGCAGCGAATGCCGCGGATCGTCACACGGCGCAAGCCCCCGAGCTTCCCCTGCGATGCCGGGCAAAGGCGGCCGCCCACATCGTCTTGCTTGGCCTCGGCGTCCTCGCCTCGGTCTTCGTCGCCGAACCGGCCCTGGCCGAGTTGCCGACGGCCGTCGCCGCGGACGGTGCCGCTTCCGGGGACTACATCGAGATCGGCAAGCAGTATTTCAAGAACGGCCTGCTCGTCCTGGGTCTCATCATCGCCACGCTGGGCTTCATCGCGGTCGCGGCCGGCGGCATCGCGAAATTCAACGAGTACCGCATGGGCCGGGCCGAACTCGGGGACTTGGGCGTGCTGGCCGTCGTCGGCGCCGTGGTGCTGGTGCTCATGGTCTACCTCCTCAACGAGGCGGCCACCATCATCGCCTAGGCGTCGCCATGGACTCCTCCAGCCCCCTGGCATCGCCGCCGGAAACCTCCTTCGGACCGGGTCACGCGCCGCTGCCGGACCGCGTGAACGCGGAGCCCGCGATCATCAAGGGGCTCTCGTACACCGAGTCCAAGTGGGTCATCGGGCTGGCCTTCCTGCTGTGGTTCCCGGTGGGCGGCGTGGTGGGCTTGGCCCTGCAGCACTTTCCGGTAGCCGTCCTCATCATCGCCACCGGCCCCATCGCCACGGTCTGGGTCGCGGCGGGGTGCCTCGCCACGATGAAGCGCAATCGTCCCGATCACTACTACGTTCAGCTACTCAAGCGTCGCGCGGCGCGCCTCGGCCTCATCCGCTCTCATCTTGTTTCGCACGCGGGCGCCTGGGACCTCGGCCGCACACTCGTGCCCCCTCAGGTGGCGAAACGCCGGAGCCCATTGTGCTGAGCGCGGAGCATTGCCATGCCTGCCTACACCGACAACCTCGCAAACGCCCGCGCGACGATTCGCCTCCAGTCCTGGGCCATCCTCGTCGCGCTGGTCATCGTGCTGATCGCGGTGGCCGACCGGTTCGTGAGGCAGACGGACTTCACCGTGCATATCCCGCCAGACCTCTCCCGCGGGGCCACCATTCAGGCGGGACGTACGCCGGAGGTACCGCCCCCGAACGTCTATGCCTTCGGCTACCTCATCTGGCAGCAGCTCAACCGCTGGACCAAGGATGGCTCCAAGGACTACGTCGCGCAGATCTACGCGCTCCAGAACTACCTGACGCCGTCCTGCCGCGAGCAGCTCCTCAAGGACGTCAGCGTCAAGTCCGGCGATGCGGAGCTGATCCAGCGCACCCGCGCCCTCCTGGAGATTCCCGGGTACGGCTTCACGGCGAACCGGGTGACAGCGCACGGCAACGGTGGATGGACGGTGCTCCTCGATGCCCAGATCCTCGAGACCTCCAGGGGGATGCCCGTGAAGGACACCTTCATCCGCTATCCCCTGCACGTGGTGCGCTACGACGTCGACCGGGAGCGCAACCCCTGGGGCCTCGCCCTGAACTGCTTCGCCCGCCGTCATCCCGAACGGATCGACCCGCAGGCCCTGGAGGCGCCGATCGCCGCCCAGCCGGCGCCGGCGGCGCCGCTGCCTCCGTCCGCGGCACCGTCAGCCACCACTGCTGGTTCAGACCTGCCGCAGGCCGTGCCGCCGCGGCTCCCGGACACGAAGGAGGAGGAGTCATGATCGCCATTCGCGCCGCCACAGCGCTTGTTTGCCTCGGCGTTCTTGCTTCTGCCTCTGCGCAGGAGCCCGAAGCCAAGGCGCCCTCCCCGGTTGGCCTGTCGCCCGGGCCTGTCGGAACGGGGACGGCGCCAACCTGGCATCCCGCGGGCACGACGACCATCGATCTCGGCACCCTCCCCCCAGAGCCGACCCCCAAGCCCGTTCCGGCACCCGCACCCCAGTCCCACGGCTCAGCCGCCGGGAAGCCTGCAAATCCTCTATCGCCCCCGGAAACGCAGGCGCTGCCGCGGTCACCCGATCGCCCCGACGACCGCCAAGCTAATGTCGGCCGCACCCAGCATGCGCTGTTCGAGCGCCTTCCCGTCCAGGTGCTCCTCAGCCCAGGGCGGGAGCGCCTGCTGCAGCTCCCGTTCGTCGCATTGATGGATGTGCCCGCTAGCCTGCAGGGTCTGCTCGAGGTTCAGATTATCGAGGACACCGCCTATCTGACAGCGAACGGCCCCTTCCCGCGCGCCCGGCTGTATGCGCAGGCAATCGACGGCGGCGCGACGGTTCCGCTCGATATCGAGTCGGTCGAAGGCGTCCAGGTCCCGCCGATGCTCCGCGTCCATCTGCCCGGTGATGCCGCAGAGAGTAACGAGCTTGCCGAAACCCGGCGGAACGACGAGCCGGCGGTCGACATGATCCAGCTCACGCGCTACGCGGCGCAGATGCTGTATGCGCCGGCCCGCCTGCTCCCCACGCTGCCGGGTGTACGCCAGGAACCAGTCGATCGCTCCCCTGTGGTCGGCCTCTACCGGGGAGGAGAGATCGAAACGGCGCCCTTGGGGGCCTGGTCGAGCGGGTCGCTGTACGTGACGGCCGTGCGTTTTACCAACCGCACCGGGCGCGCCATCGACCTCGAGCTGGACACGCGGTGGCTACGCGGGCAGTGGATCGCCGCAACGCCCCAGCACTGGCATCTCTTGCCCCATGGCTCCGAGGCCGACACGACCGCCGTCTACCTCGTCTCCGACCGGCCGTTTGCGGCCGTGCCGCTGTGGCGCTAGGAGGCTCGCCATGCAGATCGTCCAGAACAGGCTGGTCCCCTTCCTCGCCGTGATTGCCCTCATCGTGACGGGCTACATCCTCTATCGGCAGAGCGAGACGCCGGGCGTCGAGCCGGGGCCGCCCCTGAACGCAGTGCCGGAAGTACCCCTGCCTCCCACCGCCAAGGGGGCCGACGCCGATACGCCGCAGGAAACCCTCAAGACCGTGGTCGCGGGCTACACCGAGTTGAACGATCAGGTGCAGTCCCTGATCGCCGAAAACCGGCGCCTGCTGGAGCAGAACGATCGCCACCAGCGTAGCGAGGATCGCATCCGCGATCAGCTTCGCCGTGAGTTGCGTACCGAAATGACAGCCGAAATGGACGCCCTCAAGCGCCAGCGCGGCGCCGCGGCCGACTCACAGGCGTCGAGCGGTCTGCTGGGATCAGCGATCGGCGCAGGCAACCTCCCTGCCGGCTTCGGCTTCGACAAGGCGAAACCGGATGCGGCAGCGCTGGCCGGGATCGCTGCACCGACCCGCGTCCTGCCGCTGGGATACGAGATGGGCAAGGGCGCCGACGGAAGGCAAGGCGTCGTGCGCAAGGTCACCCTCGCCGAAGCGGTGCCGCCCGCCCGCCGTACGGCGCGCGCCCCGGCCCGAACGGCCACCCCTGCCCCCACGCCCTTCTACACGATCCCCGAGAACGCGACCCTGACAGGCGTCGCCAACATGACCGCGATCATCGGCCGCGTACCGGTGGATGGCAAAGTGACCGATCCGATGCAGTTCAAGCTTCTGCTGGGGCCTGAGAACCTGGCCGCCAATGGTCATTACCTTCCCCGCAACCTGGCCGGCATCGTCGTGTCGGGCGTTGCCATCGGCGACATGACGCTCTCCTGCGCCGAGGGCCTCATCCAGTCCATGACCTTCGTCTTCAACGACGGAAGCATTCAGACAGTCAGCCGTCGCCGCGACGGAACGACCCCGTTGTACGGCGCAAGCGGTGGGGCAGCCGGCGGCAAGCCTTCGCTCGCCGCGGCGCCGAAGCTCGGCTGGATCTCCGACCGCCACGGCAACCCATGCATCCCCGGGCAGTTCGTGACCAATGCCCCGGCCGTCCTCGCCGACACCATTGGCCTGCGGAGCCTGTCGATCGCGGGCCAGGCGGCGGCCGCGGCCCAGACCTCCACAACGGAGAACGTCTTCGGGACCACCACCAGCCGGGTCACGGGGAGCAAGGGCACCTACATCCTCGGGCAGATGGCTAGCGCCGGCACCGACGAGGTGACGAACTGGCTGATGCGCCGGCTCGCCGACAGTTTCGATGCGGTGGTCGTACGCGCCGGGGGTGAGGTGGACTTGCACATCGACACCGAGATCCAGATCGACAAGGCCCCCGACGCGCGGCGAATCGACTACGGGCGTCTCGATGCCCCGGCAACCACGACTTCCCATCTGCGAGGTAGCTACTATGGACTGGACTGATTTTCCGCGGTTCGCACGCCTCATCGCAGCTGCCACGGTCGCGGCCCTCGCCCTCGGCGCCTGCAGCGTCGCCGGGCCCCGCAAGTCGCCCTTGCCGGACGACGGGCCCACCGTCGAGGAGATCTACCGCAAGCGTACCTCCGAGTACGAGCGCATCCGGGCCCGAGAAACCCTCCCGCTGCGGCCCGCCACCGAAGTCTTGCCCGGCCCCGTCCTGGAGCCGGCGATGCTCCAACTCGGGCGCCGCTTCGCCCGGCTGCCCAACCCGGATCTCATCATGGTCGTGTTTCCCCACCTGTCCCGAGGGAAATACCCGGCACCGGGCTACGTGACGGCGTTTCCGATGTACGAGCGGGTCGAGTACCTACTCCCCGGCGAGGCGGACGCGCTGCGGCCGGCGCGCGCGCGCCCGCCCGCTCCCGCGTCCGCTTCGGCGTCAACTCCCGCCTCGAGCGTCCCGCCGACGCACGATTCCACCGCCAGCCGGGTGGCCCAACCCTGACGGAGCGACGGCCATGCTCGGATTGATTCGCATGCTGGGGCTCGCGCCAACCGCCGGGTCCGCCCCTGCCGACGCGGAGGTCTCGCGCCGCGAGCCCGCAGTGCCGAGGAACCCCCTCCCGGTGCGGGAGCGCCAGCACCTCGCCTCCCGCCCACCTAGCATCACCGATCTGCTGCCCTGGCGGGACTTCGACGATACGACCGGCACCTTCCTCCTCGAAGACGGCGTCTCGCGCGCACTGCTCTACGAGCTCGATCCGATGCCGAGCGAGGCCTGCGCCGATCAGTATCTCAAGGCGCGATGCGCGGAGGTCCAGGCGGCGCTCCAGGCCCTGCCCGAGTACGACGAGGCCCCGTGGGTCGTCCAGTTCTTCTGCAACGACGACACGGATCTCTCATGGCAGATCGAGCGCATACGCGACTACATCGTCTCGGTGCATGCAAAGGCACCCGAGCGGGCGCGGCAGATTCTCGCTAGCGACTTCACGCGCCACTTCCTCGCCGAGATGGCGGAGCATCTGTCGCTCGTGGCCCGGCCCGAGGGCCTCTTTCTCGATGAGGGGGTGTCGGGCAACCGGTGGCGCGGTCAGATCCGCCGCGTGCGTTGCGCGATCTATCGCCGTTTCCCGCCCGGCTTCGACTTCTCCCGGGAACTCCTTGATCCCGTCGAGACGCTTCAGCAGACGGCGCGCGGGCTCGTCGGAGGCCTGGCGCAGACCGGCATCAATGCCCGGCCGATGAACGCCGCGGACTTCTACTCGTGGCTGTTGCCGTTCTTCAACCCGAAGCCCGACTTCGCCGAAACCGTCGGTGACCTCCTCCGACTCTGTCCGTACCCCCAACCCCACGAGGCGCCAGACGACCTTGATCTTGGGGAGCTGCTCTTCCTTGCAGCGCCGAAGTCGGATCCGGCGGCCGGTCTGTGGTTTTTCGACGGCCGGCCTGTGCGGGCGCTGGCACTGCAGTCGATGCGCAAGCTCCCCGAGATCGGCCACTTCACCGCCGAGCGCGATCATGCCGGCAAGCTCTTCGCGCGCTTCGACCGCTTTCCGGAAGGCACGATGCTCTCTGCGACCATCGTCATATGCCCGCAGGACACGATGACCGGTCGTATCGAAGCCATCAAGAGCGCCTCGCGCGCAAACATTCTTGAAGCCGCTCACACCTACGACGAGGCGGTCGCGGTCCTCGACAACATGCGCACCGACAAGCTCTACCCGATGTACCTCGCGCTGTTCGTGCGGGGCGAAGACACCTCGCAACTGGGGCGCACGGTGGCAGACCTCACCGCCGCCCTGCATACATCCGGGCTGAGATTCATTCAGCCCGTGGACGAGCTGCACGGCTGCGACGTCTTCCTGCGCGCACTGCCGATGTGCTTCGACCCCCGGTTCGACGCGCGCCAGCTGCGCCGCTCGCGCCTCGTGTTCGCCTCCCAGATCGCCGCCCTCCTTCCCCTCTATGGGCGCGCCCGAGGCACGGGAAACCCCGGCTTCTGGCTGTGGAACCGCGGCGGCGAGCCCCTCCTGTTCGACCCCTTGAATCCCCACGACCGCAACAAGAACGCCCATCTCCTCGCCCTGGGTCCGACCGGCGCCGGCAAGTCGGCGACCCTGTGCTATCTCGCGATGCAGATGATGGCGATCTACCGACCACGCTTCTTCATCATCGACGCTGGAAAATCCTTCGGCCTCCTGGGCGAGCACATGCGCCGCCACGGGCTCACCGTCAACCAGGTCGAGCTCACTCCCGATACGCATGTCAGCCTGCCGCCCTTCGCTATGGCCCCGCGGCTCTTCGATCAGGAAGGCATCAAGGCCCTCGACGAGACATTCGGGACGCCGGATGACGATGAGCTCCCGGACTCGGACCCCGACGGGCTCCCCGCGTCGCAGGAGGACGACGACGAAGGAGCGGACCCCGGCAAGCGCGACATCCTGGGCGAGATGGTCATCGCGACGACGCTGATGATTACCGGCGGAGAGGAATGCGAGATGCGCAAGATGAGTCGCGCGGACCGCTACCTGGTCGCTCGGGGAATCCTGGCCGCAGCGCGCCAGGCCCGCGACCGCGGCCAGCCGCATCCTCGCGTGCAGGACGTCGCCCACGCCCTGATGGCCATGCGTGGCGACGAGGATCTGGGGCCCTCGCGGCGCGACCGCGCCGAGGAGATGGGCCAGGCCATGATGGTGTTCTGCGAGGGGCTGCGCGGACGGCTCTTCAACCGCTACGGCGCGACCTGGCCGGATGCTGACGTGACGATCGTGGAGATGGGCACACTGGCGCAGGAGGGATATGAGGATGCCCTCGCAGTCGCCTATACGTCCCTTATCACCCACGTCCAGGCGTTTGCCGAGGCGACCCAGTATGACCACCGCCCCATCATCAACCTCACCGATGAAGGGCACATCATCACGGCCAATGATCTGCTGAACGTGTACTCCGTCAAGATCACCAAGATGTGGCGAAAGCTCGGCGCGTGGTACTGGCTCGGCACCCAGAACATGCAGGACTTCCCGGCCTCGGCCTCCCGAATTCTCAACATGTGCGAGCACTGGGTGCTCCTTACCATGGACCGCGACGAGATCGCGCAGGTCGCCCGCTTCCGTACCTTGACCCCCGAACAGCGCGCGCTGATGGAGTCCGCCCGCAAGGAGCCGCCGAAGTACACCGAGGGGGTGATCCTCAATCCGCAAATGCAGGCCCTCTTCAGGAACGTGCCCCCGCCGCTCGCCATCGCGCTCGCAATGACGGAGAAGCACGAGAAAGCCTGGCGCCTGGACATCATGAAGGCCACCGGATGCACCGAACTCGAGGCGGCCTACGCTATTTCCCGCGAGATCGCAGCGAAGAGGGCTGCGTGATGGACACACAGGATCCTCGCGAACCCCTTGCCGCCGACCTAATCCTGGCCGCGCAGCTCGATCGAGTCACGGCCGAAGCCCGCGGACACCACCGGCTGCTCTTCCTGGAGTACGTGCCCGACGACGCATTTGCCCTGTGGGCCCGCGCCAAGGCGATCTCGGAACCGGACGAAGTGGCCTACATCCACCTCCTGGCGAGCGGCCGAGGAGTCATTTCCGGGGTCATCGTCGGCCTCGAGGTCGACGGCGACGACCTGGACGAGGACCTCAACACCGTGCTCTTTGGGAGGGCTCTGGTCCTCGTGTCCGGCCTCGACAAAGCCCGCGGGCATCTGGGCGAGCGCCTGTTCCAGTGGCTGGACTGGGCCGCCATCCGCCTGCCGCTCACGGTCGCCAATACCGCGGACGCGACGTCGTTCTTGAGTCGCCTCGGACGCCACCCCGTTGCCGTCGACCAGATCCTCGACGGCCGATTCTCGGGCACGGCCGCCGAACTCGCGAGGCGCGCCATCAAATCCTCACGGAAGACCCCATGAAGACGATGCGAAGCATTGGCGCCGCCGTCCTCCTTGGCCTCGCCGCCATGGCCCTCCAGGCCGCGGACATCCCGAGCACTCGATCCGGCCTCTACTACCGGCTGGGAGGCGGCGATTCCGCTTCGCGTGCGGCCAACCCCCACGGCGTGCCCTATAAGCTCACCCTGTCAGGGGTGGCCCGCCTCCACTACTCGTGCGGCGCCTATGACTTCGAGGTTTCGTTCCAGAACCTCATGAACCGCTTCGCGCAACTCGGCACCCAGGTCACAAACGCCGTTCAGGCCGGCATCGCCGCGTTGCCGCTGTACCTCTTCCAGCGGGCATCGCCTGGCCTGTACGAGCTATTCCAGACCTATGCGAAGAAGGCCGAGGTGGCAATCCAGATCGCCACCAAGAGCTGCGAGGAGATGGAGGCCCAGATCAAGGCCGGCGAGGATCCCTACGAGGATTTCATTCGCATGGCCCGGGGCGAGGCCTGGAAGCAGCAGGCGACCGTCACCAGGGATGTGGTGGTGGCGAAGGACAAGGTGGGTGCCAATGCCGGGAATGACGGCATCAGTTGGATTGGAGGGGAAAGGGCTGGGGGAGTCGCCCAGGAGCCTGTCCGAATAGTGTATGACACCGTATTCGGTGGCTTCAACGCCACAATGGGGCAATCGCCCAAGACGCCGGCTGCAGCCTATCCTGCTGTCAAGTTGACGGAGACCTTTCCCTCTCCGGGAAGCGCCGCCACGTTTGGAACGGACGTACTTGGCGATGTGGAAATAAGTACCTGCAAGGAAAATGCCTGCCCCGTCCCGCAGTCGAAGACCGGCCTTGGCCTGATTCAGAAGTTCGAGCTTGAAATCCCGGTCGTGCAACGGCAAGTCGACGCCCTATTTGCCAACGTCGTGCCACGCGGGACGGATCTGGCGGCGGCGTCCGCTCCCGGTATCGTCGTGACCCGCGAGCTCGTCGACGCCATTCGCGAGCTCCCTGCCATCGAGCAAGGCATTGCGCGCCAGCGCTTGGTCCAAGACGTGGCACTGGCGAGGACCGTCGACAAGGCACTGATCATCCGGAACCTGCTCCTGACGGGACGGATGATCCCGGAGGTGTACAAGACCGCCAATACACAGATCGAATCCAAGCTCGCCGAGCTGAACCGCCACATCGACGACGTGCTCTACGAGGCCAATGTCCGTAAGCGCGTCATCTCCGAGACGGCGACCATCCTGCTGGACAATTATCACGCCGCGCGCGCCGCTTCGGCCGCGAATGCCGTGCAGCAGCCGGTCGACCAGCGGCCCATGATCGACGGGCGGGTCAGGAAATGACGGTTCACCCGTTGCCGTCGCGACGCCGACGCCTCGTCACCCGTCCTCTCGCCCGCTCCGTCATGGCCGCCCTGCTGGCCGTTATCGGGCTTGCCGCCTTCGTCGTGGTAGCGCTGATTGCGCTCGGATTCCGCGACGATCTGGAGGTCCTGCATCAGGTCATCGGGCGGATCAAACCGTACCTGGCCGGATTACACCTCCTCGCGATCGGCGCCCTGTGGCTTGCCTGGCCGTGGCTCACCCGCCGCTTGCCGGCGCACTGGCCCAACGAAGCCCGCGCGGCCTTCCTGGGCGCGCGCCATCGGATCTGCATCGGCCTGCTCTTCATCGAGCTCCTCGTGGTGCTCGGAATTCCATTCGGCCTCAGCATGTAGGAGGACCTGCCGTGAGCGTCGACAGTTACCTGGAGCTCTTCACCACCATGTACGGCTGGGCGTTCGCGGGCATCTTTCGCGACATCCTCGTGGACACTGGCATCATCTTCCTCCCCTTCCTCTTCATCATCATCGGCACCTGGTTGCGCGCCCACGAAATGAACGCCGTCGAGGGCGCCGATGCGGCCTGGATGGTGAGGAAGATGGAGGTCGAGTTCTGGACCGCCATCTTCGTCATGGCATTCTGCTTCACGCCAGTCGGCACTAGCCTCCAGAACGTCACTCTCCACCACACGCCCGCAGCGACCGCGCTCAATCCGGCTCCCGCCACTGCAACCGGAACGAGCTCGGACAGCACCTACGACGATGCCTTCAGCTCGGTGCCGCAGAACCTTGCGCTGCCCCCCTGGTGGTTTTCCGTCATGGGCCTGTCTGCCGGGTTCAATGATGCGGTGCGCGGCGGCATCTCGGGCGGCTTGAGCGGTCTCCGGGAGGTGGAGGAATTCGCCCGCTCCGCCGCGGTGGAGGATCCGACCCTGCGCGCCGAGGTGCAGCGCTTCTACAATGAATGCTACCTGCCGGGCCGGTCCCGCTATCTCGAAAATCCGCCATCCCCTGCCGCGGCAGCCGCGCTGGAGGCCTACGGCGAAGGGGATTCCGACTGGATGGGAAGCCACGCCTTTCAGGCCGACCCGAACCTCTACCCGGCCCTGCATGCGCGTGCCGGCGTGCCGGGGTTCGCTCTCGACAAGGCCGTCCAGGATGCGGATATGGATGCCAACACCGCAGTCCCGGACTACGGGCGCCCCACCTGTCTCGAATGGTGGGCGGATCCTGCGATCGGGGTACGAGCCAAGCTGGTAAAGGGCGTCGGCAATCTCGCAGCGATGCCGACCTCGCTGACCGAGAAGGTGGCGTTGGTGTTCAGCCCAGTGTCTGTCGAGAAACGGGAGGACGGATTGGCAAGGCTGGCCACGGGGCGGTCAAATCCGGCGCTCGCGCCAGAAACGATGCTCCCCGATGACAATCGCCGTTGGTACCAGGCCTTACTCGGAGCCGGACCCGACGTCGCAGGGATGGCGGGGATGGTGAACAAGGCGCTCCACACCCAGGCTTCCCGCTTTCCCATCATCCAGTTCGCAACCCTTGCCCAGCCCCTGATCCTCATGGGCATCTACATGTTCCTGCCCCTGATCCTGGTCTTCGGGCGCTACAGCCTTCAGATCATGTTCCTGGGCGCGCTTGCCATCTTCACGGTCAAGCTTTGGGCGGTCCTTTGGTACATCGCGATGTGGATCGACGAACACCTGTGGATCGCGATGTACCCGGACGCCGAGCACCTTCTACTCAACGTCCTGCACCTGGAGTTCGACGCGGCGCTCAAGCGTAGCACCTTGAATACGCTCCTCATCGGCCTTTATCTCGGCCTGCCCCTGATCTGGAGCGGGATGATGGGATGGGCGAGCCTGCACGTAGTGCATGGCATCGATGCCATGAAGCACAGTGCAATTACAGCGGGCATGGCGGCGGGTCAATCCGGAGCACAGATCGCCACCCGCTTTGTCGGTGGTGTCGGGCACACACTCCGGCGGGGGCGATGATGATGGCGTCAGACTCAGAAATGGACGATCGGGTCGCCGGAATATGCGCCGACCCTCTCCCCGTTGCGACCGACCGAGATCGGTTCGCGACCGTGCACCGTGTAACCGGTGTAAGCCCCCTCGGTACTGTCCAGGCCCCCAAAAGGTCCGTAGTCGAACGGCGCGATGTCATTTCGCCCGAACGCGTCAGTGCCGCGTTCATGATTCTCTGCATCCGCATCACGCCCTGTCGTCAGGAAGAAAGCCAACAGCTTCCCCATGCCCGCCAGAAGGGCAAACGCGCAGACGAACATCGCGCGGATCAGGTTCGCAATTGGCTTCATACGTACCTCCTACACGCGTGAGGAATGTACCAATGACAATCACCCACCCTAAAACATACGCCGCCCGACCCGGTACGTACACCTTGAAGATGTACCGCGCTGTAAGCCACGTGGTGGCGGACGCGATCCTCCTGTCCTTCTCCGTCGGCATCGCTACGGCCGATCCGATCAAGGCGTCCGACGACATCAAGGCCGCCATCACGCGCAACACCGCCGGGCAGGTCCGGCCCGACTCGGTGGCCCCCACGCCAGTTTCCGGCATCTACGAGATCGTCAATGGAACGGACGTCTTCTATGTGGACGCGACCGGGCGCTACGCCTTCGTGGAGGGTCGCCTGGTGGACATGGTTAATCGCCGCGACCTCACTCAGGCGAGGCTCGAAGCGCTCACCGCAATCCCCTTCGCCGATCTGCCGCTCGACCTTGCGATCAAGACAGTGCGCGGGAACGGCTCGCGGCGGCTCGCCGTGTTTGAGGATCCGGCTTGCCCTGCGTGCCGGTCGCTACAGCCCACGCTCAGCGCTCTCGACGATGTGACGATCTACACCTTCACGTACCCCGTTGTCTCGCCAGAATCGATTCCCGCCGCCGTCGCCGCCTGGTGCGCCACGAGCAGTCGCCGGGCCGATCAATGGCAGGCCTACATGGAAGGCGCGCCGGCGCCACGGCAGATCGAGCCTCACTGCGAGCCAGCCATGGAGCGGGTCGGGCGGATCGTCGAGTTCGGGCGTAGCCGTGGTATCCGCAACACGCCCACCCTCGTGCTGGCCGACGGGCGCCGGGTGGTCGGGGCGATCCCCGGCCCCGAGCTCGAGGAAGCCCTGACGCGCCATGCCGGGAAAGCAAGCAGGTGAACACGACGATGCGCCGGCTCGTCGCGTCACTGGCCTGCGCCGCCGCCCTTCCGCCCGTCCAGGCTCAGGAGCGGGTCGAGGTCTTCCTGCTCGGCACCCAGCACGTGCGCGGCACGGGAACGGCGACGGTGTATCACGTTGACGGCATGGAGCGAATTAATGCCGCCCTGTCCGCCGGGCTACCCCCCGACCCCGCTCGGGCCGAAGCGATCGCCAGGCGCCGCTTCGCGGCGCTCACCGAGGCCGACCGCCAGGCGATCGGGACCAGCGCACAGGGCTTGGCCGCGGCCATGCAGTACCGGCTCACCAAGGTGCCGGCAATCGTCTTCGATGGGGCGACCGTGGTTTACGGCGTGGAGGACGTGGATCAGGCCCGCGCCATCTACCAGACATGGCGTGCCAGGCGCGGCCGGTAGGAGGAAGCCGCATGCACGCATACTCCGTCACCCGGTCGGCCGCGACGCCGCGTCTGCACGCGCTCCTGGCCGCCTGCATCATTACCTGCGCGCCCCTGTCGGGTGCGGTGGAGTTCACCACCGCCGCCGCCCTCCTCGCCCAGGCGGTCGCGAGCTACCCGGCCTGCGGCGCGTGGCATGTTTCGGGGATCTGCTATTGGTTGCAGTGCACGCCCGTCGGCTGCTCCATCCGCACGTCTACCCGCTTCAGCCACTTCGCCCCCGACCTGGTCGTGAGCACCTACCACGACGTGGCCACGCACCCCTGGCCCGAAATCGGCATCCCGCTCGCTGCCGCGAGCCAAGGGCTCCTCGGGACACTGCTCGGCGTCAACCTGGCCGACAGCGCCGGAACCCACTCGCAGGCCGATCGCACAGACAAGCAGCGGCGCTTCCGCGACGCGGATGTCATCGGCCATCCCGCGGCTGGATTGCCCGACCTCGTCACCTGCCCCTCGGCCGTGATTCCCTTCGTTCCCTACTATCAATCGACCCTGGACGCGACCGTGTGGCGTTCTTATCTGCCAGCAGAGCTCCTGCTTCCTGCCTCCTGGGTGCCGGGCATGCGCGAGGTCGGCGCCTGGCCGCTCAACACCTGGGGCAACCTCTATCCGCGCACCGGCGAGGTGGTGCAGCAGCACGAGGTCAAGGCCGCCGCGGTCCTGTCGCAGCGCATCGCCGATTTCATCACCCGGCCGGCGCAGCCGCACGTCTACGCCTACGTCCCCTCGGGGGGCACGCGGCGCCGGCGCGGTCAGCTGGTGTGGGATCCGCCGCCGGCGCGGGAGAACGATCCGATGGGCGGTCTGTGGCAGATGAACGTCGCGCTCCCCACACCCTGCCACGTCTTCGGGCTCAATGACACTGCGAGCCCGGTCTCCTACGGCGACGCCATGACCACCCGTTCCGGGAGCTACGCCTACACGCTGTGGCGTCCGTACGCCTGCTGCCGGGTGCGCGGCCAGATCTTTCTCGGCAGCATCCAGTTCGGCTTGTGGTGAATGCGATGAATCCGATCCGTTTCATCCCCATGCTGGCCGTTCTTCTCGCCGCGCCGTCCTGGTCGGCGGCCCCCCTTGCCAGCCGGCCGCCCACCGTCATCCACGACGCCGGAGGCATGCCGCTCGCGCCATACCTCGAGCCGTTCGCCGACGACGCCGGCGGAGCGGCTCGCGAGCCGGCACCCCGGATGCCGGCGCAGCCACAGCCGCCTCAGCTCTTCCCGGTGGTCTCGATCCGCGCGGGGTCCGGTCGGTTGCTGCAGAACCCAATGCCCAGCAAGCTGCCGGGCGGACCCGGGCAGCCCGTCTTCATCGTCGGCGACGACCCGGCCTCCCTCGACTGGCTGCAACGCAACGCGGACGCATTGCGTCGGATGGGCGCGCGGGGAATCGTCGCGTCGGTGGGCACCCCGGAGGATTTCCTGCGCCTGCGGACCTCGGTCGACCTGTACATGGTGCCCATGTCGGCCGATGCGCTCCTCGAGGCGGCCGGGATTCACGTCTGGCCCGTCCTCATCGGCGCCGACGGGGCGATTTCGCAGTAGGAGGCACACCATGAGTCAGAGAAGCAACCTCCCGCAGGGGCTTGCCATCGGCTTTGCCCTCGCCTATTCGGGCGTGCCGCTGGCCGCAGACACGTCGCACGGCGAGTTACAGACCCTTGCCGCCGCGCTCTTCGCCGCGGTGCCGCCTGCCGGGTTGTCTCAAACAGACCGGGCCGAGCTCGCGGCCCTCACGCCTCTCGCCCTGCGCAACGGCGTCGTCGTGAGCAGCCTCCCCGGCTGCGAAACGGCGATGCATCCCGAGGTAACCCTCGAAGACCTGAACGGCGACGGCGGCCCCGAGGTCTTCGTTGTCGCCGGCAATACCTGCACGTCGGGGATGACGGGCAGCAGCGTCTGGCTGTTCGCCAAACGCCTCGACGGGCGCTGGAGCCAGCGCCTCGACGTCACGGCAGCCGCCTACCGCGTGCTGCCAACAACGACCCAGGGGTGGCGCGACCTGACCGTCGGCGGCCGTGGGTTGTGCCAAGGGGTGTGGCGGCTCGCCGCAGACGGTGCGTACCGGTACGCGCGCTCCATCAGGCCCGACGGGACACCGTGCCCAAACCAATAGGAGGCGTGGCATGAACGCCCGCATGCGGCTCGCATTCGTCCTGTTTCTGCTGGCCGGCCTCGTCTGGGCCGGCGTGGCATACACCGATTTCCTCAAGGCGTTGGGGCAGCGGGAGAGCAGGATGAACCCGGATGTCACCAACCAGTTCGGTTACGTCGGCCTCTTTCAGTTCGGTGAAGCCGCCCTGCAGGACGCAGGCCTCTACGCGGGCGACGGCACACCGAAGGCCAACGACTGGGCGGGCCGCTTCACCGGCAAGTACGGGGTCAATTCGCTGGCCGATCTTCTCGCGAATCCCGACGCCCAGGTCCAGGCGGTAACCGCTTATCACGAGCAGGTGTGGAACACCCTCATGAAAGTCCATGGCGCCGAAAGCTACCTCGGGACGACGATCAATGGCATCCCCATCACCGCGTCGGGTCTCGTCGCTGCGGCACACCTCGTGGGCGCTGGCACCGTGGGGAAGTGGCTGAAATCGGGTGGAGCGATCGATCCGGCCGACGGCAACGGCACCAAGCTCGTCTCCTACCTGGGGCAGTTTGCCGGCTATACGCTGGCCTTCACGCCCCCGAGCTACGCCGAGGTCCTCGCCGCCACACCCACAAGCGGCTCGCTGGGCAGCTATGTCCATACCCCTGCCCCCTTGACGCCGTCGGCCGGGACAGGCTCCGCCGCCTTGCTCAGGGGCACGAGCTTCGGCTACACCTCCGCCGCCCAAGGCTTCTTCGGCGCCACCGGCTACCAGATGGGCCAGGTCAGGCAGTTGCTGGTCGGAATTGCGGCAATGGCCCTCGTTACCTGGATCGCATGGGTCGTCGTCGCCAAGTGGCGCGGCCTGTCGGAGGGATTTGATACAAAGCGGGATCTCGCGGTCGACGTCGGTCGCGCTATTGTTCTGACATGGATTGTGCTGCTCATCATGATGTAGGTCTGATGACTTCCATGGAGGCGATGATGAAACGAACGCCATACCTGGCCGCCCTCCTTCTGGTGGCGCCCCTGCAGCCTGCTCGCGCCGACGTGCTCGACGGCCTGATCTTCGGCGTGAAGTGCATGGGCGCTGCCGATCGCAAGACCTGCGAGGAGCGAGCCCAACGCGAGGCCGACGAAACGCGCGAGCGAATGCGACAGCAGTCGAACCCGAGCGCACCGACCATGACGAATCCCGACTCGCCCGAAGATACCCTCGGCAAGAGGATCTATCGGAACTGGCGCAAGAACGTGGAGTGCACCCCATTCTCCACACGCTCCGTTCGCGACGTCGATTCAACTTATGCGCGAGTGATGAGCCGGTACAGCTTCGTTACTCCGAACCAGGCCAAGGTTCAATCAGGAACCGGCGAGGCGGGACTCTATATCGCGGGTTATCTCCACGAAACCACTCCCGGCGCCCTATACCGCCTCGAACAGGTGGTGCAATCGCCCGACGTGGCCAACGGCCAGCGCCAGTACAAGCTGCGGCTCGACCTCGCCCGCGACGGCTCCGGCACCCGCGTCACCGGCCAGTATTGCGTCACCACCGATGACCCGGCCGGCTGGCAGGATCTGCCAGCCAAGATCCGCTCAAGCCTCGACAACACCTTCTAACCGTCCGGAGCCTCGCCATGCTCGACGACAAACACCCCTGCCCGCACTGCCGCGGTGCGGGCGAGACCCAGGTAGCGAGCGAGCGCACTTGCCGCTCGTGCGGTGGCACCGGTCGCGACCGAAACTCCTCGACCGACGATCGGCGGTTCGGCGCCGACACCTGCCGGGCAT
>DASWVJ010000043.1:0-29321 GCA_036406295.1 Bradyrhizobium sp.
ACGCCAGTGCGACGACGATGGCCAGCAGGGTTCGCTGCAGTGTACTCATGGAAACACTCGCCTGAAGGATCGCCCTATCACCCAGATTTCGGCTGGAGCAATTTCGCCGCTTGATCCAGATCAACGGTCAAACAATTCGCACGCGCCGGCCGTTCCATCGCGCCCCGGCGATGGCTTGCCGTGCTACGCGAACAGCGCAAGCGCGAGGGCAATAATCGATGCGAGAGCCGCGCAAATCATCACAGTGACGACGACCGGGTCGCTCAGGCTATCGATTTGCTGGATTGTCCGGCGGGTCCACAAACTCGGTACTCAAGATAATCCCACTTTGCGGCAAAAATTCTCCTCGTGGCGCGACTTTGCGCAAATCACATTTGCGTTCGGTCAATTGCATTGACCGATTATTGCACGTTGGGCCAATGGCGCCCGTTGCCGTTTGGCGCTTTCATGCAAGCACAACCGCAGCGTGTCAATTGGCGAAGCGTGGTCGTGTGCCGGCAAGACCTGCTTGCCGCTATACGATGTGTGCCAACGGAGAGACGTTCTTTGGCGACGGCGTATTCATACTGTCCGCGATGCGGCCGAAAAATGATTCTGACCGCGCCGAGCGGCCGCAAGGGACCCGCGATCGTGCAGTGCCTGACCTGCGACCGGCCCGACCCTCTGAAATCCGAAAGCGTCGAAGGGTGGATCAAGAGTTCGCTTCGGCCGCCGGCGTGATCTTCATCTGCGCACCTCGCGTGCCTTGAACAGCTGCGCGCTCACAAACTTGCGCAACTCCGCAACGTCATCGAATTCCAGCGCCACCTTCAACGGCACGACGGCACGCGCCCAGTCCGGCAGTCCTTCCGGCGTGCGCAGACGCGCCAGATCCTTTTCTGTGGTCACCAGCGCGAGATCATTGCTCTCTGCTTCCGCCACCAGGCTGGCCACTTCATCCGGGTTGAGCGGGTGGTGATCCGCAAATATCCTGGTGCTCGCGACATCGACACCGCTGTCGCGTAGCGTGGCAAAGAAGCGTTCGGGATCGCCGATGCCGGCAAAGGCGAGCACGCGCTTACCACGCAGCGCGGCGAGCGATCTCTCATCCGGTTTGAAACGTGCACGCAGCACCGGCTTGCCCTGGCGTGCGATGCTGCCGGCAACGCCATCCGCGGCGCTGCCGTCGCCGATCACGACGAGCGCGTCGGTCCGTGCGATCTGCGCGGCAAGCGGCGCGCGCAGCGGGCCCGAGGGCATCACCTGCGCGTTGCCGATGCCGCGCGCGCTATCAACCACGATCAGGGAAGCGTCCTTGGCAACGGCCGGGTTCTGGAAGCCGTCATCCATCAGGATCACGCTTGCCGCCAGCGATCTGGCCAGCGCCACGCCATCGGCGCGCTGGCGCGACACCACGACGGGCACGCTTTGCGCGAGCATCAACGGCTCGTCGCCGACATCGGCCGCGCTGTGCCTTGCCGCATCGACCCGCACCGGACCGCGCAGCCTGCCGCGATAGCCGCGGCTGAGCACGACCGGCGTCTCACCGAGCTCGCGCAACAAGCCGGCCAGCGCCAGCACCGTCGGCGTCTTGCCGGCGCCGCCGCCGTGATAATTGCCGATGCAGAGCACGGGAATGCCGGCATTGAGGCCCTTGCGCGTCAGACGATGCGCAGCGACGGCGCCATAGAGCGCCGCGAGCGGCTTCAGCAAATGCGATTTCCAGGACGCGGGCCGGTACCAGAAGGCCGGCTCACGCATTGGCGGCTCCCATCTCCAGCCGCAGCTGCAACAGATACGGTTCGAGCGCTGCAAGCGTCCTCTCCAGCGCGCCGCCGAGCTGCTCGACCACGCGAGTGCCCGCAGCGGCCTGGGTCTCGCAGGCCTTGGGATCGGCCAGCAATGTCCCGAGTTGCTTGACCAGCATTTCCTCGCTGACGGCCAGCCGTGCGCCGCCGGCCTGGTCGAGGGCTTCATAGACGTCGGAGAAATTGAAGACGTGCGGGCCGTGCACGATGGCGGCACCGAGCTTGACCGCCTCGATCGGATTCTGGCCGCCATGCTCGACCAGCGAGCCGCCCATGAACACGATCGGCGCCAGGCGATAGAACAGGCCGAGTTCGCCGAGCGTATCGGCGATGTAGATGTCGGTGTTGGCGGCCGGCAGCTCCTCGCGCGAGCGCTGCGCGAAACGCAGGCCGGATGCGGCGACGAGGCCCGCCACCGCGTTGCCGCGATCGGGATGCCGCGGCACGATCACGGTCAATAGTCCCGGAAAGAAGCCGGCGAGCCGGCGGTGGGTCTCGATCAGGATCTCTTCCTCGCCGGGATGGGTCGAGGCGGCAGCGACGACGGGGCGGCCGCGCGTCATCGCCATCAGCTTTTCGAGCTTGGCGCCATCTGCCGGCGGCGCCGGCACATCGAGCTTGAGATTGCCGGTCGTGATGACGTTGCGGGCGCCGAGCGCGGCAAAGCGGTCCGCATCGGTTTCCGACTGCGCGAGGCACACCTCGAACTGCCCGAGCAGCGCGGAGATCGTGTTGCGGGCCCTGCGCCAGCGCGGGAAGGAACGCGGCGACATCCGCCCGTTGATCAGCACCATCGGCAACCGGCGCGCCGCCGCCGACAGGATCAGGTTCGGCCACAGATCGGACTCGATGAACAGCGCCAGCGACGGACGCCAGTGATCGAGGAACCGCGCGACATAGCGCGGCGAGTCGTAGGGAACATATTGATGGATGATGTCGGGCGGAAACCGCTTGGCGACGACCGCGGCCGAGGTCACCGTGCCCGAGGTGAGCAGGATGCGCAGGTTGAGCGCGCGCAGCCGCTCGATCAGCGCCGCCGCCGCCAGCACCTCGCCGACGCTTGCGCCGTGAATCCACACCAAGGGGCCGTGCGGCCGCGTGCCGAGCGAAAGGCCTCGCCGCTCGCCGACGCGCTCGGGGTCTTCCTTGCCCCGCTTGAGGCGGCTCTTGATCAGCGCGGGCGCCAGCGGAACCATCGCGAACGACAGCTTCCGGTAGACCCGCAGCGTCATCGGCAGTGAATTAGCCAAGGTCGGCCTCCGGGCGGCCGACTTGCGCATAGGCGCGGCGGGTCGCTTCCCTGAGGTAGGTTTCGACTTGCTGGCGCAGTCTTTCCATGGTCTCGGCGTCCGCGTCCGGCGGCACGAAAACGGAGTCGATTCCTACCACGGCACCGCGCCCGAAGGGTAGATTTATGGTAGTGGAGTCCCAATTTTTCAATCGGATGAAACGGCTGGTCACCATTGCGAAAGGAAGGATCGGCCGGCCACTTTCCCGCGCCAGCATGATCACGCCGAGCCCGACCACGCGCGCGCGCTTCGGCACGTCGGCGGTGGTCGCAACGTTCCAGCCCTCTTCCAGAGCCTGAACCATCTCGCGGAAGGCACCGACACCGCCCTTGCGGTGGAATGCGCCGGAATGATCGCCGGAGCCCCGGATCGTACCGATACCGAGCCGCTCGGCGGCGATCGCATTGAACTCGCCGTCGCGGTGCCGCGAGATCAGCACCTTGGCGCGGTAGCTCTCCTTCTTCCTGATGAACGGCGTGATGAAATGCTGGCCATGCCAGAACACGAAGATGGCCGGCATCTCCGGCTCGACCAATTCATAGACATTGGGGGGATCGTAGCTGAAGCGGTTGGTGAGCCAGACCAGGCGCAGATACTCGGCCGCCAGCACGCCAAGCGCGCGCTGGACCCATTGGCTGCGCAACAGATCGCGGAAAAACCGTTTCAACGCTTCGGCTTCGTATCTTGATCCGGATCGAGCAGCCGGTGCAGATGGACGATGAAGTAACGCATCTGGGCGTTGTCGACGGTCTGCTGCGCCTTGGCCTTCCAGGCCGCATAGGCCGCGGCGTAGCTGGGGTACACGCCGACGATGTCCAGCTGGTCGAGGTTCTTGAAAGTGATGTGTTCGAGATCGACGAGTTCGCCGCCGATCACAAGATGAAGCAGTTGTTGTGGCGGGCCACTTTCAGACATGTAGAGAAATTCCCAAGGTAAGGTGCCCGGCAAGGCGGAAGTTGGAGTCGAGGGCAGAGCGTTCAGGGCAGTGGATGGTCCTTGAAATGCCCGACAATGCGCGCATGACGATCGCGTCCCGCTGCCACCAGCACCCCGTGCACCACGTCCCGGCGATTATATGATATCGCATCCCCCGAGAGCGCGGTCATTCTACCATTCGCTTCCTGCACGATCAAATTCGCCGCGGCAAGATCCCAGTCGCGGCTCTGCCCGCCGGCAAAGGCGGCATCCAGCGCGCCGTGCGCGACACGGCACAGCCGCAGCGCCAGCGAACCGATTCGCGGATGCAGCGAGATGTCGTCGGGCGAGGGATTGAGGCGCTCCACCAGCGGCTTGGGACCCGCCATGCGGGAGAAATCAAGATCGTCGCCCGGACTTGCGAGCACGCGCCTGTCATTGAGCAGCGTGCCTTTGCCGCGCGCGGCGAAGAAGAACTCTTCGCTTGCCGGCGCGTAGACCGCGGCCAGCACCGGGCTGGCGTCCTCCACCAGCGCGGCGCAAACGCACCAATCGTCGCGGCCGGCAAGATAGGAACGCGTGCCGTCGATGGGATCGACGATCCAGGTATATTTGCGGCCCACCCGGGATTGATCGTCGGCGCTCTCTTCCGAGAGCCAGCCGTAGCCGGGCGAAGCTTCGCGCAGCCGCCGCTCCAAGAGATCGTTGACGGCAATGTCGGCCTCGGAGACGGGCGAGGACTTTCCCTTGATCCAGTTCTTCAGCTCGGTGCGAAACAGTGACTTGGCCAGCAGACCCGCTTCCCTCACCGTTTCGGTCAGCAGCGCGGCGTCGCGCGCCAATGTGGTGTCGCGCAGTTCAGCGTCCGCCAAGGGTCAGCCCTTCGATGCGCAGCGTCGGCGCGTTGACGCCGTAGCGGAATTCCAGGTCGCTCGCCGGCGTAAGCGACTTGAACATCTCGAGCAGATGGCCCGCGATGGTCACCTCGCTGACCGGATAGGTGATCTTGCCGTTCTCGATCCAGAATCCGGAGGCGCCGCGGCTGTAATCGCCGGTGACGCCGTTGACGCCCGAGCCGATCAGATCGGTGACGTAGAAACCCTGGCTGATGTCGGCGATCAGCTCGGTGGGCGTGGCGCTGCCCGCCTCGAGATGCAGGTTGTAGGCGCCGGGCGACGGCGCCGACGACACGCCGCGGTGGGCATGTCCGGTCGTGGTCATGCCTAGCTCGCGCGCGGTGGCGCAATCGAGCAACCACGACGTCAGCACGCCGCCATCGATGATGGCGAGCTTGCTGACCTTGACGCCCTCGGCGTCGAACACCTGCGAGCGAAGACCGCGAACGCGCAGGGGATCATCGACGATGCGGATGTTGCCCGCGAACAGCTGCTGACCGAGCCGGTCTTTCAGGAAGCTGGTCTTGCGCGCGATCGAGGCGCCGTTAATCGCGCCGACGAGATGGCCGACCAGCGAGTTCGAGACGCGCGGGTCGTAGACGACAGGCACCTTGCAGGTCTCGACCTTGCGTGGATTGACCCGCGCCACCGCGCGCATCCCCGCCTTGCGCCCGACGTCCGCGGGCGGGGTGAGATCGCTGGCATGCAGCGCAGAGGTGTAATCGTAATCGCGCTCCATGCCGGTGCCCTCGCCCGAGATCGCGGTCATCGAGATGCCGTGGCTGGAACGCAGGTAGGAACCGTGGAAGCCGGTCGAGGTCACCAGCACCATGCCGCCGATGCCTGATGAAGCCGAGGCGCCACCGGATTTCGTCACGCCTTTCACGGCGAGCCCTGCGGCCTCGGCCTCCCTGGCGCGGCGCTCCAGTTCCAATGTCGAGGGAATGTCGGGATCGAGCAGATCGAGATCGGGAAACTCGCGTGCGAGTTGTGCAGGATCGGCGAGGCCGACGAACTTGTCTTCCGGGGCCACACGCGCCATCGCCATCGCGCGCTCGGCGAGCCTTGCAATGCCGTCGCCATGGACGTCGTTGGTGGAGACCACGGCCTGGCGGCGGCCTACCAGCACGCGCAGGCCCACGTCGTCGCCTTCGGAGCGCTCGGATTCCTCGACGCGGCCGTCGCGCACCTCGACGCCCTGCGAGACGCCGCGCACCGCAACCGCATCGGCCGCGTCCGCGCCGGCGCGTCTGGCTGCGTCGACCAGGCGCTGGGCGAGCGCCGACAGCGCCGATTGATCGAACAGGCCGGACGCAGCGGCCTCGGGCGAAAGCTTTGAAGCGACCGATGGTGAAGAGATCACGAACGAAATTCCCGGGATTTTAGAGTTCGCGCGGGCGCACCCGCAGACCGATGAGATGTGCCTGATTCACAGGGACTTCAAGCATCTTACGGGGGCAAAAGCCATCAATTTTGAGCTGCTGTCGCAAGGTCCCGTCAATCATGCGCGCCAAGCTGTTGTCAATCATGCGGACAGAAGCAGGTGCATTGAGACGCGATTAACCAGCCTTTTTAAGCCGAAACGATGCGGGCTGTGGCAAGCTCCCACGCATCGACCGGGAACATAATCCCGGCGGGGAGTGATAAGCCGTGAGGCGTCAAACACAAACAGGCGGGATCAATCCCGCCGGGTCGAGCCGCGCGCTGCGGCTCGACCCTTTTTCCCTTCCGCTTCGCTTCGATGCGCGGGACGTCCGCGCCGACGGCGGCGTGCGGCAGGTCGAAATTCATCGCGAGCGCGTCGTGCTGCGCCGGGCCGTCGCCGGCATGCGGATGGCCGTCAACGTTCGCGTTTCCGATTTCATCGGCATTGGCCTGCGCGGCATCGATGGTGAAGCGCAGATGCTGGCGCTGATCCACCGCGATCCCTCGCTGACCATTCCGCTCGCCATCAGCGCCGACCGCGAGGAACTCGATGCGGCCTCCGCAAGGTGGAGCGAGATCTTCGGCCTTCCGCAACTGCCGGAAGAAAAGCGGCGCGAGCCTGCCGCGCGGCGTCGCCGCCGCAACATCATCTTCAAGCGCCGCCCGCGATTTTTGGTGCGCCGCCGCGCCGGCGATGCGGCCCGCGAGCTTTCCATTCACCGCGGCGAGCGCGAGATCATCGCGCGTAATTGACGCCGACAGAGCGCGGGCACAGAAAGCGCCTACGCCGCGCGCAGCACTGCGTCGACGAGCAATCCCGCGAACAGCAATAGCCCGGCGTCGCGGTTCGACTTGAACAGCCGCAGACAAAGCGGCGAATTGCCGAGTTCGAGGCGCTTGATCTGCCAGACCAGATGCGCGGCAAACGCGGCAAGGCCGATCCAGGCCGGCCAGCGCGCGGCGGCAAGCCACAGCGCGACGCCGATCAGCACGACGGCGAGGCCATAGAAGATGGCCAGCGCGGGCTTTGTCTTCGCGCCGAACAGAAGCGCGGTCGACTTGATGCCGATCAGTGCGTCGTCCTCGGCGTCCTGATGCGCATAGATGGTGTCGTAGCCGATCACCCAGGCGATCGAGCCGGCGTAGAGCACGAGCGCGGTGACGCCGATGCGGGCGAACTCCGCGGCAAAACCCATCAGCGCGCCCCAGGAGAAGGCGAGCCCCAGCACGACCTGCGGCCACCAGGTGATGCGCTTCATGAAGGGATAGATCGCAACGATCAGAAGCGAAGCGATGCCCGTGAAAATCGCAAAGCGGTTGAACTGCACCAGCACGGCAAGGCCGATCAGCGCCTGCGCGATCAGGAAGGCGAATGCCTGCGTAACGCTGACCTGGCCTGCCGGGATCGGCCGCGAGCGCGTGCGCTCCACCATGGCGTCGAGGTCGCGGTCGGTGATGTCGTTCCAGGTGCATCCCGCCCCGCGCATCACGAAGGCGCCGATGAAGAATAGCGCCACCGTGAGCGGCAACGATCCGATGTGGCCGGAGATGCCGGCAGCAAGCGCGGCCGACCACCAGCACGGCATCAGGAGAAGCCACGAACCGATCGGACGGTCGAGCCGGGAGAGCCGGAGGTAGGGCCGCGACCAGGATGGGGCGCGGGTATCGACCCAGTTGCCGGTGGCATCGGCAACGCGGGCGGCGTCGCTCATCGCGACAGCACGTTGCCGTTCAGCGTATCGAAGGTGCTGCCGCCCTTGCGGGTGGACTGCGCTTCAGGGGCCGAGATCGAGCCGAGCGCCTCGGAAAGGCTCGGCGCGGCGGCGGCCTTCTGTTGCACCATCTGCTGCGCCACGCCGCAGACTTTCTCGCGCATCTGCTCGGTGTTCTTGTGCCCGGCCTTGAGCTGGTCGGCGATCTGCGGCGGGATTCCGCACTTCTGCGCGTTCGTCTCGATGTACTTGATCATCTTGACTTCAGCGGCGCCGAAATTGGCGATCAGCTTGCAGGCCTCATCCGGCGACGCCTTGCGGTCGCTCGCGGCCTTGATCAGCTTGCCGCGCCGCTCGGCATCCTCGCGCAGCGGAACGAAGCCCTTCATGCAGGCGTCCGATCCCCCGGCGGTCGGCGCCTGCGGCGGGGGAGCGAAGCCGGCGCGGCCCATCGGGGGAGCGCCAGCCGACGGGAACGGGCTCGGCGCAGCCGGCGCTGCCGCGGCCGGCGCGCCGTTCACCGGCGGAAACGGCGAGGCGCTGGCCGGCGCACCATTGACCGGTGGAAACGGCGAGGCATTGGCCGGCTGTGCGGACTGGTTCGGCAGCGGGGCCGGGAACGCGCCTTGCGCGCCGACCTGCCCGGCATGGAGGACGACGGCAACTACCGCTAGCGGCGCAATCAGGCGACGGATGGTCAAGGATAATTCTCCGGCAAGGTCCAAGGGGGCCCCAACGTCTTCCGATCAAAAGCGATTCCGGTTGAGAGCTTTTTACGATCCCTGCCGGGTCTTAACAACCCGTGGAATGGGGCAACAGCGCGGCACGAGGCCGCAATAAATACCCCGGATTCTCGACATTTCAGCTAAAAGCAGCCCTGTTCAGAAACATTAACGAAATGCCGCAGCTCGATTTCCGCAACCCCCGCCTGTTTGTCGACGCCTCCTTGAGCGAAGGCGCGAGCGTCGCGCTCGACCGCGACCAGGCGAACTATCTCGGTAATGTGCTGCGGCTTTCCAGCGGTGCGCGCATCCTGACCTTCAACGGCCGCGACGGCGAATGGCAGGCGGAGATAGCGGGGCGCAAGCGGCCGGAGAGCCTGACGATCGAAAGGCAGACACGAAAGCAGGACCGGCTTGGCGACGTGACCTACGTGTTCGCGCTGCTCAAACATGCGCGGCTCGATTACCTCGTGCAGAAGGCCGTCGAGATGGGCGCCGCCAGGCTGCAGCCGGTGACCACGCGCTACACACAAGTATCGCGGGTGAATCTCGAGCGGATGAGCGCCAATGTGATCGAGGCCGCCGAGCAATGCGGTATCCTGAGCCTTGCCGCGGTGGCCGCGCCTGTTCCGCTGGAGCGTTACCTTGGCGAGCGCGTTCCGCAGCGCTTGCTTGTGTTCTGCGACGAGGCCGCCGAGATCGCCGATCCCCTCGCCGCGCTGAAGGGCGCCAGCGCCGATGACAAAGGCATCGACGTCCTGATCGGCCCCGAGGGCGGTTTTGCCGAGGAGGAGCGCGAAAGCCTGGTGCGCCAGCCCAATGCGCTGCGGCTGTGCCTGGGCCCGCGGATATTGCGGGCGGACACCGCTGGCGTTGCGGCGCTGGCGTTGGTACAGGCCGCACTCGGCGACTGGGCCGGACCTGGTTAACGGCCGTAAAGGGCACCGCCCATTAAGCCCTTTGCCCGAACCCTGTCGTATCCCGGGGCAGGCCGTGCTAAGGGCTCGCCCTACAATCCCAATTGGAACCGCTTAACCCCCTGTTGGAACCCGCCTTTCCGGCGATCTGGACCAGTCCGATGAACGTAACCGCGCTCCCCTCCGCCGCCTGGGCGGACACCCTGCTGCAATCCTTTGCGCAGGCCGGCTACGTCCATGCCGAGCCCGACATCCTGCAGCCGGCCGATCCCTTCCTCGACCTCTCCGGCGAGGACATCCGCAAGAGCCTGTATCTGACGACAGACGCGACCGGCGAGGACCTGTGCCTGCGGCCCGACCTTACCATCCCCGTGGCGCGGGATTATCTCGCCTCGCCGCGCGCCGGCCAGCCGGCCGGCTTCTCCTATTTCGGCCCGGTATTCCGCTATCGCAGCGGCAGGAAGAGCCAGTTCCTGCAGGCGGGCATTGAATCCTTCGGCCGCCCGGATCGCCCCGCGGCAGACGCCGAGATGCTGGCGCTGGCGCTGCAGGCGGCAAGCGCCTTCGGCATCAGCGATGTCGAAATCCGCACCGGCGATGTCGCGCTGTTCAACGCGCTGATCGATGCGCTCGATCTCTATCCGGTATGGCGGCGCCGGCTGATCAAGGATTTCAACCGCAAGGTCAGCCTCACCGACGACATCGAGCGGCTGACGCTTCCGACAGGGCCCGGCCACAACGAATATGAGGGCGTGCTGGCAGCCCTTGCCGGCTCCGACCGCAAGGCGGCGCTGGCGCTGGTCACCGACCTGATGTCGATCGCCGGCACCACCAATGTCGGCGGGCGCACGGTGGCGGAAATCGCCGACCGCTTCCTCGAGCAGGCGACGTTGAAGGGCGGCGCGCTGCCGCGCGATGCCGTCGGCATCATCAAGCGCTTTCTGGCGATTGCCGGCGAACCGGACAGCGCCGTGGCGCAATTGCGCACGCTGGCGTTAGAGGCCAAGCTCGACATCGCTGCGGCGATCGACCAGCTCGAGAGCCGCGTCGGCTTCATGGCGAGGCGCGGCATCGACGTCAGGAAAACGCGCTTCTCCACCTCGTTCGGCCGCGGGCTCGATTACTACACCGGCTTCGAGTTCGAGCTGCACCACAAGGGCAATGGCTCAGAGCCGCTGGTCGCAGGCGGGCGTTATGACTCCTTGATGACACAGCTGGGCTCGGCTGCGCCAATCCCCGCGGTCGGCTTCTCGATCTGGGTCGATGCGCTGGTGAAGGCCGGCAAGAACGGGGGCGCGGCATGACGGTCCCGTTCGTACTCGCGGTGCCGTCGAAAGGCCGCCTGCAGGAAAACGCCGAAGCCTTCTTCAACCGCGCGGGCCTTGCGCTGGCAAAATCCGGCGGCGCCCGCGACTATCGCGGCACCATTCCGGGGCTCGACAATGTCGAGATCGCCTATCTCTCGGCGAGCGAGATCGCGGCGAACCTGGCGCGCGGCGCCGTGCATCTCGGCGTCACCGGTGAGGACCTCGTGCGCGAGAGCATTCCCGACGCCGACAAGCGCGTGCTGCTGATCGACAGCCTCGGCTTCGGCAGCGCGAACGTCGTGGTCGCGGTGCCCCAGGCCTGGATCGACGTGCGCACCATGGCTGATCTCGACGACGTCACAACCGGTTTTCGCGCGCAACATAACCGCCGGATGAGGGTTGCGACCAAATACATCAACCTGACGCGCAACTTCTTCGCCAGCCACGGCATCGTCGACTACCGCATTGTCGAGAGCGCCGGCGCGACCGAAGGCGCGCCCGCGACCGGCGCGGCGGAGATGATCGTCGACATCACCACGACGGGCGCGACGCTCGCCGCCAACGGGCTGAAGGTGATCGACGACGGCGTGATCCTGCGCAGCCAGGCCAATCTCGTCGCCTCGCGCGATGCCGACTGGAATGACGCGACGCGCGAGACCGCGCGCGTCATCCTCGACCACATCGCCGCACGCGCGCGGGCCAGCAAGTATCGCGAAGTGCGCACGCGCTTTGCCGGCTGCAACGACAAGCTGCTGAGCGAGGCGCATAACCGCTTTGGCGTGGTAGCCCCGTTCGGCGGGCCGACCTCGTCGGGCATGCTGACGCTGCACTGCCCGCCGGCGCAGCTCTATGCGCTCGGCAGTTTCCTGCGCGATCATGGGGCCGATACGGTCTCGATCGCATCCCTGGACTATGTGCTGGATCGCCAGAATCCGCTGTTTGCCAGGCTGGAGGCGTTCCTTAAGCCGTGAACGGAATTTAACCCCGTTCATCGTAGCGACAGCTAGCCGCAGGTAGCATATGGTGTTTCGCTACAATTGGAACCTGATCGAATGAAGCTGGGTGGCGATGTCTCGAACCTGTCCACGACCGCGGCGAATGCTGCGGCGCAGGGGCTGTCGATCGTCGTTCCCGTCTATAACGAGGCAGCCGGGCTTGCCGCGCTGCACGAGCGGCTCGCGGGGCTGGCGCGCTCGCTGGCCGAGCGCTGGCAGCTTGTCTGCGAAGTGATCTATGTCGACGACGGCAGCCAGGACGACACGCTGAAGATCGCGCGCACCCTGCCGCCCGATGCGCTCGACGTGCAGGTGGTCTCGCTGTCGCGCAATTTCGGCAAGGAAGCTGCGCTGGTGGCCGGCCTCGACCATGCCCGCCGCGGCGCGGTGCTGTTCATGGATGGCGACGGCCAGCATCCCCCTTCCCTTGTCGAGCAGCTGGTCGAACACTGGATCGATGACGGCTACGACGTCGTCTATACCGCCAAGGCGCATCGCGATAACGAGTCGTTCCTGCGCCGGTTCGCGGTGCACGGCTTCTATGCCCTGGTCAATTGGGGCGCGCGGCAGAAGATTCCGGAAGATGCCGGCGACTTCCGCCTGCTGTCGCCGCGCGCCGCAGCGGCACTGCGGCAGCTGCCCGAGCGCAACCGCTTCTTCAAGGGGCTGGCCAGCTGGATCGGCTTCCGCCAGATCCGCGTCGACTACGAGCCGGCGCCGCGCGCGCATGGCGTGACCACGTTCAGCGCGGGCCGGCTGATCGGCCTTTCCATCGAGGGCCTGACCTCGTTCTCGGTGGCGCCCTTGCGCTTTGCCGGCCTGCTCGGCGTGCTGCTGGCGAGCCTGGCGTTCCTGTTCGGCCTGTCGATCCTCTGGGAGGTGTTCACCACCGGCAAGCAGGTGCCCGGCTATCCCTCGCTCATGGTCGGCCTGATGACCATCGGCGGCGTGCAGCTGATCATGATCGGCGTGCTCGGCGAATATATCGGCAAGATCCTCTCCGAGCTGAAGGCGCGGCCGATCTACTTCGTGGCCGAGCACAGCGAGAAGCGCGTGGTCGCCAAAGCCGGTGACAGGGCCGGTGGAGAGGCTGGCGACACAGCCAGCGAAGCCGCCGAATGAACGAGCCTTCTCCGTCGCGCCGCATCTGGCTGTGCGCCGACGATTACGGGATCAGTCCCGGCGTCAACCGCGCCATTTGCGACCTGATCGCGAGGGGCCGCCTCAACGCGACATCGGTGATGGTGGTAGGGCCGGCGCTCGGCCGCGACGAGGTGGCGGCGCTGCAGGATGTCGTTGCCGAACGCAGCGCGCGGGGCAACCGCTGTGGCGTCGGCTTGCATGTGACACTGACCGCGCCATTTCGTCCCCTCACCATGCACTTCAGGCCGGCCGATGGCGGGATGTTTCTGTCGCTGCCGACAATGCTGCAGCGGGGTTTCGTGCGCCGGCTCGATCGCGAGATCATCCAGTCCGAAATCTCGGCGCAGTTTTCCGCATTCGGCGACCTGTTCGGCCGCGCGCCCGACTTCGCCGACGGCCACCAGCATGCGCAGTTGTTTCCGGTGGTGCGCGATGCATTTCTTGCGGCGGCTGCCGCGAACGCTCCCGGCGCCTGGGTTCGTCAGGGCGGAAGCAATCGGCCACTCCTGAAGCGGCTCAACTCACCCAAGGCGCTGCTGCTGGATGCGCTGAGCCGCCAATTCCGCAAGCGTGCCGCACGCGCCAACATCCCCTTCAATACGGCCTTTGCCGGTGCCTATGATTATTTGCGCAAGCCCGATTTCGCCGCGTTGATGCAGCAGTTCCTGCACGGCCTGCCGGATGGCGCGCTCGTGATGTGCCATCCCGGCTTTGTCGATGAGACGCTGGAAAGCCTCGACCCGCTCACTCATCAGCGCGAGCATGAACACGCGTTTCTGGCGAGCGAGCAGTTTGCGGCGCTGATGGCCGTGAACAAGGTGACGCTGGGCTGACACCGCTATCCAAAGGCGACCGGTCATCTTGTCGCTTACAGAAATTTAATCCGGCGGTTCCCCTACTGGCGGCCAAAAGACCCCTTACATTCCGTTCCGCTTCGGCCCCCGAAGCGGAGGAGATTCGCCATGACACCGCAGGAACGCCAACTGATTGACGATCTGTTCGACCGGCTCTCGAAGCTGGAGAATTCGCCACGTGATCGCGATGCCGAGGCCGCCATCATGGAAGGCCTGCGGCGCGCGCCCAATGCGACTTACGCGTTGGTGCAGACGGTGCTGGTGCAGGACGAGGCGCTCAAGCGCGCCAATGCCCGCATCCAGGAGCTGGAAAGTGCCGGTCCCGAGCCGCAGCAGTCCGGTGGTTTCCTCGATTCCATGCGCGATGCGGTTTTCGGCCAGGGTCAAGGTCAGTCTCAAGCGCCGCGCGGCTCGGTGCCCGACGCCGGCAGCCGCCCGGCCTGGAACACCGGGCAGGCACTGCCGCCCGGCTACGGCCAGGCGCCCGGTTATGGCCAGCCCTATGGCGCGCCGCAGCAGCCCCCGCCGGTCCCCGGTGGTGGCGGTGGCGGCTCGTTCCTCGGCACGGCGGCTGCGGCTGCGGCCGGCGTGGTCGGCGGCTCGCTGCTGCTCTCGAGCATCCGCGGCATGATGGGCGGTGGTCATCACCAGAGCTTTGGCGATACCGCCGGTCACGGCGGCGGCATCGAGGACCGCAGGCCGTGGGGCGATCAGGGCGGCGGCAATCTGGCGAAGGATGCCGGCGTCAACGACATCGACTCGTCCGGCCGCGGCGGCGGCTCGCGTCAGGGCATGTATGACGAACAGGCCTCGAACGAGGACTATGGCGACGAGGATGACATCGACGACGATGATTCCGACGGTTTTGACGACGGCGACAGCGATTACGCGTAAGCGTTGCGTGCGCCCAAGTTGCGTGGCGTAAACGGAACGGCCGCCCGATCGGGCGGCCGTTTCTCTTTGGTCAGGAGCCAAGCGGCATGCTCAGTCGCGGGTCATCGAGATCACCTTGAAGTCCTTGTCGAGCTTGATGTCGAACTGCCCGTCCTTGCATTTGGCATCGTCGACTTCAAAGTAGCCGCTGCCTTCGGACTCCTTTTCCATCTTGCCGCCGGTGCAGCCAAAGACTTCCAAAGCGGCCTTGATCTTCTCGGCCTCTGCCGGCGTGACCGGGGTGTCAGCAAGCGCGAAAGTGCTGCTTGCAAATGCAGCAACGAGCGCCATCAAGAAAGGCTTCATCTGTGCATTCTCCAGTTGAACGAACGAAAACCAGATCGAGCCAGGTTTGTTCCAATAACGCAAAGGCGTCAGGACAAAACCGCCTCAAACCTAGATCACCACCACCTTGGTGCCGACGCCGACGCGGCCGTAGAGGTCGATGACGTCCTCGTTGCGCATGCGGATGCAGCCCGAGGAGACATTGGTGCCGATGGTCCAGGGCTCGTTGGAGCCGTGGATGCGGTAGAGCGAGGTGCCGAGATACATCGCGCGCGCGCCGAGCGGGTTCTCCGGACCGCCTTCCATGTGCCGCGGCAGATCGGGACGGCGCGCCAGCATTTCCGGCGGCGGCGTCCAGGCCGGCCATTCCTTCTTGGCCGAGATCGTCTTCACGCCCGCCCAGGTGAAGCCCGGCCGTCCGACGCCGACGCCGTAGCGCAGCGCCCTGCCGTCGTCCTGCACCAAGTAAAGAAACTTGTTCGGCGTATCGATCACGATCGTGCCGGGGCTTTCCTTGCCGTGATATTCGACCACCTGCTTATTGTATTTGGGATCGAAGTCGCGCTGGTTAGGCTCGACCGCCTCCTGCTGGCGGTAATAGCCTTGCGGATCCATCGGCGGCAGGCGCCGCCCGTCATAGCCGACGTCCGGCTGCTGCTGATACATCTGCTCGTAGCGGCCGCCGCGCGGCCCGTCGCCAAACAGGAATTCAATGAAACCGCCGCCCAGGTTGGAGGCCGTGCGCACCGGCGGACCGTACTGCGCAGTGGCGGTATCGATGGTGGCGCAAAGGATGGAGGCGCTCGCCAGGAGCGCGAGAGCAAATTTTTTCGACATCGACGTACTCTGTACTGTTCGTCTTTGATGGCACGCAGGACACGCGCCGTTCACACGCGATTCACTACAAATGAAAACCTAATCGGTTTGGTAAACGGAATCGGCGTTTCGATTCACCACGCCGGCAATTCGCCGCGTTTTGTCAGGTAGCGTTTATTTTCGGTGAATACGAAAGGCGCATGGTTAATCGCTTCTTTGCGCCTCCGTAATTTACGCCGACATCCCGGTTCCCCGCGTGAACCTCGCGTTAAACGGCATCTGTCTAGAAAGGGTGCGGAAGTATAGGGGTGGGAAGAACAACCATGTCGGTCAATCGCAAACGCTTTCGTGTCGAACAAGCCATTCTCGGCGACGCGCCGATGGTGATGCCCGCAGATCCCGAGATCGATGTCGGCCCAATGCACCGCGAGATCATGGCCGAGCTGCGCGCGATCCGCACCCAGATGGCTGCGCCCGCCCGCAAGGCCACGGAAACGGTCGAGGAAGCCGCCAACCGCGAGATGTCGGAAACCCAGGCGCTGCTGGAAACCTACCGCGCCCAGATCGAACAGTGCGAGAAGCTCAAGGTCGAGCTCGACCTGATCCACGACGCCATCAGCCGCACCAAGCGCGAGATCGCGGTGCTGCACGGCAAGAGCTTCAACGGCGAGGAAATGGCCAAGGTCAACGGCGAGCTCGGCGCCGTGGTCGGCGGCACCGAACAGGCCACCCAGCAGATCCTTGAAGCGGCGGAGTCGATCGACAATGCCGCGAGCGCGCTGTCGAAAAACACCTCGCTCGACCAGCAGAAAATTCTTTCCGAGGAGATCCAGGAACGCGTCGTCTCGATCTTCGAGGCCTGCAATTTCCAGGACCTTACCGGCCAGCGCATCTCCAAGGTGATGACCACGATGAAATTCATCGAGCAGCACATCTACGAGATGATGAACATCTGGGGCGGCGTCGACGCCATCAAGGCGCATGCGCCGCCGATCATCGATAGCCGCGAGGGCGACGCCAAGCTGCTCAACGGCCCCAAGCTCGATGGCGACGTCGGCCACGCCTCGCAGGACGACATCGACGCGATGTTCAACTGAGCGCTGCGACAACAAGACAAAGAAAACGCCGGCCTTTGGGCCGGCGTTTTCTTTCGCACAATCTCTATCAGGTCGTCATTCCGGTCCGAAGGACCAGACCTCAGATGCGCAATTGCGCATCGGGGAATCTCGAGGTTCCGGGTTCGGCCCTGCGGACCGCCCCGGAACGACTACAGCCTCACGCCCGCGGCGCGCAGCGGACGTAGACCATGTTGCCGTAGCGGGTGCCGGCATCCTTGTCGACGAAGCGCGTGACCATGACGCGGCCGTCGAAGGAGACGATCTCGCGATCCTGCTCGCCCGGCGTCGGGCCGGCCGGGCCGATATAGTTCTTGCCGCTCGGGCTGCCCTTCAGCCGCAGCTCCTGCGGGGTGGCCTGGTCGGCCAGATGCATGATGACGCCGCCGGAAGAGCCGGCGGTGATGACATAGGGCTGCTTGCACTGCGAACGCGCCATCGCCTCGGTACGGGCGCGGTCCTTTGGATCCTGGTAGGAGGCCAGCCCCCAGCGGCCGACGATCTCGTCGGAGCGAATAGTTGCAGGCATTTCCGGCGCCACGCCCGGCTCCGGTGCAGCGGTCGGCGCCGATGAACCGAACATACCGCCGAGGTTCGTGGTTTCGCAGCCGGCCAGAAAGACCGACAGCATCGAAACGACGGCGAGGCTCGCCACCGAACGCGCATTACCTGACCTGATCATGGGTATCCCCCGAACACATTCCATGGCCGCACCCGTCCGGCAGCCAAGCGCAAAAGACCAACCGGGGCAATGACCTCGGACGGTTTACGCCGCGGCCCCGACTTTGGTTTGCGTACCACCATCCTACATTGGCCTCACCAAGGCCTTAACCACCTTGCTTGACAGAACTTTCACCACGCCATATTTCCGGGCCCACCTTAGCACTCCTAGATCGCGATTGCTAAATCTGCTGGCCAGCCTGCCGCCCAGGCGCCTGCTGCGGCCCGCATTACATGCCGGTTCCGATGAACCGGACCTGAAAACCGAAGGCTTGAGGGAGCGTCATGGCCAAATCCAAATTCCGTCCGCTGCACGACCGTGTCGTGGTGAAGCGCATCGAAGCCGAAGAGAAGACCAGGGGCGGCATCATCATCCCGGATACCGCCCAGGAAAAGCCCTCCCAGGGTGAGGTGGTGGCCGTCGGACCGGGCGGCCGCGACGAAGCCGGCAAGCTGATCCCGATCGACCTCAAGGCCGGCGACCGCGTGCTGTTCGGCAAATGGTCGGGCACCGAGGTCAAGATCGACGGCGAGGAACTCCTGATCATGAAGGAGTCCGACATCATGGGCGTGCTGGCGTAGCCCCCCGTTCGTCATGCCAGGGCTTGGCCCGGGCATCCGCGTCTTTGGTTCCGTGTAGCAAGAAAGTCGTGGATTGGCCGGGACAAGCCCGGCCGTGACGGAATTGAAAACAACCGACCAATTTCCGAGGAGTAAGTTCAATGGCTGCCAAGGACGTAAAATTTCACGGCGAAGCGCGCGAGCGCATGCTGCGCGGCGTCGATGTTCTCGCCAATGCGGTGAAAGTGACGCTCGGCCCGAAGGGCCGCAACGTCGTCATCGACAAGTCGTTCGGCGCGCCCCGCATCACCAAGGACGGCGTCACCGTCGCCAAGGAGATCGAGCTTGAGGACAAGTTCGAGAACATGGGCGCGCAGATGGTGCGCGAGGTCGCTTCCAAGACCAATGATGCGGCCGGCGACGGCACCACCACCGCGACCGTGCTGGCGCAGGCCATCGTGCGCGAGGGCGCCAAGGCGGTTGCCGCCGGCATGAACCCGATGGACCTGAAGCGCGGCATCGACATCGCAGTCACCGCCGTGGTCAAGGATATCGAGAAGCGCGCCAAGCCCGTGGCGGCTTCGTCCGAGGTCGCCCAGGTCGGCACCATCTCCGCCAATGGCGATACCGCGATCGGCAAGATGATCGCGCAGGCCATGCAGAAGGTTGGCAATGAGGGCGTCATCACGGTCGAGGAGAACAAGTCGCTCGAGACCGAGGTCGACATCGTCGAGGGCATGAAGTTCGACCGCGGCTACCTCTCGCCCTACTTCATCACCAATGCCGAGAAGATGACTGCCGAGCTGGATGACGTCTACGTGCTGCTGCACGAGAAGAAGCTGTCCGGCCTGCAGGCCATGCTGCCGGTGCTGGAAGCCGTGGTGCAGTCCGGCCGTCCGCTCTTGATCATCGCCGAGGACGTCGAGGGCGAAGCGCTGGCGACGCTGGTGGTCAACCGCCTGCGCGGCGGCCTCAAGGTGGCCGCCGTCAAGGCGCCGGGCTTCGGTGACCGCCGCAAGGCCATGCTGGAGGACATCGCGATCCTTACCGGCGGCCAGCTGATCTCCGACGAACTCGGCATGAAGCTGGAGAGCGTCACGATCAACATGCTCGGCCGCGCCGGAAAGGTCGTGATCGACAAGGAGAACACCACGATCGTCAAGGGCGCCGGCAAGAAGAAGGACATCGAGGCCCGCGTCGGCCAGATCAAGGCGCAGATCGAGGAGACCACTTCCGACTACGACCGCGAGAAGCTGCAGGAGCGGCTGGCCAAGCTCGCCGGCGGTGTCGCGGTGATCAAGGTCGGCGGCGCCACCGAGATCGAGGTCAAGGAGAAGAAGGACCGCGTCGAGGATGCGCTGAATGCGACCCGCGCCGCGGTACAGGAAGGCATCGTGCCGGGCGGCGGCGTGGCGCTGCTGCGCTCCAAGAAGGCGGTCGGGCGCCTGTCCAACGACAATGCCGACGTCCAGGCCGGCATCAACATCGTGCTGAAGGCGCTGGAAGCCCCGCTGCGTCAGATCTCGGAAAACGCCGGCCTCGAAGGCTCGATCGTGGTGGGCAAGATTCTCGAGAACAAGTCGGAGACCTTCGGCTTCGACGCGCAGACCGAGCAATATGTCGACATGGTCGAAAAGGGCATCATCGATCCCGCCAAGGTGGTGCGCACTGCGCTGCAGGACGCATCGTCGGTTGCGGGCCTTCTGGTGACAACCGAAGCGATGGTCGCCGAAGTGCCGAGGGAAGCGGCCCCGCCGGCGATGCCGGGCGGCGGCATGGGCGGAATGGGCGGCATGGGCTTCTGAGGCCCTTGGCTTGCCGAATAAGCCGATCGAAGGCCGCCTCCGGGCGGCCTTCTTTTTGGCCGATGACATCAGGGTTTGGTAGGTTCCCGCTGGCCGATTCTGGCCCAAAGGAATTTTGCGATGCGCCCGCTCCTGCTCTGCCTGTTCGCACTCTTGGCCCTTTCGCCCGAGCTTGCTTTCGCGCAGGCCAAGCAGCCGGCAGCGAAGCCGGCGCCCGGCGGCAGCGAGGTGCGTTATTTCACCGCGATCGACGGGCTGATGGACAACACTGCCGACGTGATCCTGAAGGAGACGCGGCAGGGCAAGGTCGTCACCGCGGCCACGCTCGACGTCTGCTATCCCGTCGAGAAGGGCGCCGAGCGCAAGGACCGTTTCGTCGCCAACCTCACAGTCAACGGAGCGAACCTCACCGGCACCGCGCAGAGCCTCGGCGACAAGCAACCCGTGGCGGTGAAGCTGACGCGCAAGGCAACCGGCGACACCTTTGAGTTCCGCGGCCAGATCACCGTTGGCCAGAAGGTCAACGAAGTGGCGTCATCGGACAATTCCGACCTCAGTGAAAAGGAATTTCTGGAGAGCCAGACCCACGACGATGGCATCACATCCTCGCCCAAGGAATTCACCGACGTCTCACCGGAGTCGGTCGGCGTGCGGGTAAAGCTGGAATCGGTGCTCGATTTCCTGAAGGGCCTGAAGGGCGAGCCGCTCGAAGTGTCCGTCAATAGCCTGTCGGTGACCTGCGACGAACTCCGCGCCGGAGAACAGACCATCAACCTCACCGTCGATCCCGAGCGCGCCGGCGCGCTGATCGCAAAGCTCAAAGCGACGCCCGGCGTCGCGCTGGCGGGCTGGACCAGCGGCATTGTCGAGATGGACCGTGCGATCCGCTTTGCGGCGGCCGGCTGGCGCGACGGCGACAAGGTCAACCGGGAGAAGCTCGCCGGGGCGATATCAGGCGTGCTGAGCAAGACGCTCGCGGCAACGCCGGCCGGCTCGGCCTGGAACGCCAATACCGGCAAGCTGACGCTGACCTTCAAGCGGCCGAGCCAGATCTATCCCGCGCTCGGGCTTACCGAGACGGTGGCAGTTTCGGCACAGGTGTCCGCGGACAAGCCGGGCACCACGGACAAGCTGATGCTGTGGGTGTCGAGCCCGGTCACCACGACGGCGGACGAAGGCTCAGGTCCGAAACTCAACCTCTCGGAAGATTCCAGCGCCGCCGACGACGAAGGCGCCGAGCCCGAGGACGACAACGGCTCGATCGAGGCGCTGGCAAAGGAGTTGAAAGGCCAGCGCTGGGACGCCGACAAGTCGGTGTGGAAGTAAGTCTTCTCCCTCTTGCGGGGAGAGACGAAGCGTTCTCGCTAGTTCGTATTGATGCGGAAGCGCAGCTGCCTGGAGCCGATCAGGGTGACGAAATCGCCCTGCCGCCGCCAGGTCGCCGCTTCGCTGAGCGCGGCAATCAGTTCGTCATCGGCCTGCGCGCGATCCGGCGGGCAGCTGCGGTTCTCCATCGCGCCGGGAACGAAGACGATGGTGTTGCCGGCCACCGAGAACTGGCCCTTGCCGCCCTTGCACCAGAGCTCGAGCAAGACCTCGCCATCGTCGCCGATCTCGAGCGAGGGAATGCGCTTGGAGCCCGGCATGCGGTTCGCATCCAGCGTCATCTCCAGCCCGAACGGGAAATCCTGGGCCTGTGCGGGCGAGCTGGAGAGGAAAGCTGCAGACAGCAATGAAATGGCGGCAGCGAACTTCAAATGACGCGTGACGAAAACCATGCAACCTCTCGACAACAAATGGGCGGCGCAGCCCGCGCCCTTGTATGGAACGAAAGCGGCGTTGGCCAGACGGCCTCGCGAAGAAAAAAGCTTGAAAAAATCCCCGCGACGCTCCGCCGCGGGGATCTTGCTCGACTACGTCCGGCCCGGCCTAATGCAGGACCATGAGCGTGAACGGCCAGACATAGGCCTGCAAGGTCACGAACAGGCCGACCAGGCACGCCAGCACGATCGAGTGCAGGAAGACGTAGCGCAGGATCGAGCCTTCATGGCCGTACCAGTTGGTGGCGGTGGAGGCGACCACGATCGACTGCGCGTCGATCATCTTGCCCATCACGCCTCCGGAGGAGTTGGCGGCGGCCATCAGCACCGGCGACAGGCCGAGTTGCTCGGACGTGATCCTCTGCAGGTTGCCGAACAGGATGTTGGAAGCGGTGTCCGATCCCGTCAGCGCCACGCCCAGCCAGCCGAGCAAGGTGCCGAAGAAGGGATAGAGCACGCCGGTGGCGGCGAACGCCAGACCCAGCGTCGCATCGACGCCGGAGAGGCGCGTCAGCGTGCCGATCGCCAGCATCGCCGAGATCGTGATCAGCGAAATGGCGCAGAGGCGAATGGTGCGGCCGTATTCGGTGACCAGCCTCAGAGGCGACAGCCCCATCAGGAAGCCCGAGATGATCGCCGCGATCAGCATGCCAGAGCCGGTGAAGGACAGCCAGGTGAAGGCGAACACCGCGGCTTCCGGCGTCGGCTTCGCCGCCACCGGCGGCATCTTGTTGATCATGTTGTGCAGCTCGGGCACCGCATAATTCCAGGTGAAAATCGAGTTCGCCCAGGTCTTGAAGGCGCCGTTGCCCCAGATCAGCATGATGATGCACACGATGATCCACGGCAGCAGCGCGCTCCACAATTGCGCTTGCGTGAGCGGCGTCTTGTCGAGCGGTGTCGCAGCGGTCATGGTCGCGGCCGACTCGTCGCGCCCGCGCAGCTTCGGCGACAGCCACAGCTGCCTCGGCTGCCATACCCGGAGGAACAGGATCAGGCAGCCCATCGAGATCAGCGAGGCGCCGATGTCGACGATCCAGGGATTTATGAAGTTCGAGATCACGAATTGCGGAACCGCGAAGGTAACGCCGGTGACCAGAATTGCGGGCCACACCTCCTTCATGCCGCGCCAGCCGGCGAACGCCCACACCACCCAGAACGGCACGATCAGCGAAAAGAACGGCAACTGCCGCCCGACCATCGCGCCGAGGATATAGGGATCGAGCCCGGTGACCGAGGCGAGGCCCTGGATCGGCGTGCCGAGCGCGCCGTAGGCGACAGGGGCGGTGTTGGCGATCAGCGACAGGCCGGAAGCTGCAAGCGGCGAGAAGCCGAGCCCGATCAGCACCGCGCCTGTGATCGCAACCGGCGTGCCGAAGCCGGAAGCGCCCTCGAAGAACGCGCCGAACGAGAACGCGATCAGCAACAATTGCAGGCGGCGGTCTTCGGTGACGCCGCCGACGGCGCGCTTCAACAGTTCGAAACGGCCGGTCGCCACCGTGATCTGGTAGAGGAAGATGACGTTGAGCACGATCCAGCCGATCGGGAAGAAGCCGGTCACCACGCCGAGCAGGGTGGCGCGTACCGACATGTCGGCGGGCATATGGAAGATCGCGATCGTGATCAGGTTGGTCACGATCACGGCGATGATGGCGGCGATATGCGCTTTCACCCTGCCGCTGGCGATCAGCACCAGCAGCGTGATCACGGGAACGGCGGCCGCAATGGTCGATAAGGCCGCGTTGTTGAGCGGGTTGTAGACTTGATCCCACATTGAGTTTTTTCTCCCCACGCCGTTATCGCGCGCGCCGTCCGGCGTGAACGGTTCGGCGCGCATGGGCGTTCCAACGGGGGTGCTTGCGATGTACCGGACAAGCTGCCAAAGCAGGTCGTCACATCAGCGCGAAGCCTTGAGGTGTCCCCGCCCCTTCGCCTGCGCCCATGCTAGGATCGGAGGGGCGTCTGCGACAAGGCGCCGCACGCGCGCAACGCTTACGACTTTTGTCGGTACTTTTTATTTTCCCAAGCTTTATCAGTAGCTTGGAGCATTTTCCCGGAGAACATGATCTGTGAAAAACATCCGCGCGACACTCGCGACCGTATGGCGGATCGCAACCCCCTATTTCCGATCCGAGGACAAATGGGCTGGGCGCGGCCTGCTCGCCGTCGTTATCGCCATCGAGCTCTCGCTGGTGGGAATCGACGTGCTGATCAACCAGTGGAACAACCGCTTCTACAACGCGCTGCAGGACAAGGACTGGGACACCTTCGTCTGGGAGTTCGGCGTGTTCATCGTGCTCGCCAGCATCGCGGTGGTGCTGTCCGTCTACAAGCTCTACCTCAATCAATGGCTTCAGATCCGCTGGCGCAACTGGATGACCAGCCATTATCTCAGCGAGTGGCTGACGGGGCCCAACCACTATCGCATGCAGCTACAGGGGGATGCGGCCGACAACCCCGACCAGCGCATGACCGACGACGTCAAGCTGTTCGTCGATCGCACGCTCGAACTCGGCCTTGGCCTGCTCAGCGCGATCGTGTCGCTGGCCTCCTTCGTGGTGATCCTGTGGGGCCTGTCGGCGGCGGCGCCGCTGCATCTGTTCGGCAAGGAAATCGCGATTCCCGGATATCTGGTGTGGGGCGCGCTGATCTACGCCATCCTTGGCACCATGATGACCCAATGGATCGGCTCGCCGCTGGTCAATCTGGATTTCGAGCAGCAGCAGCGCGAGGCGGATTTCCGCTTCAACCTGGTGCGCGTGCGCGAGAATTCCGAGCAGATCGCGCTGATGAAGGGCGAAGCCGCCGAGCGCGAACGGCTGATGCACCGCTTCGGCCGCGTCATCGCCAACTGGTACGGCATCATGAGCCGCACCAAGCGGCTCACCGCCTTTACGCAAAGCTACGCGCAGGCGGCCGTCGTATTCCCTTACGCGCTGGTAGCGCCGGCCTTTTTCGCCGGAAAGGTCCAGCTCGGCGGGATGATGCAGACAGCCTCGGCCTTCGACAGCGTCTACAGGTCGCTGTCGTTTTTCGTCTCTGTCTATCGCAACCTCGCCGAATGGCGCGCGGTGGTGGCCCGCCTCGACGGTTTCGAGATGTCGATTGTCAGCTCGCTGCACCTGGCGGCAAGCCCCGCCTCGGTTCGCCTCGCGGGCGGCGGGGGCAAGGCGATCGAGCTCAAGCAGCTATTGGTGCGCTTGCCGCACGGCGAGCCCGTGGTCGCAGCCGATGCGCTCACCTTTCGCGATGGCGAGCGCACGCTGATCACCGGCCCCTCGGGCTCGGGGAAGTCGACGCTATTCCGCGCCATCGCCGGCGTCTGGCCGTTCGGCGACGGCGCGATCACGATTCCTGCCGGCGCCACGCTGATGATGCTGCCGCAGCGGCCCTACTTCCCGATCGGCTCGCTGCACGCTGCGGTGGTGTATCCGGCCGCCGCTGGCGCCTTTGACGCCGAGCGGGTCAGGCAGGCGCTGCTTGACGTCGGGTTGCGCCAGTTGGCGCCGCGGCTGCATGAAGAGGCGCACTGGAACCGGATGCTGTCGCTCGGCGAGCAGCAGCGCCTTAGCGTGGCGCGCGCTCTGTTGCATGCACCGACATTCCTGTTCCTCGACGAGGCAACCGCCTCGCTCGACGAGCCGTCGGAAGCCGCACTCTACCGCCTGCTCACCGAAAAGCTGCCGGCCACCACGCTGGTGTCGATCGGCCACCGCTCGACGCTGGACGCCTTCCATGCGCGCAAGCTGTCGCTGGTCCGCGACGGCGACCGCTTTGCGCTACGCGAGAAAGCGCACGCAGAAGTCGGAAGTTGAGAAGTCGGCACCTGCGGTCTCTGCCCGCCCCTGCAATCGCCGCCCTTAATCATCGTCGCGCAAAGGCAGGGGGCGGCAGATCGCTCTGCCGCCCCCAAACCGTTCAACCGGTCGAGCTTACTTCAGGTTGGTCATCGCGGTCAGATCAGCCGACAGCTTGACGATGCCGGTCGCGCTGCACCAGTTGGAGCCAAAGCCGCCCGGATTGATCGCGGTGATATTGTTCACACTGAAACTGGTGGTCGAGAAGTCGGAGGTGAAGGCGTTGCAGGAGGCCTTCGACAGGTTGGTGTCGGTGTAGCGGATATCCAGCGTGAACACCTTGTAGGTGAAGCCGACGCCGATATTCCAGGTATTGTAGCTCGGCTCGGGGATACCGGCCGCGTAGTTGGCGAGCGGGCTCACGGTGCCATAGAAGGCATCGGAGGTGCCCAGCCACTGCCGGCCAAATTCGCCGGAGATGTACATGCCGACGCCGGAGGAGCCGAAAGTGGTCGAGGGCGCGGTCCACTTGGCGGTAACCGAGGCGTAGTTGCCCCAGGCCCCGAGATTGAGGAAGTTCGGCGAGTAGTACTCGTTGGCGCCGATCGTGAACTGGTCGTTCAGGGTGACGTTTACCTTGCCGTAGACTTCAAAGAAGCTGGCATCGCGCTTGGCGACGTTGCCGTTGAGCGGCAGGGCACCGTTCAGCACGCACTGGATGTCGGAGCCAGGGATGCCTGAGCCCGGGAACGCAGCGGGGTTGAAGCACTGCCCGCCCGGGTAGAGATAACCCCAGGCGCCAAAGTCGAAGGCGAAGATGCCGAAGGTCGGGCGGATACCGCCGTAGACGTCGATTTCGGCCGCGGCGCGGTTCGGGAACGAGATGCTCTCGCCGGCAACGCCGACATAGGCCTGCAGATCCTTGGTGAAGTTGTAGCGCGGCTCGAAGTAGACCGCGACCGACGGCTTGTGGTTGGACTGGGTGACACCGCGGAAGATGTAGTCGTTCATGATGGCCGCGCCGAAGGCGAGATCCCAGGGATCGAACGGCGCCGGCGGCAGAGCCTTGACCTTTACAGGCATGTCGGCGGCAAGCGCAGAACTCGCAGTCACTGCCAGAACTGCGGCAGCCAGAACCATTTTCTTCATGACGATCCCCATCTCATTTTGAACAGCCGGGCCTCGTTGCCCCTAGGAATCGGAAGACCGACTGCGACCAAAGCTCGCGAATAATCTGTTCCGAGCGATGCAACCCGGGAAGCAAAAATGGCAAGCATCTGCCGCCTTTTTAGGCGTTTCGGGCTTTTGCCGGGTTTGTTGCGAGAGGTTGTTGGCAGGTGTGGCTTCTGCACCACGGTTTTGGCCGCTTCCGACATACGCAGCCCGCCAGGCAGTGCGTGAAAAGACTTCGGCCGGCCCGGCCGAATCGAGCAGCCGTGGAAGTATCGGCCGCAAAAAAGAAAGAGCCGCAGCGTCGCCGCCGCGGCTCTTTCAAAATCACTTGGCGCTAGTTGTTATCGCCGCCGCCGTCCGCTCCGCCGGAGCTCCAGCTGGGGGCGGGACTGGGGGTCGCCCAGCTCGGGGCGGGCTCGGGCTCTGGAGCCGGGGCTGGCGCAGGCGCTGGCCTGGGTGCAGCCGCTCTCTTCTTCGGCGCGCTCTTCTTCGCCTTTTTCGGTGCGGCCTTGGCTTTCTTGGCGGACTTCTTTGCGGCCTTCTTTGCGACCTTCTTGGCCGACTTCTTCGCAGACTTCTTGGCGGACTTCCTTGCAGACTTCTTCTTTTTCGCTGCTACGGCCTTCTTGGCTTTCTTCGCCTTCTTGGCCTTAGCCTTCTTCTTCGCCTTCTTCGCCATCGTGATCATCCTCCTGTTGCCGCCGATCATGACTATCGGACGTCGCGGATCGCCGTTGTCTGCTGCGCCATCAGTTCAGCCTCAGTTCAGTGCTGGCCGCGGACCTCCCGTCGCCCAATCGAGAAGCTCAATCGTATGCACCACAGGAACTGATGTGCCACCGGCTATCTGCACCATGCAGCCGATATTGCCCGCAGCAATCACATCCGGCTCGACGCTTGCGATGTTGGCGACCTTGCGATCGCGCAATCGGCCCGCAAGCTCGGGCTGAAGAATGTTGTATGTCCCCGCCGAACCGCAACACAAATGGCTCTCGGGCACATCTTTCACCACGAATCCATTCTTGGAAAGCAATTCTTTCGGCGCGTGCGTGATTTTCTGCCCGTGCTGCAGCGAACAGGCCGAGTGATAGGCGACCGTGACCTCGCCTTTCTGGCTCGATGGAAGCAGCTCCATGCCGGCGAGATACTCGCTGATGTCCTTGGCCATATTCGAAGCCTGCGCCGCGGGCGCGGCGTAGTGGCGGTCCTCGCGCAGCAGATAGCCATAGTCCTTGATCACGGTGCCGCAGCCCGACGTCGTCACCAGGATGGCGTCCAGCCCGCCCCGTTCCGCTTCCCGCCGCCAGGCCGTGACATTGGCCCGCGCGCGGGCCAGCGCATCGCGGTCGTCGCCCATGTGATGGGTGAGCGCGCCGCAGCATTGCTCGTCCTTGACCAGCACGACTTCGATGCCGTGGCGGGTCAGCAGGTTGATCGCAGCCTGATTGATGCGCGGCGCCAGCACTTGCTGAGCGCAGCCCTGCAGCAGCGCGACCCGTCCGCGCCGCTCGCCCTGCGCCGGGAACACGCTGCCGGGCACCGGTCCCGGCGGCGGCAGGCGAGCCGGCGCCAGTGACAGCATCGCCTTGATCCGGCTGAATAAAGTCGGATTGACCGAATCCGCTTCGGGCTGCGGCAGCAGGCGCGCGAAAGGCCGCGCGATCCGCGCCAGCCACATGCTGTACCGGAAGAGGTCGGGCCGCGGCAGCACCAGCGCCAGCAGCTTGCGCAGCCCCTGCTCCAGCAGCGGGCGCGAATAGTCGCGCTCGATCCGCACCCGCGCCTGATCGACCAGATGCATGTAGTGCACGCCGGAGGGACAGGTGGTCATGCAGGCGAGGCACGACAGGCAGCGGTCGATATGCTTGACCACTTCGGCGGTCGGCTTCTCGTCCTTCTCCAGCATCTGCTTGATCAAATAGATGCGCCCGCGCGGGCTATCGAGCTCGTCGCCGAGCAGCACATAGGTCGGACATGTCGCGGTACAGAACCCGCAATGCACGCAGGCGCGCAGGATCTCGTCGGCTTCCTTGATGTCGGGATCGGCCAGTTGGGCCAGTGAGAATTCGGTCTTCATGTCGGAGTTCCCCGCGCCATCCGGCCGCGGTTGAGGATGTTTTTGGGATCGAAGCTTTGCCGCACCCGCTCAGCCAGCGCGGCAAGCCCGGCCGGCTGGGGCTGAAACACATCGAGCTGGCGCCGCACTTCCTCGCCCGCGCGAATCAGCGTGGCATGGCCGCAAGCGGCCTCGACGCGGCCACGGACGTGCGCGGCCTGCGCATCCGGCCTCGGCGGCACCGCCGCCCAGATCAGGCCGCCGCCCCAGTCATAGAT